>NZ_JAPNNW010000007.1:0-147286 GCF_027853465.1 Allofournierella sp. CML151 | reverse complement strand
AACGCCTCGATTCTTCGGAATCGGGGCGTTTTTTGCCTGAAAACCGGCAAAATGTAAAAATAGTATGAAATGGGATTGGATATATTGACAAGGAAGCAAAAGATGAATAAAATACTTAGGTAACATAATTAATATAGATAACAACTGATGAAGTCAGTCGAGAAGGGGGAGAAGATGAAGGAAATGGAGAACAGCAACGCGCTGCAGATGCTGCGCGCCATGGACCGCATCCGGCGGGCCTGGAAAAACGCCAGCCCCAGCGAAACACTGAATAAATCGCAGTTTTTCACCCTGATGACGCTGCACAACAAGGGGGCCGATGTGCTCGGCGGGAGTTGCCCGCACACGGACCCCTACGAGCCAATGACGTTGTCGGCTTTGGCGAAGGCGATGAATCAGAGCATGCCAGCGGTGAGCCAGCGTATCCGGCGTTTGGAGGAGCTGGGGTATGTGTGCCGCACACCGGATGAGAGCGACCGGCGCACGATGTGGATTGCCCTCACTGAGCAGGGCAATGCGCTGCTGCAGGAAAACTGCCGGGATATGTTCCGGCGGCTGGAGCGGATGATGACCCGCTTGGAGCGGCAGGGCGAACGAACCCCCGCCCAGGTGATTGAAGCCTTCAACTACCTGGCGGATGCCATGGAGGAGGAGTTCGGCTCACCCTGAACCCGGTGCGGCCGGTCAAACAAAGCAAATTTAACAGCTGCCGCCCGCTTGCGGACGGCGCTGGCAGTAAGGAGAAACGAGTATGCTGAAACTGAAGCGATATTTAAAGCCCTATCTGGGCCTGTTGCTTGTGGGTGTGGCGCTGCTGTTCGGCCAGGCAATGCTGGAACTGACGCTGCCCAACTACATGAGCGACATCGTGAACGTGGGCCTGCAGCAGGGCGGCATCACCCAGGCGGCGCCTGAGGTCATTGACAGTGATGCCATGGCTATGATGCAGATGTTCATGTCCGAGGAGGACAGGGCTCTGGTGGATGCGGCCTACCAGCCTCTGGGCGAACGGGAGGACGCAGACAAGCTGAAAGAGACCTACCCCAATGCAGGGGATGAGGATCTGGCGCTGGCCGCCGACCCGGAGAATGGTGTGAACGATGCCTTCAACCGGGCAGCCTATGCCCTGGTGAACATGATGGAGGAGCTGGCCCCTGCCGATTCCTCCACCGAAACCGAGGAGCAGGCCAGCGGCACACTGGATGCCGGCGCCATGGCCCAGCTTACCGCCATGCTGCAGAGCGGCGCGCTGGATGAGCAGCTGAATGAGGCCATCGCCACCGCGGCAGTGACTCCCGAAAGCATGCTGGAGCAGACCGGCGTGGTGCTGACCAAGAGCTTTTACACCCAACTGGGTGCGGACACCGATGCCATCCAGACCTCTTACATCCTGAAGGTGGGCCTGCGCATGGCGGGCCTTGCCATCCTGCTCACTGTGTGCGCCATTTCGGCAGGCTTCTGCATGGCGCGCCTGGGCGCGGGCGTGGGCCGCGATCTGCGGCGGGATGTGTTCCGCAAGGTAAGCTACTTCAACAACAACGAGATGGACCAGTTCTCCGGCGCCAGCCTGATCACCCGGTCCACCAACGATATCACCCAGGTGCAGAACTTTTTGAGCATCGGCCTGCGCATGATGTGCTTTGCTCCCATTATGGGCATTGGCGGCCTGATCATGGGCCTGTCCAAGTGCCTGAATCTGGCCTGGGTGCTGGCCCTGGCCCTGATCGTGATGCTGGGTTTAATTCTCACCCTGTTTGTAGTGGCCATGCCCCGCTTCAAGAAGATGCAGACCCTGATTGACCGGCTGAACCTGGTGAGCCGGGAGGAGCTGAGCGGCCTGATGGTGGTGCGCGCCTTCTCCAACCAGCCCTTCATGCAGAACCGGTTTGAAAAGGCCAACAAGGACCTGACCGGCAATACTCTGTTTGTGAACCGGGCAATGGCTACCATGATGCCCTTCATGATGCTGGTGATGAACGGTCTGTCGCTGCTGATCGTCTGGTTCGGCGGCAAGCAGATCGCCGCCAGCAATCTGCAGGTGGGCGATATGATGGCCTTCATCCAGTACGCCATGCAGGTGATCATGAGTTTCTTGTTCATCAGCATGATGTTCATCATGGTGCCCCGTGCCTCGGTATCCGCCGAGCGTATCAACGAGGTACTCACCTGTGAGAGCACCGTGGCCGACCCCGCTCAGCCCACCGAGATGAACCACCCGGTAAAGGGCGTTGTGGAGTTCAAGGATGTTTCCTTCCGGTACGAGGGCGCGGATGCCAACGTGCTGGAGCATGTGAGCTTCACTGCCCGCCCGGGCGAGACGGTGGCCTTCATCGGCGCCACCGGTTCCGGCAAATCCACCCTGGTGAATCTGATTCCCCGCTTTTACGATGCCACCGAGGGCAGCATCACCGTGGACGGCGTGGACGTGCGCCAGCTGCGCCAGAAGGATCTGCGCGAGGCCATCGGCTATGTGCCCCAGAAGGGCCTGCTGTTCAGCGGCACTGTGGCCACCAACCTGCGCTATGGCCGGGCAGACGCTCCGGATGAGCTGCTGAAGGAAAGTGCGGACATCGCTCAGGCTACCGAGTTTATTGAAACGCTGGAGAATGGCATGGATACCGCCATCAGCCAGGGAGGTACCAACGTATCCGGCGGCCAGCGCCAGCGGCTTTCCATTGCCCGTGCGCTGGTGAAGCAGGCTCCCATTTATATCTTCGACGACACCTTCTCCGCCCTGGACTTCAAGACCGACGCCAAGCTGCGCGCGGCGCTGAAGGGCTACACCAAAGAGTCCACGGTGTTCATCGTGGCGCAGCGTGTGTCCACCATTATGCATGCGGACCAGATCCTTGTGCTGGATGAAGGCCGCGTGGTGGGCAAGGGCACCCATGAGGAGCTGCTGAAAAACTGCGAGACCTACCGCGAGATCGCGGAAAGTCAGCTTTCAAAGGAGGAATTGGCATAATGGCAGGACCGATGAGACACGGCCCCGGCGCAATGGCCGTGGGCGAAAAAGCCAAGGACTTCAAGGGCACCATGAAAAAGCTGCTGGCCTACATGCGGCGCTACCTGCCCAGCATTGTGCTGGCGCTGCTGTGCGCTGTGGGCGGCACGGTGTTCTCCATCTTCGGACCCAAGATCCTGGGTCAGGCAACCACCAAGCTGTTTGAAGGCGTAATTGCCATGCTCACCGGCACCGGCGGCATCGACTTCGGGGCCATCGGCCAGATTCTGCTGTTCCTGGCCGGTTTGTATGTGCTCAGTGCGATGCTGTCTTACGTGCAGGGCTGGGTAATGGCCGGCATCGCCACCAAGGTGAGCTACGCCATGCGCACCGATATCAGCCAGAAGATCGACCGGCTGCCCATGTCCTATTTTGACCGGGTGCCCCACGGTGAGGTGCTCAGCCGCATCACCAACGATGTGGATATGGTCACCCAGACCCTGAACCAGAGCCTTTCCCAGGTGGTCACTCAGCTGACCATGATCGTGGGCGTGCTGTGCATGATGCTTTCCATCAGCCCGCTGATGACCCTGATTGCCATCTGCATTCTGCCGGTGTGCCTGGTGATTGTGATGAACGTGGTGCGTCACAGCCAGAAGTTCTTCCGCCGCCAGCAGGAGTACCTGGGCCATGTGAACGGCCATGTGGAAGAGATGTACGGCGCCCATGTGGTGGTCACCGCCTTCAACGGCCAGGAAGAGAGCATCGAGACCTTCAACGGCCTGAACGAGAAGCTGTACCAGAGCGCCTGGAAGAGCCAGTTCCTGAGCGGCATGATGATGCCTCTGATGAATTTTGTGAGCAACCTGGGCTATGTGGCCATCTGTGTGCTGGGCGGCTTCCTGTCGCTGAACGGCACCATCACCGTTGGTGATATCCAGGCCTTCACCCAGTATGTGCGCCAGTTTACCCAGCCCATTACCCAGCTGGCAAATATTTCCAACCAGCTGCAGATGACCGCCGCGGCTGCCGAGCGTGTGTTCCTGTTCCTGGAGGAGCCGGAGGAAGTGCCGGACACCAAGGAACCGGTACCCAGCAGCGAGATCAATGGTTCGGTCTACTTTGCTCATGTACACTTCGGCTATGTGCCGGAGAAGACCATCATCAACGATTTCTCCGCCATTGTGCAGCCGGGCACCAAGGTGGCCATCGTCGGCCCCACCGGTGCGGGCAAGACCACCATGGTCAAGCTGCTCATGCGCTTCTACGATGTGAGCGACGGCGCCATTCTGCTGGATGGCTACGATGTGCGCCAGTTTGAGCGGGGCGATATGCGCAGCGCCTTTGGTATGGTGCTGCAGGACACCTGGCTGTACAACGACACCATTCGGGAGAATATTCGCTTCGGCCGGCTGGATGCCTCCGATGAAGATGTGCTGGCCGCCGCCAAAGCCGCTCAGGTGGACCATTTCGTGCGCACCCTGCCTCAGGGTTACGACACCGTCCTGAACGAGGATGCCAGCAATATCAGCCAGGGCCAGAAGCAGCTGCTCACCATCGCCCGCACCATCATCTCGGACCCCAAGATTCTGATTCTGGACGAAGCCACCTCCAGCGTGGATACCCGCACCGAGCTGGCCATTCAGAAGGCCATGGACGAGTTGACCAAGGGCCGCACCAGCTTTATCATTGCCCACCGCCTGTCCACCATCCGGGATGCGGATATGATCCTGGTGATGAAGGACGGCGATATCGTGGAGACCGGCAACCACAATGAGCTGCTTGCCAAGGGCGGCTTCTACGCAAATCTGTACAACAGCCAGTTCGCGAACGGCGAAGAATAAGCCGGAGCGGGCAAAGAATAAAAACTCTGTGAAAACCGTTGACCCTGCCACCAAAAAACTGGTATAGTTAAACCAGTTGAAAAGGGAGTAGTTGCAAGCCGCTTCGTCAACATCACGGCAAAATGCCTGGCGAAGCGGGCCGGTTTGCTCACAGCGCGGTAACAAGACTTTTCGGCACAGTGTTTGCTGTGCCGAAAGGTCTTTTTTTATTGCCGGGCCGGGAGCGGGCCGAACGGAAAGGAGGCAGAGCAATGGCCACAATGTATCTGATGGTGGGAATTTCCGGCGCAGGCAAGACCACCTGGGCGAAAACCCGGCTGGCCGGGGCGGAATACATCGGGTCCGACGGTATCCGCATGGAGCTGTTCGGTAAGGAGCTCACTCTGAAGGGGTACCACCGGGTGCACCGGATCATGAACCAGCGCATGCGCGCCGCTCTGGAACAGGGCAGAGACGTGGTGGTGGACTCGGTGCATCTGTCCCGCCGGGCACGGCGGAGGGTGCTGCGGGCGGTGCCGGAGGGAGTGCGCTGCGTGGCGGTGTGGATCGACACCGGTGTGATGCAGGCTATCCGGAATGATGCCTGCCGCCAGCGGCATGTGCCCTTTTTTGCCATCGCCCTTATGCAGCCCCGGCTGGTGGAGCCGAAGCAGGAGGAGGGCTTCCACGAGATTCAGCGTATTTCCTGGCAGGAGCGGGTGGAAAGCGATACACGGGAAAACGGACCAAAATATGAAAAAAATGAAAATCCTGCAAAAATCACTTGACGGGGCCTGCCTGCCGTGGTATAGTTAACCCAAGTTGAAAAGGGAGTAGTTGCAAGCCGCCTTGTCAACATCACGGCCTCAAAAGGGCCTGGCAGGGTGCGCCGCTTCTTAACGAGTCGGTAACAAGACTTTTCGACAGCAACGCTTTGCGCGTGCTGTCGGGAAGTCTTTTTTCTTTTGCGGAAAAAGACTTCCCGCCGGGCGAAACGGGCAAACTAGGAAAAAGGAGAATGAACGTATGGAACAAACTTATTTTGACAAAACCGTTCCTCAGGCCTTGGAGCAGGTGAAGGCCACCGCAGACGGCCTGACTGCTCAGGAGGCCGCCCGGCGGTTGGAGGAGCACGGCCCCAACCAGCTGGCGGAAGGAAAAAAGAAAAGCCCGCTGGTGATCTTCCTGGAGCAGTTTAAGGATCTGCTGGTCTTTATTCTGGCCGTGGCGGCGGTGATCTCCATGGTGTCCGGTAATGTGGAGAGTACCCTGGTCATCTTCGCGGTGCTCATCATGAACGCGGTGCTGGGCACCGTACAGTATCTGAAAGCGGAAAAAAGCCTGGAAAGCCTGAAGGCCATGTCCGCTCCGGTGGCCAAGGTTCTGCGGGATGGCGTGCGCCAGGAGGTGGCCGGTCCCCAGGTGGTGCCCGGCGACATCGTGTACCTGGAGGCGGGCGACCTGGTGGTTGCCGACGGCCGTCTGCTGGAGTGCTACTCCCTGAAGGTGAACGAAAGCTCGCTGACCGGTGAGTCCGAGGCGGTGGAAAAAACCGCTGACGCGCTGCCTGCGGGCAAGACCGCGCTGGGCGATCAGAAGAACATGGTGTTCTCCGGTTCGCTGGTCACCTATGGCCGTGCAGTGATGCTGGTTACCGGTACCGGCATGAACACCGAGCTGGGCCACATTGCTGAGCTGATGAATCAGACCCAGCAGCGCAAAACTCCCCTGCAGAAGAGTCTGGATGATTTCTCTGGCAAGCTGGCCGCAGCCATCCTGGCCATCTGCGCTCTGGTGTTCTGTCTGTCGCTGTTCCGCAGCGGCATGGGCCTGCTGGACTCCCTGCTCTTTGCCGTGGCTCTGGCGGTTGCCGCCATCCCCGAGGCCCTGAGCAGCATCGTGACCATCGTGCTGGCCATGGGCACCCAGAAAATGGCCCGTCAGAACGCCATCATCAAGGAACTCAAGGCGGTGGAAAGCCTGGGCTCGGTACAGGTGATCTGCTCGGATAAGACCGGTACCCTGACCCAGAACAAGATGACCGTGCAGAAGATCTGGGCGGACGGCAAGCTGGTGGAGGCGAAGGATGCCGACATGAGCGACCCGGCCCAGGAGCTGCTGATGAAGATCGGCCTGCTGGCCAGCGACGCCACCGTGGATGTGGCCAGCGGCGCTTCGGTGGGCGACCCCACCGAGATCGCCCTGGTAAACTGGGGCGGCATGCACCAGACCGATGCAAACAGTGTACGCAGTCAGTTCCCCCGTCTGGGCGAGCTGGCCTTTGATTCCGACCGCAAGCTGATGAGCACCCTGCACCGGGTGAACGGCAAACCCATGTTGCTCACCAAGGGCGCCATGGACGTGCTGCTGGCCCGTTCCGAGAAGCTGCTCACCGCCAAGGGCGTGGTGCCTCTGACCGATGAGATGCGTGCCGCCATCGCCCGGGCCAACGAGGAATTTTCCGAAAACGGCCTGCGCGTTCTGGCCTTCGCCTGCCGCGAGATGGATGCGGAGCGGGAGCTGACCCTGGAGGACGAGAACGGCTTCACCTTCGTGGGCCTGGTGTCCATGATTGACCCGCCTCGTGAGGAGAGCAAGCAGGCTGTGGCCGACGCCAAGCGCGGCGGCATCCGCACCGTAATGATCACCGGCGACCACAAGGTCACCGCCACTGCCATTGCCAAGCAGATCGGCATTTTTGAGGAAGGCGACATTGCCCTGGAGGGCGTGGAGCTGGACGCCATGACCGACGACGAGCTGGACGAAAAGCTGCCCCACATCTCGGTTTACGCCCGTGTGTCTCCCGAGCATAAGATCCGCATCGTCTCCGCCTGGCAGCGCCGGGGCTGCATCGCCGCCATGACCGGTGACGGCGTGAACGACGCCCCCGCTCTGAAGAAGGCGGATGTGGGCGTGGCCATGGGCATCACCGGCACCGAGGTAAGCAAGGACGCCGCCGCCATGATTCTGGCGGATGATAACTTTGCCACCATCGTGAAGGCTGTGGTGAACGGCCGCGGCGTGTACACCAACATCAAGAACGCCATTCAGTTCCTGCTGTCCGGCAATATGGCCGGTATTCTGGCGGTGCTGTACGCTTCACTGATGGCTCTGCCCGTGCCCTTCCAGCCGGTGCATCTGCTGTTCATCAACCTGCTTACCGACAGCCTGCCTGCCATTGCTCTGGGCATGGAGCCCGCCCGCAAGGGTCTGCTGGACCAGAAGCCCCGCGACCCCAAGGCCTCCATCCTGGATAAGCCCCTCATGTTCAAGATTCTGTGGCAGGGCGCGCTGATCGCCATTGCCTCCATGACCGCCTTCTATCTGGGCCTGTCCGCCGGCGGCGCTGCCATGGCCAGCACCATGGCCTTCGCCACCCTGACCCTGGCCCGCCTGTTCCACGGCTTCAACTGCCGCGGCACCGAGTCCATCTTCAAGCTGGGTCTTGGCAGCAACAAGTATTCGCTGATGGCCTTTGCCGGCGGCGTGGTGCTGCTGGCGGCTGTGCTCACCATCCCGGTGCTGGAGGGCCTGTTCTCGGTCACCGCGCTGAACGGCGTGCAGTATCTGCAGATCCTGGGTCTGGCCTTCGCGCCCACCCTGCTGATCCAGCTGGGCCGCGTGATCCGGGGCAAGTGATTCGGATCGGAACACTTTGAAATAAAATGGCCGCCGCTCTTCCTGATTTTGGGAAGGGCGGCGGCTTTTTTGGTCGTTTTTATTAATACTGGCTGATGGGCAGGGAGGCGTCATCGTCGCTGGGCTCAATGGCGCGGATGGTCACCGGATAGCTCACGCCGGGGCGAACTTCCACCTGTACGGTTTCGCCTGCCTTTTTACCGAAGATAGCCCGGCCCAGCGGGGATTCCCGGCTGATGAGGCCGCTGTCTGCGTTGACCCGCAGAGTGGTCACCAGCTTGACCACCATCTCTTCCTCATCCTCGGGAAAGTACAGGGTGATCTTGTCGAACAGGCCCACCGAGCCTTCGGCGTGGTCGGATTTGACTACCTTGGCGGTCTTGATCATCCGCTGCAGATAGCGAATGCGGCTCTCGTTGCGGTTTTTCTGGCGCTTGGCCTCCTTGTATTCAAAGTTCTCGCTCAGATCTCCGTAGGAGCGGGCAATCTTTACGTCCTCCAGGCACTGCGGCCGCACTACCAGGATGCGGTGTTCAATCTCCTCCTGCATTTTTTTAATGTCCACTTCGGTGAGTTCGTCGTACATGCAATCAGTCCTCTTTTTCGGTGTGTTCGCTCAGAGCGCTCAGGCGTAGACCTGGCGGCTCTGGAAGATGCACAAAGCGCTCTTGCTTTTGCCCTTTTCCAGCAGGGTGCGGGCGGCGTACAGGGTGGCTCCGGCGCTGGGCCCGGCGGGGATGCCGTCGGTGAGCAGCACCTCGCGGGCAGCCTGCACCGCCTCGCCGGTGGTCACCGCCGTTACCAGATCCACCACATAGGGATTATAGTTCTCCGGCACGAAGCCGAAGCCGATGTTGGGGATGCCGTGGGGGGCCAGAAATCCGCCGCCGATGGCCTGGCACTCGTAGGGCTCCACCGCGGCCATACGGATATGATTGGTCCAGGCCTTCACATATTCGCCCACACCAGTCACGGTGCCTCCGCTGCCCACCCCGGCCACAATCGTGTCGATCAGATTGCCGCCCTCGGTGGCCTTCAAAATGGCGGGGCCGGTGATGCGCCGGTGGTATTCCGGGTTGTCCTCGCTGGCTAAGTAGTTCATGTAGTAAGCGCCCTGTTCCTCGGCCATGCGGCGGGCCAGGATGTCCATGCCCTCCTGCCCGGAGGGACGCTCGTAGCAAGGGCGGAGCCGGGCGCCCAGCCCTTGCAGAAACCGCTCCCGCTCCGGCTCCAGCGCGGGAGGCACCACCAGGGTCAGCGGATGTCCGCTGCGCCCGGCGGCAATGGCCAGCGCCGCCGCAAAGGCCCCGCAGCCGGTTTCAATAATGGGTTGACCCTCCGTCAATTCACCCCGCTGGGCAGCCAGGCGGATCATGGCGGTGGCCAGCGCGTCCTTGCCGGTGCCGGTGGGGCCGTCGAACAGCAGGCAGGCGTACAGCTTGCCGGGAAGGCTGTGCTTTGCGGCATAGCCGCCAAGGGCCACCACGGGGCAGCGGGTGAGCTGCTGGTAATAGGTCTCGTTGATTCCGGTCATCGTGAACGCCTGCCTTTCTTAATTATGTATTATATATTATATAGGAAAGCAAAAACAGGACGGGGAATGGCGGTTCGGAAACTGCCGCTTTCTGCCCTTATTGTAGCACGTTCCGCGGCCAAAGTCATGCCCGGGAAAGAAGGGGAAGAAAAAGAACGTTTTTTGCGCCATTTCCCCCTTGACAGCGCTGCGCGGCCTCTGTTATAATAGCAAACTGTAAAGCAAAACGCTTTACGAAAAGGTGAAACACTTTACAGGGACCGGCACCCCGGCAAGGAGGCGTTTTCGGTGGCAAAAAATCTTGAGATTTCACTGTTGCTGGATTTCTACGGCGACGTGCTCACCGAAAAGCAGCGCGACGTGATGGAGCAGTACTACAACGACGATCTGTCGCTGGCAGAGATTGCCGATAACTTTGGCATCACCCGCCAGGGCGTGCGGGACTCCATCAAGCGGGGCGAGGGGATCATCCTGGAGCTGGAGGAAAAGGTAGGCTTCGCAAAGCGCTACCGGGCTGTGCAGCAGGGCATCGCCCAGCTGGAAAGCCTGGCACGGGAGATTCAGTTCGAGAACGCCAACGGCTACACGCCGAGCAAGCGCATTGACGACTCCGCCCGCAAGATGCTCGAGATCATCGGGCAGATCAGCGAATAACCGGCACACACAACGAAAGGACAACGACATGGCCTTTGAATCTCTTTCCGAACGGCTTTCGGGCGTGTTCAAACGGCTGCGGGGCAAGGGCAAGCTCACCGAGGCGGACATTAAGGCCGCCATGCGTGAGGTTCGCACCGCTCTGCTGGAGGCCGACGTAAACTACAAGGTGGCCAAGGACTTCATCGCCGGGGTCACCGAGCGGGCCATGGGCCAGGAGGTCATGGAAAGCCTGACCCCCGCCCAGCAGGTCATCAAGATTGTAAACGAATCCCTCACCGAGCTCATGGGCGGCAACGAGGCTGCGCGCATCCACATCAAGTCCAAGCCTCCCACGGTGCTCATGCTCTGCGGTCTGCAGGGTAATGGTAAAACCACCCACGCTGCCAAGCTGGGCAAGTGGTTCCTCAAGCAGGGCCACCGCCCGCTGCTGGTGGCCTGTGATATCTACCGCCCCGCGGCCATTGATCAGCTGCAGGTGGTGGGCAAGCAGGCGGGTGTTCCGGTGTTCACCATGGGCACCGAAAAGCCCGAGATCATCGCCAAAAAGGCCATCGCTCACGCGAAGGATTACGGCAACGACATTGTGATTCTGGATACCGCCGGCCGCCTGCATGTTGACCAGGAGCTCATGGACGAGCTGGGCCGCATCAAGGAAGCCGTTGAGGTGGACGAGGTTCTGCTGGTGGTGGACGCCATGGCCGGTCAGGACGCGGTGAACGTGGCCAAGGCCTTCAACGAGGCCGTGGCGGTGGATGGCATCATCCTCACCAAGACCGACGGCGATACCCGCGGCGGTGCCGCGCTCAGCGTCAAGGCCGTCACCGGCAAGCCCATCAAGTTCCAGGGCACCGGCGAAAAGCTGGACGATCTGGAGGTCTTCCACCCGGCCCGCATGGCCAGCCGAATCCTGGGCATGGGCGACGTGCTCACCCTCATCGAGAAGGCGCAGGACCTGCAGGATGAGAAGAAGGCCGCCGAGACCGCCAAGCGGATGATGGAGAACAAGTTCGATATGAACGACATGCTGGACCAGCTGGCCCAGATGAAAAAGATGGGCGGCGTTGCGTCGCTGGTCTCCATGCTTCCCGGCGGCAACAAAATCAACCCGGATGACATCGATGAAAAGGTGTTTGTCCACATCGAGGCCATCATCCACAGCATGACCCCCGCCGAGCGGGAAAAGCCCAGCATCATCAACCCCAAGCGCAAGCGCCGCATCGCCGCCGGCAGCGGCACCAGCGTGGAAGAGGTGAACAAGCTGCTTCGCCAGTTTGAGATGATGCAGAAGATGATGAAGCAGATGAAAAAGAACCCCAAGGCCTTTGGCCGCCGCCTGCGCGGCATGTAAGCGCGAAAAACGCGCCGTTTTCCAAGGTATGACCCGCAGCCCCAAAAGGGCGGGTTTGATACAATATAACAATCACAATCGCCCCACACCGGGGCCCCAAACATCAGGAGGTTTACCACTATGGCAGTTAAGATCCGTCTGCGCCGCATGGGCGCCAAGAAAGCTCCCTTCTACCGCGTTGTTGTTGCTGACAGCCGCTTCCCCCGTGACGGCCGCTTCATCGAGGAGATCGGCTACTACGATCCCACCAAGGAGCCCAGCGTTGTGAACATCGACGCCGAGAAGGCCAAGAAGTGGATCGCCAACGGCGCTCAGCCCACCGATACCGTTCGTGAGCTGCTGAAGAAGAACGAGATCCTGTAATCAGTCTAAAGGGAGGGCAACCCTATGCAGGAGCTGTTGCTGGCAGTTGCCCGGGGCCTGGTCGACGATAAGGACGCTGTGTCCGTTACCGTGGACGCCCCCCGTGAGGACGGCACCATCGTTTACCACCTGAGCGTGGCTGAGAACGACATGGGCCGGGTGATCGGCAAACAGGGCCGCATCGCCAAGGCCATCCGCGTTGTAATGCGGGCTGCCGCCGTTCGCAAGGGCGAAAAGGTCATGGTAGAGATCGACTGACCTTCGGGAGAACAAAACCACACAAACAGGGCCCCTTGCCAGCTGCTGTGCAAGGGGCCCTGCTTTTTTGCCTGGGCAACCTCGCAGCGTTTGCGCGTTATTGCGCGGGAATGCGGCTTGCCCTTGTCACCGGGCGGGCGAAGCGGCCCTGCCCCACACAAAAGGAGAGAAACAAGATGCAGCAGTATCTGGAAATCTGCAAGGCTGTGACCACCCACGGGGTGGCAGGCGAAGTGAAGGTGGAGCTCTGGTGCGACGACGCGGCCTTTCTGGGCCGGTTCAAGCGGCTGTACCGGGGCCCGCAGGGCCAGGCGCCCATCGCCGTAACCAAGGTGCGGGCCCATAAGAACATGGCGCTGGTCACCTTTGAAGGTGTGAACGACATGGACGCGGCCCGCGCGCTGGTGGGCCAGGTGTTCTATATCGACCGGGCGGATGCAAAGCTGCCCAAGGGCCATTATTTCCAGGCCGATCTGCTGGGCTGCCATCTGATCGATGCCGAGAACGGCCGGGACTACGGTGAGATTGCCCAGGTCAGCCACCCCGGCGCCCAGGACATCTACACCGTTTCCTGCCCGGACGGCTCCACCGCCCTGTTCCCGGCGGTCAAACCCTTCCTGGTGAAGATCTGCATTGAGGACCGCAAGGTGCTGGTCAGCCCCATTCCGGGCATGTTCAGCGAAGCGGAAAATGGTGACCAGGTATGATGCGTGTGGATGTGGCGACCCTGTTCCCGGAGATGTGCCAGCGGGTGCTGGATGAGAGCATCCTGGGCCGGGCCGCAAAGCGAGGCTATATCGAGACCCACTGCCATCAGATTCGGGACTACACCCTGAACCGGCAGAAGCAGGTGGACGACTATCCCTACGGCGGCGGCTGCGGCATGGTGATGAATGCCCAGCCCATCTATGACTGCTGCCAGGATATCATCCGCCAGGTGGAGGAACAGGGCCGCCAGCGGCCGCATATTATATTTATGACCGCGGCTGGCCAGCGCTTTTCCGAGGAGACCGCCAAGCGGCTTGCCCAGTACGACAGCCTTCTTCTGGTTTGCGGCCATTACGAAGGCATGGACGAGCGGGTGATCGAGGAGCTGGCGGACGAGGAAATCAGCATCGGCGACTATGTGCTCACCGGCGGTGAACTTGCGGCGCTGGTGGTGGCAGACAGTGTGCTGCGCCTGCAGCCCGGCGTGCTTTCTCAGCCGGAGGGTTACCAGGACGAAAGCCACTGGAACGGCCTGCTGGAGTACCCCCAGTACACCCGCCCGGAGGAGTGGCGGGGCAAAAAAGTTCCAGAGATCTTGCTCAGCGGCCATCATGGCAATATAGACAAATGGCGGCGTGAGCAAAGCCTGGAGCGCACCCGCATCCGGCGTCCGGATTTGTACGAAGCGTACCAAAATGAGCATAATCAGAACCACAAAAAGTAATTATTACCAATAAGGTTGAAAACTTTCGGGATTTCTTATGAGATTGTTGAAAACTTAGTGGTTGATTTGCACAAAGAAACGTTTCCGGCATTTTCTGGATTCGGGAAACTGACAAAATTGCACAAATGTACTGTACAATCGGGTAAGAATGGGCTATTATAACAAACAGAAGCCCATCTAATTTTAGAAATAGGAGCGAATGAATCATGTTTGTTAAAGAAGTTACCGTTGAGAACAAAGTCGGCCTGCATGCCCGTCCCGCTACCTTCTTCATCCAGAAGGCCAACGAGTACAAGTCTTCCATCTGGGTCGAGAAGGAAGAGCGCCGCGTGAATGCCAAGAGCCTGCTGGGCGTTCTGAGCCTGGGCATCGTGGGCGGCACCACCATCCGCATCATCGCTGACGGCGCCGACGAGCAGGCTGCCGTGGAAGGCCTGGTAAAGCTGGTAAACTCCGGTTTCGCCGAGTAATTTCTTTGCTTTTATAAATCAAAGGGCGGGTTTTTGAAAACCCGCCCTTTTTCTGCTTTTGCTCCTCAAGTGGGGCATACTGAGGATACAGGCCGCGCAAAACCCGGCGGTCACAGAAGGAGGACCCCCATGACCAAGGCTGAACTGCATGAAAAAGCGAAGATGCTGCCCCTGCTGCCGGGGGTCTATATCATCCGGGACAAGCGGGACGAGATCATCTATATCGGCAAAGCAAAGCGGCTGCGCACCCGGGTGAGTCAGTATTTCCGTGAGGGCGTCCCCCACGATGCAAAGGTCACCCAGATGATCGAGCATGCCTTCAACTTCGATGTGATCGTCTGCCAGAGCGAGTTTGAGGCTCTGGTGCTGGAGGCCAGCCAGATCAAGGCCCACACCCCCAAGTACAACATCCTTCTGAAGGACGACAAGGGCTACAGCTATGTGAAGATCACCAAAGAGGAATACCCCCGCATCTCGGCGGCGCTGCAGAAGGAGGAGGATGGGGCGGAATACATCGGCCCCTTCACCAGCAGCTTTGCGGTGCGTCAGATGGTGGAGACCGCCCAGGACGCCTTCCTGCTGCCCCGGTGCAACCGGCGCTTTCCCCAGGAGATCGGCAAGGGCCGTCCCTGTCTGAACGCCCACATCGGCAAGTGCATGGCTCTGTGCAGTGGTAAAATCAGCAGGGAGACCTACAACCAGGCAGTACAGGGAGCCATCCGCCTGATCCGCTACGGCAAAAAGGACATTGTGAAGACGCTGGAGCAGCGCATGGAGGAGGCCGCCGAGCGGCTGGACTTCGAACAGGCCGCCCTGCTGCGGGATCAGATTGCCGCCATCAAAAAGGTGTCGGCCGGGCAGAAGGTGGTGGTGGACGAGAGCACCCAGATGGATGTGATCGCCTTCGCCGGAGCGGGTCAAAACAGCTGCGCTGCCATCCTGCGCTACCGCACCGGCCGCCTGACCGACAAGCGGGAGTTTTTATTCCGGGGCACCGCTGACCTGGACGCTTTGCGGGAGGAGTTTCTGCCCCGCTATTATCTGGATGGGGAGGAGATTCCCAAGGTCATCGCGGTGGACGTGCTGCCCGAGAGCCACGAGGCCCTGACCCAGTTGCTGGAGGAGACCAGGGGTACCAAGGTGCAGCTGTATGTGCCCCAGCGGGGCGACACCGCCAAGCTGGTGAGCATGGCCTACACCAACGCGGTGGAGCGCCTGGCCCGGGAGAGTGGCCGCACCGACCGGAATCAGCGCCTGTTGGACGAGGCAGCCGCCGTGCTGGGTCTGCCCGAGCCGCCCGCGGTGATTGAAAGCTACGATATCTCCAACTGGGGCGAGGGTACCAGCGTCTGCGGTATGGTGGTGTTTGAAAACGGCCGCCCCAAGAAAAGCGGCTACCGGCGCTTCAAGATGCGCACCGTGGCGGGCACCGACGACTTTGCCAGCATGGCTGAGGCGCTGAGCCGCCGGGCCGCCGAATACGAAAAGGGCACGGTGGGCCAGTTCTCGGTGCTGCCCAGCGTGATCTTGCTGGACGGCGGCAAGGGGCAGGTGAGCGCGGTGAAGGCGGCGCTGGCGGGCACCGCTCTGGCGGCGGTGCCGCTGTTCGGCATGGTGAAGGACGACCACCACCGCACCCGGGCCATCGTGACCGCGGACGGCGGCGAAATTGCCATCAGTATGCATCGGAACATCTTCACCTTCATTTCCTCCATTCAGGACGAGGTGCACCGGTTCTCGATTGCCTACCAGCGCCAGAACCAGAAGAAGAAGTCCTATGCTTCCAGTCTGACCGCTATCCCTGGCGTGGGGCCTGCCACCGCCAAGGCGCTACTGGCCCACTTCAAGTCGGTGGGAGCGGTGCGAGAGGCCGGTGTGGACGAGCTGACCAACGCCAAGGGTGTGGGCCGGAAGGCCGCCCAAACCATCTACGACTATTTTCACCCCCGAACGGAGGATTGATTTATGGACCAGAACACATTGCACGAACGCTTTGCCGAGGCGGCGGAGTACTATGCCGGCCGCAAGGGCAGCCGCCCCACCCTGGAGCAGGAGGATACGGTAGCTCTGCTGCGGGAGACTCAGGAGATCTATGGCCACATCCCGCCCCAGGCGCTGGAGACCATCTCCATCTGCACCGGCTATAAAGTGCCGCTGCTGGAAAAGCTGATCCGGCTGTATCCCAGCCTGAAGCTGGGGGCTGCTGCCCACGAGATCGTGGTGTGCAGCGGCGGACGCTGTGGTGCAAAAAACGCTGTGTTGATGGACCGACTGAAAAAGGGGCTGGCCAGCCTGCCCGAAGGCACCGCGGTGATTCGCACCCAGAATTGCTTCAAGCAGTGTGGCAAGGGCCCGAACATCCAGGTGGACGGAGTGCTTTGGAACGGCTGTGATGCCGCCGCGGTGGACCGGATTCTGGAAACCCTGCGGCCGGAAAAAGGATAAATCAGTGGAAAAGGCCCGCGCCTTTCTGCTTGACAAAGCGGCTGGTGCGGGCCATAATGGAAAAAACAAAGGGACAGGAAAGGGAGGTGGACCCCCATGCGTGTGATCTCAGGCTCTGCCCGGGGAACAAAGCTGGCGGCCCTGCCGGGAGAAGATATAACAAGGCCCACGGTGGACCGGGTGAAGGAGGGCATGTTCAGCGCTCTGCAGTTCATCCTGCCGGGGGCGAAGGTGCTGGACCTGTTTGCAGGCAGCGGGCAGCTGGGTATTGAGGCGCTGAGCCGCGGAGCAGCCAGCTGCGTGTTTGTGGACCAGGACCGGGGCGCGGTGCGCATCGTGGAGCAGAACTGCAGGGCCGCCGGAGTGCAGGCGCAAAGCCAGATCCGCAACACCAGGGCGGACACGTTTCTGGCGAGCTGCGGCGAGCAGTTCCATGTCGTTCTGCTGGACCCGCCTTACCGCCACGATACGCTGGCCCAGATCCTTCCTCAGGTGGCTCGGGTGACCGCGCCCGGCGGCACAGTGCTGTGCGAGAGTGAGCTGGCGGCCAGTCTGCCGGATGAGTGCGAGAGCCTTTGCAAGAAAAAACAATACCGTTACGGCACCGTATTGGTGACCCGCTATGAAAAGGAGCGAGAAGAATGAACATCGACGAGTTGCTGGATCTGATGGAAGAAACCATGGAAGAGGCCTCCGGCCTGCCGTTCTCCGGCAGCAAGCGGATGGTGGACATTGACAAAATGCGGGACATCATTGACGAGGTGCGCCTGAATATGCCCACCGAGATCCGCCAGGCCAAGGCCATCGTGAATGACCGGGCGGACATCATCGCCAGCGCCAAGCGGGAGGCCGAAGCCATCGTGAAGAAGGCGGAGGACCGGGCCCGGGTGCTGGTGGGCGAGGAGCAGATCGTGCGTGCTGCCCAGCAGCGTGCGGCGGAGATCCTCTCCAGCGCGCAGAGCCAGTCCCGCGAGATGCGCACCACCGTGACCGACTACTGCGAGAACATGCTTCGCATCACCGAGGAGCAGCTGGCCCGCAATGCGGCGGAGGTCAAGACTGTGCGCGCCAACCTGCGCCAGAATGCGAAGAACAACAACGGCTGATCGATTGGTCAGTCTCCAGGGCCCCGCGCCTGCCGGTTTCCGGAGGGTGCGGGGCCTTTTTGCCTATAGCGGGCTGTGGAAAACCCGGTGCAAAACAGCAAGACGGCCCCGGTCGATTTATCCTGTGGAAGCGCCTGACGGAAAGAATACACAAAACAGGAAAAATATGCAGCCAAACCACGAAAAAGCGGCATTGGGGCGAGATTTTTCACGATTCTTTTTCGGTGCAATATCTTGCAATTAAAGTGGGGGTAACGTATAATAATTGATACAGTGGGGAGAAGTGGGGTAAAGTGGAGAGTTTTCCACACCGGTGGAGCCGATGGGGGAAATCTTAAGCCCCGCGTGTGAAAGGAGGCGGCGCCGTATGTTGATGGGCGAGTACAACTATGCCATCGACGAAAAAGGCCGCCTGAACTTCCCCGCACGCTTTCGGGAGCAGATGGGCCAGGTGTTCGTTATCACACGCTGGATGGATAACTGTCTGGTTGCCTTCCCGGAGAGTGAATGGCAGCTCATCTGCGAAAAGCTGCAGGGCAAGAGCCTGGTCAAGACCCGCGAGATCCAGCGGTTTCTGTTCGCCATGGCCACCGAGGTCACGCCGGACAAACAGGGCCGGGTGCTCATCTCGCCCAGCCTGCGCGCCCACGCAGGCCTGCAGAAGGATGTGACCATCATCGGTGTGGGCAAGCACGCCGAGATCTGGGACACCGCTGCCTGGCAGCAAAAACAGGCGGGCTTCGGCAGCGAGCAGCTGGAAGCCGCCATGGAAGAACTGGAATTGTAAGGGGGAACGCACATGGAATTCAGCCACATCCCCGTGCTTTTGAACGAATGTCTAGAGGGCTTGGCCATCGACCCGACCGGAATCTATCTGGACGGCACCGCCGGAGGCGGCGGCCATTCCAGCCAGATTGCCCGGCGGCTCACCACCGGCCGTCTGGTCAGCCTGGACCAGGACCCGGATGCCATTGAGGCTGCGGGTAAGGCCCTGGAGGGGCTGCCCGCCACACTGGTGCAGACCAACTTCTGCAACGCCCGCAGTGCTCTGTACGGGCTGGGCATCGAAAAAATCAACAGCGCTTTGCTGGATCTGGGGGTTTCCTCCCACCAGCTGGACGATGCCTCCCGGGGCTTTTCCTACCGGCAGGACGCGCCGCTGGATATGCGCATGAGCCAGAGCGGCCCCACAGCCGCGGACCTGGTGAACACCGCCAGCCGGGAAGAGCTGGCCCGCATTCTGCGGGAATACGGTGAAGAGCCCTATGCCTGGGCCATTGCCGGGCGCATTGTGCAGCGCCGGGAGGAGACGCCCTTTGTCACCACCCTGCAGCTGGCCGACGCCATTGCCAGCGCCCTGCCTCCGGCGGTGCGCCGCAAGGACAAAAACCCCGCCCGGCGCAGCTTTCAGGCGCTGCGTATTGCGGTGAACAGCGAGCTGGATGTGCTCAGCCAGGGTATGGATGAGATCTTCGATCTGCTCGTCCCCGGCGGCCGCTTCGCCATCATCACCTTCCACTCGCTGGAGGACCGGCTGGTGAAGAACAAATTCCGCCAGTGGGCCACTGCCTGCACCTGCCCGCCGGAGTATCCGGTCTGTGTGTGCGGAGGCAAGGCAAAAGGAAAGCTGATTACCCGCAAACCCATCGAGGCCACCGCTGCCGAACTGGAGGAGAACCGGCGCAGCCGGTCCGCAAAGCTGCGGGTGATTGAAAAACTGGGCGATTGAACCGCCCGCTCCGGCAAAGGGGAGCCGGAACACCGATAAAACACAAGGAACAAAAAAGGAGGTGAGCGCACATGGCACAGGCAGCCTATGAACTGGAACGGTTTGCGGACCGGCCATTGGACGTTAAACCCCGCATGAGAGCGGTACAGGGCAAAAAGCAGGCCATGAAGATCAGCGCTCAGGCCTATAAAACCGTGGCGGTGAGCTGCGTGATGGTCATGCTTACCGTGGGCCTGCTGCAAAGCCAGGCCACCCTGACCCAGCTGACCAGCCAGATCCAGAAAACCAATCAGCAGCTGGTGAACGCCCAGAGTGACTACAACTATCTGTCCGGCGTGCTGGACAGCAAGACCAACCTGAAAAACGTGGAGCAGATCGCCGCCCAGCTGGGGCTGATGAAGCTGGACAAAAGCCAGATCACCTATGTGACCCTGGAAAACGAAAGCACCATCCAGCGGCCGGAGAGCGGTTGGCAGCGCGTTTTGGATCTGCTGAACAACGGATTTCTGCGCCTGATGGATCATCTTGATCCCTGACCGCAAATGGAAAAAGCGTGCCGCCGCGCACGCTTTTTCGATTATCAGGGGGATTCGACCGAATTCTTCATGTCATACGCGGCAAACGACACTGATGCAAACGAAGGAAACACTGTCATGGCAAGAATGAACAATCCGCAAAACGGGCCCCAGAACCCGCAAAAGCAGGCGCGTAAGCGCAGCTTGCTGCGCTACTGGCTGCTGGCGGGGGCGTTTGCCTTCGGCGCTGCGATCCTGATCGGCCGGCTCGCCTGGCTGCAGATCGTCAAGCACGACGAGTACCGCATCCAGGCTGCCAACCAGCAGCTGAAGGATGTGGCGGTGACCCCCACCCGTGGCCAGATCTACGACGCCAACGGCAAGGTGCTGGCCAAGAGCAGCATTGTATGGACCATCGCCGCCGACCCCAGCCAGATCAGCGCGCTGAAGGCGGAGGAGGGCGACGAGCGCTCTGCGGAGGAGCGCCGGGCGGAACGGGTGCGTACCGTGAGCGCCGATGTGGCCAGCATGCTGGGGCTGGACGAGAACGAAGTTTATGACAAGCTGATCGACTCCGAGAGCCAGTACGAGGTGTTGGCCAAGCAGGTGGATAAGCCGGTGGCGGACCAGATCAAGGAATATGCCAGCGACAACAACCTGCCCATCACCGTAACCCAGGATACCAAGCGGGAATACCCCTATGGGGCTTTCGCCGCCAGCGTGTTGGGCTTTATGCATGCGGACGGCTACGGCTTCTATGGCCTTGAGGCATACTATGAGGAGACTCTGGCCGGTACCCCCGGCCGTCTGGTGAGCATCAAGAACGGTCTGGGCGCCGAGATCGCCAACGATGACCGGGAGGAATACCCCGCCCAGGACGGTAACAGTCTGGTGCTTACTCTGGATGCCAACATCCAGGCCATCGCGGAAAAATACCTGGAAAACTCGGTGAAGGTGAACAACGTATCCGAGCGCGGCGTGGTGATCATAATGGACGTGAACACCGGTGCCATTCTGGCCATGGCCACCAAGCCGGATTTTGATCCCAATGATCCCATGACCATCTACGACCCGGAGCGGGCTGCCCTGCTGGAAGGCCTGTCCGACGAGGAGTACACCCAGGTGCAGGGCGAGGAACGTCAGCGCCAGTGGAAAAACAAGGCCATCACCGACCTGTATACCCCCGGTTCGGTGTTCAAGCTGATTACCACATCTGCCGCGCTGGATTCCGGCGTGAGCACTCCCGGTACCACCTATTACTGCGGCGGCAGCTATCAGGTACTGCCCAACACCAAGAGCTACACCTGTGCTGAGGGCGCGGCCCATCAGTGGCAGGATATGGGCAAGGTGCTGTACAACAGCTGCAACATTGCCACCATTCAGGAAGCTCTGAAAATGGGCATCGAGACCTTCTCGGATTACTACAATGCCTTCGGCTTCACCGAGAAGACCGGCATTGACCTGCCGGCGGAACAGGCCCCCTATGCGGGCGTTTCCTACCACCCGGCGGACAGCATGTCTCTGATCGACCTGGCATCCACCAGCTTCGGCCAGGCCCAGAAGGTGACCCCCATCCAGATGATCACCGCGGTTGCGGCCATCGCCAACGGCGGATATCTGGTGCAGCCCTACATCGTGGATAAGATTGTGGACCAGGAAGGCAACGTGGTGCAGGAAACCGAACCCACCATCAAGCGCCAGGTCATCAGCGAAGAGGTTTCGCAGCAGGTGCTGCAGATGATGGAGGGTGTGGTGGACTACGGCGCCGCGGGCGCTGCCGGCCGCAATGCTTACGTGGCAGGTTACCACATCGGCGGTAAGTCCGGTACCAGTGAAAAGCTGGACCAGGAAAAGCGGGAGGACGGAACCTACGAGAAGGTTTCCAGCTTCCTGGCAGTGCTGCCGGTGGATGATCCGCAGATCGCCATTCTGGCCTTCGTGGATGAGCCCCACGCGGAAACCGAATACGGTTCCATGCTGAGCGCGCCGCTGATCGGCAATATCATCAGTGAGGTTGCGCCTTATCTGGGCATTGAGATGGATGAGAGCCTGCTGCCCAGCGGCGATGTGACCGTACCCAACCTGGTGACTCCCAACAATCCCAGCTACAGTCAGTGGGATCTGGCCCAGGTGGAGCTGAACAAGATCGGCCTTGCGCACCGGAAAGTGGGCAGCGGCGATACGGTGCTGGCCCAGTATCCCGAGGCGGGCACCAAGGTGGCCGCGGGTACCACAGTGTATCTGTATACAGACAGCACTGAGTACACCAAGACTACTGTGCCGGATGTGACCGGCAAGAGTGCGGCGCTGGCCAGCCAGATGCTGGCGGGCTCCGGTCTGAACGTGCGGATCAGCGGCGATGAGAATGGGCAGGTGACCGCCCAGGATGTGGCCGCGGGCACCGAGACACCCATGGGCACGGTGGTGACCATTACCACCGCGGCCGCGGCAGATCCGGCTCAGGATACCAGCACTTCCACGGACCCGGCGTCCACCGATTCCGGCGGGACCGGTGAAACGGACGGAACCGAAGAGGGCTGATCGCCGTACAATATCAACGAAAACAGGGCCCCGGCGGGTCAATCCCGGCCGGGTGCCTGCAGCACAAAAGGAGGCAGTTGCAATGCAGCCGATCCCTGCAAAGATGCTGCTTGCCGGGCTGGCTGAGGCCGGTTCGGTGGGCAGCGAGACCATCACCGCCGTGGTGACCGACAGCCGGGCCGTTTGCCCGGACTGTGTGTTCGTGTGTTTCCCCGGTCAGCGGGTGGACGGCCATGACTTTGCCGCAAAGGCAGTGGAGGAAGGAGCCGCCTATGTGGTGGCCAACCATCCGGTGGAGGGCGTGCCGGAGAAAAAGCTCGTCCTTTGCCCCAGCAGCCACCACGCCATGGTGCGCATGGCGGCCAACTACCGCATGCTGTTTCATCCCAGAATGATCGGCGTTACCGGCAGTGTGGGCAAGACCACCACCAAGGAATTCTGCTATGCCATTCTCAGCGCCTTTGGGCGGACCATCAAGACCGAGGGCAACCAGAACAATGAGATCGGCGTGCCCAACACCCTGTTCCGCATCACCGGGAAAACCGAGTATGCGGTGGTAGAGATGGGCATGAGCGCCCTGGGCGAGATCGAGCGGCTCAGTCGGGCGGCCCGGCCGGATGCTGGTCTGATCACCTGCATCGGCGTGAGCCATCTGGAAAGTTTGGGCAGCCGGGAGAATATCCTGAAAGCAAAGCTGGAGATCTGCACCGGCCTGCCGGACGGCGCTCCTCTGGCCCTGAACGCGGACGACGAATATCTTCAGCTGGCCCGGCGGGAGGGGATGCTTCCCGCCCGGCTGCGCCCGGTATGGTATGGCATGAACGACCCGGAAGCGGATGTGCGGGCCGTGGAGGTGCAGCCGCTGGAAAACGGCATGTCCTTCACGCTGGAGGATAAGGAGCACGGCAGCTTTGCGGTGACCATTCCGGCTTTGGGCATGCACAGCGTATACGATGCGCTGGCCGCCTATGCCGCTGCCACCCGCATGGGTCTGGACGCGGCCCGCTGTGCGGCGGCGCTGGCGAATTACCAGACCACCGGCATGCGCCAGAAGGTGGTGGAAAACGGCGGACGGGTGTTCATTGAGGACTGCTACAATGCCAGCCCGGACAGCATGCGCGCCAGCCTGAATATGTTCAAGGAATACCCCTGCAAGGGGCGGCGCTTTGCACTGCTGGGCGATATGCTGGAGCTGGGCTCCATTGAGGAAGAGGCTCACCGGCAGATGGGGCGCTGGGCAGCCCAAAGCGGCCTTGCCCACCTGGTCACGCTGGGCTCCGCCAGCCGGTTTGCGGCCGACGAGGCGGAAAAAGCAGGTCTTGCGGTGACCCGCTGCCAGACCCATGAAGAGGCTGCGCAGGCGCTGGAGAGCCTGATGGCTCCCGGCGACGCGCTGCTGGCAAAGGGCAGCCGGGGCATGCGGCTGGAGCAGGTGCTGCAGCTGTTGTATGCCGGCGAAGACCAAACAAACAACTAAGAGGAGAATCAAATTATGGCACGTTACGCGCTGATTCTGGCGGCCGCCTGCGGTTTCATGATCTCGGCGGTTTCCGGTCTGTTCATTGTTCCGTTCTTACATAAGCTGCACTTCGGGCAGACCATCAAGGAGATCGGTCCCACCTGGCACAACAAAAAGCAGGGCACTCCCACCATGGGCGGCCTGTGCTTTATCCTGGGCACCGTGTTTGCGGTCTGCCTGGCTCTCACCAGCCTGCTGCACGGCAGCCCTGAGCTGATGGGCGGCCCGGATTCCCGTGGCCTGTACCTGGCTATCTTCTCCGCCTTCGGCTTCGGCCTGATCGGATTTCTGGATGATTTCATCAAGGTGGTGAAAAAGCGTAACCTGGGCCTGCGGGCCTGGCAGAAGATCGCCGGCCAGCTGCTGGTGACCACCGCGCTGCTGGCGGGGCTGTGGATGAACGGCACCCTGAGCACCTCCATCACCCTGCCCTTCTTCGGCATGGTGGACTTCGGCATCCTGTTCTACCCGCTGTCCTACATTCTGATTATCGGCGTGGTGAACGCGGTGAACCTGACCGACGGCATCGACGGCCTGTGCTCCTGTGTGACCTTTGTGTCCATGCTGGGCTTCCTGACCCTGGTGAGCTTTCTGGGCCAGTTCGTCATGTCGGTACTTCCGGCGGCACTGGCGGGTTCGCTGGCGGGCTTCCTCATCTGGAACTTCTATCCGGCCAAGACCTTCATGGGTGATACCGGCAGCATGTTCCTGGGCGGCGCGGTTGCTGGTCTGGGCTATGCCATGGGTCGGCCCGAGATCCTGTTCTTCTTCGGTGCGGTTTACATCTGGGAGGCAGCCACCGTGGTGATTCAGGTCACCTACTTCAAGCTGACTCACGGCAAGCGTATCTTCAAGATGACCCCCATCCACCATTCCTTCGAGATGCGGGGCTGGAGCGAGGTCAAGATCGACGCCAGCTTCAGCGCGCTGGAGGCCCTGTTTGTGGTGCTGGGCCTCACCTTTGCTTATTTCTACTATTGATATCCCATTGCCAGGCTGCGTCCAAGCAGCCTGAGTATCCCCGAAAAGGAGGTCTGTGGCCATGACCGATATGGCACGACCCGGCGGTACGGCCCGCCAGACCTATCGTGCGCCCCGCCCCCAGAGCGGAGCGCGGCAGCGGGCGGAGCAGATGCGCCGTGCCGCTCGCCAGGCCCGGCAGGCAAGCCGCGCACCGGTGCGCATGTTCTATAAGCACCCCGGCAAGCTGAACGGCGCCTTTCTGGCGAATCTGATCATTCTGCAGGTGTTTGGCCTGATCATTCTGTTCAGCGCCAGCTATGCAACCTCGCTGAACAAGTTCGGCAACAGTTATGAATACGTTGGTCCCCAGACCATTTACGCGATCATGGGCCTTGTGGCGGCTTTGATCGTCTCCCGGGTGGATTACCACTGGCTGCGGCGGTTTGCCTGGCCGTTGTATTTTGTTACCCTGGGGCTTCTGGTGGTGGTGCTGTTCATGCCGCCCATCAAGGGCTGCCGCCGTTGGATTAACGTGAGCGGTCTGCCCACCATCCAGGTGAGCGAGATTGCCAAGTTTGCGCTGATTCTGCTGCTGTCTCATCTGTTTGCCCGGTACCAGAAGCGCATTGAGGGGCAATTCCCTGGCGCGGGCCCGGCACAGAACCTGAAACTGAGCATTATCCTGCCCGGACTGCTGCTGGCACCCATCCTGATGCTTCTTCTGCTGGAGCCGCATCACAGCGCCATGATCCTGATGTGCTGCATCGCGGCTTCCATCATGCTGGTGGGTGGTGCGCTGCTGCGCTGGTTCTTTTTGGCAGGCGGCGTGGCGGTCACGGGTATCGCTCTGCTGCTGGTTACCCGCGGCGGTTATGTGGCGGAACGCCTGCAGGGCTGGCTGCAGCCCTTCTCGGACATGCAGGACTCCACCCGTCAGACCGGCCAAAGCCTTTACACCATCGGCTCCGGCGGCCTGTTCGGCGTGGGTATCGGCAACAGTGTTCAGAAGCACATGTGGCTGCCGGAAGCCCAGAACGACTTCATTTTTGCCATCCTCTGCGAGGAGCTGGGCTTTGTGGGGGCCGTGATCTGCATTCTGCTGTTCCTGCTGCTGATCATTCAGGGAATTGTCATTGCCTGGAACGCCCCTGACCGGTTCGGCAGTCTGCTGGTGGTGGGCTGTATGGCCCAGATCAGCTTCCAGTTTTTGTTTAACGTGGCGGTGGTCACCAACACCATTCCGAACACCGGCATCAGCCTGCCCTTCTTCTCCTCCGGCGGTACCAGCCTTTTGATGCTGCTGGGCCAAATGGGTGTGGTGATGAGTGTGTGCAGGGCCGGAAATCGGAAAAAAGCAGACGAAAAGGCCGCGGCCGAACAGGAGGCCCAGCGGGCCCGTGAGGAAGCGGACCCCTACGCTCGCTTCGGCCGCTGATTTCTTTGATGAATCCGTATCGTTTTGAAGGAGGCGCTTATCATGCGCGTATTGATTGCAGCCGGCGGTACTGCCGGTCATATCAACCCGGCGCTCGCCATTGCGGGCGCAATCAAGCAGCACTGCCCGGAAGCGGAAATCCACTTTGCCGGCCGCAAGGCGGGTATGGAGTTTAAGCTGGTGGGCCAGGCGGGCTATCCCTTTCATCACATTGAGGTGAACGGTATCCAGCGGAGCCTGACGCCCAAGAATATTCTGCGCAACATTGAAGCAGTATGGCATCTGGCTTTGTCGGGGCCGCGAGCCAAGGCGATGATGCGTCAGGTTCAGCCGGATCTGGTGATCGGCTG
This sequence comes from Allofournierella sp. CML151, assembly GCF_027853465.1. Lineage (NCBI taxonomy): Bacteria > Bacillati > Bacillota > Clostridia > Eubacteriales > Oscillospiraceae > Allofournierella > Allofournierella sp. CML151. The sequence continues at coordinate 120,215 of NZ_JAPNNW010000007.1, read as the reverse complement.
CGGCGGTTATGTGAGCGGACCGGTGGTGCGCTGTGCGGCTAAAATGGGCATCAAGACGGCCATTCACGAGCAGAACGCCTTTCCCGGCGTGACCAACAAGCTGCTGGCGAAGGACGTGGATGTGATCTTTGCGGCGGTGCCTGCAGCGGTGGAAAAGCTGGGCGCGCCCGGCAAGACCACCGTGGTGGGCAACCCGGTACGGCCGGAGATTTTTGCCCAGGACCGGGCTGCTGCCCGCGCCAAGCTGAAGGCAGGGGACCGCACCGTGATCCTGAGCTTCGGCGGCAGCCTGGGCGCCCGCCGCATCAATGAGGTGGTGGCTGACCTGGCCGCCTGGGAGCAGAAGCAGCCCCGCAACATTCTTCACCTGCATGCCACCGGCAGCCGGGGCGTAGAGCTCTTCAAAAACCTGGCGAAGGAAAAAGGCTTTTCCTACAATGAGAATCTGGTGGTAAGCGAGTACATCAACAATATGCCGGAGCTGCTGGCCGCGGCGGATCTGGTAATCAGCCGTGCAGGCGCGCTCACTCTGGCGGAGCTGGAAGCGGTGGGCCGTGCGGCGATCCTGATTCCCAGCCCCAATGTGGCGGAAAACCATCAGTATTATAATGCCCTGGAATTACAAAAAGCCGGGGCTGCGCTGGTGGTGGAGGAGAAGGATCTGAACGGTGAAAAGCTCATCGCTATGGTGGAGGAACTGCTGGCTCAGCCGGGCCGTCTGGCTCAGATGGGCCGCAATGCTCAGAGTCTGGCCGAACCTCACAGTCTGGATAAGATCTGGGCCAAGCTGGCGCAGCTTATGGGGCTGGAAAACACCACGGCGAATTAACAAAGCGTAATAAATTGAGGAAAAATACAAAAAGAGGGGAGGGAACCCGGTGGCAAAACGGCAGGTAAGACGAAATCAGAACCGTCAGCAGCCGCAGAACAGCGCGCAGAATTCGCAGCGTGTTTCGACGGTAGGCGGCAGACGGCCGCCGCAGCCCCGGCCGGAATCCCGCCCCGGCGCTCAGCGAAGGGCTCCGCAGCCGAACCGAACTGTCCGTCAACGCCCTGCTTCGGCGCAACAGCCGGAGTACCGCCGGCAGACGGCACAGTATCCTCACGGGATGCAGCAGCCCCGCCCGGCCCGCAGCACGGCCGCCCGACCCAAACAGCCACGGCCGCCTCGCCGCCTGACCCACAGCGAACTGCGCCGCCGGCGTCGTCGTCGCAACTTGCTGATGGTTCTGCTGGGACTGCTGGTGATCGGCGTCGGTGTGGCTCTGTCGCTTACTGTGCTGTTCAAGGTGGATACCTTCCGTATTGAAAATATGGATGGCAGCACTCCGGCCGATACCGGAATTTACACCGAGGATGCGATCCTTGGTGCACTGGGGGTTCCAGTAGGGGAAAACATGTTCCAGTTTTCGGCGGCGCAGAAGGAAAAAAATATGGTGGTCAGCCTGCCCTATCTGGAGCGGGTGGAGATCCGCCGCCGTCTGCCCAGCACGCTGGTGATCCGGGTGGAACCGGCCGTGGAAACCTGGTGTGCCCAGTCGGACAGTGGCTGGCTGACCCTGAGCGATGGGCTCAAAATTATGAAGATCAGCGAGGAGCAGCCGCAGGGACTGCCTGCGCTGCTTGGATTGGACATTGAAGCGCCGGTGGCCGGGTATTACCTGAAGCTGGCAACACCCAATGCCACCGCCACTCCGGCACCCGCTGCTTCCGGAGTGTCCGCGGTTCAATCTACAGCATCTTCTTCGTCCTCCTCCACATCGGGCAGTGAGCAAAGTGCGCACGACCCGATGGATGACGTGAACCGCTTGCTGGAACTGCTTTGGACCTACGAGCTGAAGGATGACTGCACCAGCATTCAGTTCGGTGATTCCAACGAGCTGTACTTCATCTACCAGAACCGGGCCAAGGTGCTGCTTGGTACCTTTAATAATCTGGACTACAAGATCAAGTTTGCCGCCTATCTGCTGCACAACGAAGACGGTAAAGGCATCGGCGATACCGAGCAGGGCACGCTGGATGTATCCCATCAGCTGGAGGATGGCAGCCTGCGGCCCACCTGGTCGCCCGGCTCCATCACTGCATCGGATTCCGGAGAATCCGACACTGCGCAGACGAGTACAGCGGGAGAAAACGATACCGGTCAGACTGGAGATGAGAACCAGACAGACGGGGAAACCGGTGATGCAGCCAATGCCGATGAGGGCGATGGCCAAGCGGATTCCACAGAAGGCGGCGATACAGCTGCTCAGACGGAGGAAGACGGTCAGACGGCAACACCGGAGCCTACCGCGGAACCGGCAGCGTAAAACAGCTTTTTCAATAAGGAGCGCAAGCAATTGCGCTCCTTATTTTTATGCATCAAAGGGTTCTCTGAATGGAAAATGATAGCAGGAATGGCTCTGTTTAAAGGGAATTTATGCTGTTGGAAGGCCGAAATATGGAGCTTGATGACAAACCAGGTATGAATTTATCTAAAGAATGAATCGAAGGGCGGAATTCCTTTATGCGAGTTTACGAAAAAACACTTTTGCCTTGCAGGCCAAAAACCTTTGTGATATACTTTAAAACGTCATTGAGCGGTTTCAAATAAAATCTTAACCGTTTTGATTGAATGGCATTTTTAACAGGACAAAATATGTCCTTTTTTATCAATTAGTGGGGGAAAGACTGTGGAGCAAGAGTACGAGACCATAGACCTGCGTGAAATATTTTTCATGCTGAAAAACAATCTGCTGGCTATTGTGGCAAGCACGATCGTGTGCGCCATCGTGGGCTTTTTGATCACCAGCTTTCTGATTACCCCGCAGTACCGGGCCAGCGCTACCATGATCGTAAACTCGCAGCAGAGCCAGACCAGCAACAATCTGACCAACGATATGCTCACCACTGCGAAAAACCTGGTGGCTACCTACGGCATCATCGTGAAGAGCGATACGGTTCTGGATCAGGTGATTGATGAACTGGGCCTGGATATGACCTACGAGCAGCTGGCTGACCGGGTGACGGTGTCTGCGGTGGACTCCACCCAGGTGATGCAGATCTCGGTGGAGGATGAAAATCCCGCCGAGGCCAAGGCCATTGTGGGCAAGATTGTGGAGATTGCACCCGATGTGATCCAGGAAGCGGTGGAGGCCGGTTCCGTAAAGGTCATCTCGGATGCCCGCGTGGGTGACGCCCCGGTTTCGCCCAACAAGACCATGAACACCGCCATTGCCGGCCTGCTGGGCCTGGTGGCCAGTGTGGGCTTTATTTTCCTGAAGGAAATGCTGAACAATACCTTTAAGTCGGATGACGACATCCAGAAGCATCTGGGCTTTACTGTGCTGGGCGTCATTCCGCAGGTGGAAGTGGAGGACTGATCGATGGCTTTCAAATTGCCCGCATTCGGGAAGAAAAAGAGAAAAGATCAGCCCATCAACCGCAAGCTGCAGATCATCTCGAAAAACGCTCCCTTCCAGTATGTGGAGGCGTACAAGACTCTGCGCACCAACATCAATTTCATGGCGGCCAGCAACAATTACCGCCGTTTGGTCATCACCAGCTCTATTCCCGGTGAGGGCAAGAGCAACGTGGCGATCAACCTGGCAATCTCTCTGGCTGAAAACGGTAAAAAGGTACTGATCATCGACTGTGACCTGCGTAAGCCGGTCATGCACAAATACCTGCGCATCACCCGCCGCGCCAGCGGTCTGACCAACGTGCTCAGCGGCGAGGCAACGCCCGCGGATGTGATCGTGCATTTCAGTGATCTGAACATCGACGTCATCACTGCCGGTGTGATCCCGCCCAACCCTGCGGAGCTGCTGGGCAGCGCCCGCATGGCCAAGATGCTGGATGGCCTTTCCGAGCAGTATGATTACATTATTATGGATACCCCTCCCGCCTCGGTGGTTACCGATGCGGCGGTGCTGAGCGCACTGGCCGACGGTGTAATCTTCGTGGTAAGCCATGCAAACGCCACCATCGAGTCGGCACAGCTGGCGAAAAAGAATCTGGAGGCGGCCAACGCCAACGTGATTGGCGCGGTGCTGAACGGCTTTGATCTGAAGAGCACCACCCGCGACACCGGTTACTACTATTCCTACGAATACGGCTATTATAAATAAGGAAAGGAAGAGCGGCTCATGACGGACCTTCACAGCCATATCCTGCCGGGCGTTGATGACGGCGCACAGACTGTGGAAGATTCGCTGGCTCTGATCCGGCGCCAGCTGGAGCAGGGGGTGGATGAGATCGCCCTTACCCCGCACTTCAACGCCGAGCGCACCAGTGTGGAGGAATTCACCCAGCGCCGGGCTGAGGCTTTTGCAATTCTGCAGAATGCAGTGCAACAGCAGGGCCTTCCGGTCAAGCTGAAACTGGGTGCGGAAGTGTTCTTCAGTTCCAATCTGCTGGAGCTGGATCTGGAGCCGCTGCTTTTGCAGGATACGCCTTACCTCCTGGTGGAATTTTCCCCCATGTTTTATCCCAGTTGGGCAAAGGATATCTTTTATAACCTGGGGCTTCAGGGCATCACACCACTGCTGGCCCATGTGGAGCGTTATCCTTATATGCTCAGCGATCCCACCCGCCTGTTCGATCTGGTCAGTGCGGGCGCTGTGACCCAGGTGAATGCCAGCAGCATCATGCGCGCGGGCAGCCGCCAAGCCATGATTCAAAAGTTTTTGCGGTGGCAGCTCGTTCACGTGCTCTCCACCGATACTCATTCTGTGGACAAGCGTCCGCCGCTCATCGGCCCTGCCATGCAGAAGGTCGAAGGCTGGCAGGGCACTGATATGGTCCGCTATCTTACGCAGAACGCTGCGGACGTGTTCGCCGGGCTGGAACCCCAGCTGCGGGACGCCTCCAAGCCGAAGAAGTTCTTTGGCCGGTGGTTCTGAATTTCACTCGGTATAACGCGGGGAAACCTGCGTTATATAAAATCTTTGGGGAAAGGAGGACGATACCAATGAAGAAGGTTATTTCTACCGTTGCTGCTCTGGCTCTGGCTGCTGCCATGGCTACCTCTGCTTTCGCTGCTGAGGGTCATGACGCTCTGAAGGCTGAGGCTGCCAAGTACGCCGATCAGGCTAAGGCTTACGGTGTTTCCATGGATCAGGTCAATGCCGCCATCGACGGCCTGACCGATCCCGACAGCGTTGACGTGGCTGCTGTTAAGGCTGCCGCTGCTAAGGCTCAGGCTGCTCTGCAGACCGCTAACAGCCAGAAGGAGATCACTGACATTGTGAACACCGCTCTGACTGAGATGAAGGCTGCTGCCGGCAACAACAGCGTGGAGGTGGGTGACGTTACCGTTCAGCTGAATCTGGACGGTTCCGCTACCGTTAAGGCTTCTGTGAAGGTTGGTGGTGTTACCATCACTGCCGAGAAGTCTACCCCCGCTAACGCTGAGCGCGCTCCCGAGTGGACCGACAGCTCCAAGAAGGACACCACCACTGCTACCAGTGGCGCTGCCGCTTCTACCGCTGGCGTGATCAAGGCTACCGGCCTGAACACCACCGGTGCTGCTGTTGTGGCTCTGGCTGTGGCTTCCGTTCTGGGCGCTGCTGCTGTGAAGGCTCGCAAGCTGGGTGAGTAATCACTCGAACAAGGCAAATGATGTGTTTGCCACATAATTTGCCCACAAACAAGGAAAGGAACCCGTTGTGCTAACTTTCCTTGTTTTTTCTGTATATAAAGGCTTTTTGCCTCTGATATATATTATTTGTCACCGCCGGTCTGTCTCCCCAAAGGAGGCATGGGGCGGGGCAGGCATCTCTTGAAAGGGGGCTATCCCATGCCCGTATACCATCGGCCGGACGATTCCCGGCCAACCCGCCCGGCTCCTTCCCGGCCCAAGGCGCCGCTCTGGCGCAAGCTGCTCAGCTTTGTGGGCGTGCCGGTTTTGTTCTTTGCAATCACTGCCGGTGTGATTTACCTGGCAGCCGCCCCAACGGTGGGGCCTTATGTGGGGCTCGCAAAGTACCTGTTCAGCAAGGAGGAGACGAGTCAGCCCACCAACTTGTACGAGGGACTGGCCAACAGCATTGAAAACGCCACTTCGGTGCCGTTCAGTCAGCTGGTGTATCCCTCTAAAGGTGACCAGTATGGACAGATCACCATCGAGGGCACCAGTGTGGATGCACCGCTGTATTACGGCGACTCCACTCGTGAGCTGAACCGGGGTGTGGCAACGTATGCGGATTCGGTGGGGGCAGGGATTCCCGGTGAAAGCAGGACGGTTCTGCTGGCAGGCCATAACAACACCTTCTTTAATGGCCTGCAGGATGTGCAGGAAGGCAGCCTCATTCACATTGATACTCATTACGGCAGCTATGTGTACCGGGTGACCGAAATGAAGGTGGCGGATTATCAGGATGCAACCACCTACGATTTTACCCGTACGGACGAAAATCTGATTTTGTATACCTGCTACCCCTTTGACGCGCTTGGCTTTACGCCTCAGCGTTACTTTGTGTACGCGGAGTATGTGTCCGGTCCGATGATCGACAAGAGCAAGTAACAGGGAGGCGGCAAGGATGAAACAAAAGAAAATCCGCAGAAATGCTGCCGGCCCGGTGATCACCGGTGCGGTGGCATGGCTGCTCAGCTTTTTGCTGGCACTGCTCACAGTATTGGGCGTTGTGGCCTGCACTGTTTGCAATTCGCGCTATCTGCGCAATCAGGTGTTGGAGAGTGGCTTCTGCGAAGCGGCACTGGAACAGCTGAATGAAAACTATACCAGTTACGGCAATGCAGGCGGCATCCCGGAAGAGGTGATGACCAGCATTGTAACTGAGGACCAGATCCAGCAGGATATGTTCAAGGCGGTGGAGAGCCTGTATGAGGGCGACCGGCGGCTGATTTCTCATCCGGAGGTGGCTCAGGCCGCGGTGGAAGTCATCGAGAACAATCTGGAGGAGCGTGGGATTCAGATCACTGATGAGATCAGCCAGGCTGTGCAGGAGATGGCCAACGGTTGTCAGGTGGACTATGACAATTATGTTCAGCTGATTATAACGCCCTATGTGGCACCGTATATCGCCCGCATTACCCAGATGGTCTGGATCGGCTTTGCGGTGATTGGGGTATTGTGTGTAATCACGCTGGTACTGCTGATGCGCCTGCAGCCTTCCGGCGCGGCGCGGCTGCGCTGGTGCATCAACGCCTTTTCCGCGGCAGCACTGTTCAGTGTGGCGGTTCCACTGCTGTTTAATGCACTGATTCGGATGGACCGGCTGAACCTGAGCCCGGAAACGCTGAAAATGCTGGTGGCTTCCTATACCCACGGTGCGGTGGATGTATTCTTCTATTTCGCGTTGATCTATGTGGTGGTTGTGGCTGCGTTGGCCATTGCCTGGCGTGCGGGCCTCAAAAAATACCGTATGGTTTACCGCCGCGCAAAGGAAGAGCGGGAAGAAGCGTAAACAGATACGGGAAGAACACGGTATAAGGGGGGCAAACAATGCCGCACGAGATGAAATATTTTACTCCGGAAGAGGAGGAAAAAATGCAGCAGAGCGCTGCGCAGCCAACGGACCCGGCGCAAAAGGTTCGCTGGTCCGCCGAAGGAGGGCCGTCGCTGGAAAAAGGCGGTTCGGGTGGGCGCAAAGGCTGGATTATTGCCCTTGTGGTCATCGTGCTGGCAGTGGCAGCTCTGATTGTTGCTCTTGTTTGGGGTGGCGGTGCAGGACAGAAAGGTGAGGCGGATAGCCTCCCGGCTTCTTCGCAGGCAAGTGCTTCGGCACAGCCCACGGCGGAGCCCTCTCCCACGCCGGTGCCGGGTCCCGCAGTGACGGCAGAGGACTGGTTTGCGGTGCTGAACGGCCCGGGTAATCCGCTGCCGGAGGACTTTGACCCGCAGACGGATGCCATTGACGGCGCAGGCTATTATCTGGACAGCCGGGCGGTGGAGGATTTCTTTGCCATGCAGCAGGCGGCCCAGGAGGCGGGATTGCAGCTGAAGATCATCTCCGGCTTCCGCAGTACCCAGCGCCAGCAGCAGTTGTATGAACAGGAGGTCCAGGCGCTGCTCAGTCAGGGGCTGGACCAGGCTGCCGCAGAGGAGCAGGCCCAGCGTGTGGAACAGAAGGCTTACGAGTCGGACCACAACACCGGCCTAGCAGTGGATCTGGTACCCCAGTACCGTCAGACCAAGGATGCCGCGACCATCGTGCAGACTCCGGAATACCAGTGGCTCAGCGAGCACGCGGCGGAATACGGCTTCGTGCTGCGCTACCCGGAGGACAAGCAGGAGATCACCGGCGTGGAGTTCAAGCCCTGGCACTGGCGCTATGTGGGCAAGGAGCTGGCTTCCTTCCTGAAGGAACAGAATCTCACATTGGAAGAGTACTGGCAACAATATCTGAGCTGACAAATACAATTTGTAAACAGAATTCAAACAGGAAGAACGTCGAAAACCGTGTTCTTCCTGTTTTTTTGCAGGCAGGCAGCAAAAAAAGCTTGCATTTTGGAATTCGGCGTGATATACTATTTTGGCAATCGTTCCGACGGCCGCTCCATACGCACAGGATGGTGTATGCTGGTGGCCTCCTATTGAAGGTTGTGATGGGCGCATGTATCAAGCATGGCCCCTTTAGTCATTAACCAGAAAGAGGTGAAAAGAATGAAACAGGGCATCCATCCCAAGTATGTGGACTGCACCATCACCTGCGCTTGCGGCGAGGTCATCCACACCCGTTCCACTAAGCCTGAGATCCACGTTGAAGTTTGCTCCAAGTGCCATCCTTTCTACACTGGCAAGCAGAAACTGGTTGACACCGGCGGACGTGTTGATCGCTTCAACCGTCGTTTCGGTCTCAAGAAGTAAGATCCAAAAGCCAAAAAGGCGGTTTGTTTCAAACCGCCTTTTTTGTTGTCTGTAAATCACAAGAAAAGGAGCGCCGCCCATGCAGGATTACCGCACCATCCAGGGCACCGCCACGGCCGAGATTGAGGAAAAACGCAGCCGGTTCATTGCCAACGTGTCCTTTGCTGACACCGAGGAAAAGGCGGTGGAATTTTTGAACAGCATCCGCGCCCAGCACCGCACCGCACGCCACAACGTATATGCCTATATCCTGCGGGAGGGCGGCCGGATGCGCTATTCCGATGACGGCGAGCCCGCCAAGACCGCGGGCCTGCCGGTGCTGGAGAGCATCCAGCATGCCGGCCTTACCGATTGCATCGTGGTGGTAACCCGGTACTTTGGCGGCATTCTGCTGGGCACCGGTGGTTTGGTCCGGGCCTACACCGAAAGCGCCGCCAGCGGACTGCGGGCGGCGAAGATCGTCACGGTGCGCTCCTGCGTGAAGCTCACCGTGGAGGTGGATTACGCCCTCTATGAGCGGGCCATGCTGCTGCTCCAGGGGGCAGGAGCCCAGGTGGACGAGCCGGTCTTTGCGGATAAGGTCACCCTCACCGCCACCCTGCCCGCCGGGCAGGAGGTGGGTCTGCCCACAGCTTTCCAGGAGCTGAGCCGGGGCGCGGTGACGCCGCATATCTCCCAGCCTTTTTACACTCCCTTTTAAACGTTGCCCGCCTAAAGAAGCGTTGACGTAATTTTGGGGCTTTTGCAAAAAATTCACAAAATTCAAAGAGGGTTTTGTGCGTTTGTGTCGTATATATTATTACAGAGCGTATCCGCAAAAGGCGGATTGCGCACAGGGGAGGGATACGGCATGGATGAGATCCGCAAGCGTACAGAACAGATTGAGCGTCAGATTCTGGCACCGGAAGCGGCTCTCAGCGAGAACAGCCGGGGCCGGATACGGCCGGAGGAGCACTGCCCCATGCGCACCTGTTACCAGCAGGATCGTGACCGGGTGATCCATTGCAAATCCTTCCGGCGGCTTAAGCAGAAGACCCAGGTGTTCCTCTCCCCGGAGGGGGACCATTACCGCACCCGACTGACTCATACCCTGGAGGTGAGCCAGATTGCCCGCACCATTGCCCGGGCGCTGCGGCTCAATGAGGACCTGACTGAAGCCATTGCCCTGGGCCATGACCTGGGGCATACCCCCTTCGGTCACGCGGGGGAGCGGGCATTGAACCAGCTGAGCCCCCATGGCTTCCGCCATTACCAGCAGAGCCTGCGGGTGGTGGACCGCCTGGAGCGCCGTTTTGCCGGGCTGAACCTGACCTGGGAGGTGCGCAACGGTCTGGTGTGTCACACCAAGGGCACCTGGCCTGTCACCCTGGAGGGCTGTGCGGTGCGCTATGCGGACCGCATCGCCTATATGAACCACGATATCGAGGATGCCATCACCGCCGGTGTGCTGCGTCCGGAGCAGCTGCCCCGGGACGTGGTGGAGGTGCTGGGCGACACCAAGAGCCAGCGCATTTCCACCCTGATCGCCGATCTGGTGGCTCACAGCAGCCAGACCCAGCTGGCCTTCAGCCCGGAGGTGGGCGAAGCCTATGAGGCGCTTCACTCCTTCATGTATTCCACGGTTTATGTGGATAAAACCGCCAAGAAGGAGGAGGAAAAAGTGGAGCGGGTGATCGGCGCGCTGTACGAGCGGCTGTGCACCCACATCGACCTTCTGCCGGAGGGCTTTCTGCAGATTGCCTACCAGGAGGGCGTGGACCGGGCGGTGACCGATTATATCAGCGGCATGAGCGACGAGTTCGCCATCCGTACCTTTGAAGAATTCTTCGTGCCCCGCAAGTGGCACGTTCTGTAAGGGCAGCTTTGCCGCCCGATAGTTTGACTCGGAAAGGAGGGGCTGCCTGTGATTCCCCATGAATATGTGGAGGAAGTGGTGCGCCGCAACGACATCACCGACGTGGTGGCCAGCTATGTGCAGCTGCGCCACCGGGGCCGCACCCACACCGGGCTGTGCCCCTTCCACAGTGAAAAGACCCCCTCCTTCGTGGTCTACCCGGAGACCCAGAGTTTCTACTGTTTCGGCTGCGGAGCGGGCGGCGATGTGATCACCTTCATCAAGAAGATCAACAATCTGGACTATGTGGAGGCGGTCAAGTATCTGGCGGGCCGGGCGGGAATGCCCATGCCCGAGGAGGACGACAAGGTGGGCCGCCTGCGCAGCCGGGTGCTTTCGGTGAACAAGGAGACCGCCCGCTTTTTCTACGAGCAGTTGAACGCCCCCACTGAGGAGGCCGCTGCCGCCCGTGCTTATTGGCGGGGGCGCGGTCTGTCCGATTCCACCATCCGGCGGTTCGGTCTGGGTTATGCACCCAACGATTTCCGGGCGCTGCGCATGCATCTGCGGGCCAAGGGCTTCACCGAGGAGGAGATGCTCGCCGCAGGCGTGGAAAAGCGCAGCGAAAAGGGCAACGTGTACGATGCCTTCCGGGGCCGGGTAATGACCCCCATCTTCGATCTGCGGGGCAACGTGATTGCCTTCGGCGGGCGTGTGCTGGGCAACGAGAAGCCCAAGTACATCAACAGTCCCGAAACACTGGTCTACAAAAAGAGCAAGGCCATGTTTGCCTTGAGTATTGCCAAGAAGAGCACCAGCCGCCGTTACATTCTGTGCGAGGGCTATATGGATGTGATCAGCCTGCATCAGGCCGGATTTGATACGGCGGTGGCCGCCTGCGGCACCGCCCTCACCGCCGAGCAGGTGCGGCTGTTGGCTGAGTACGCCGACGAGGTGGTGCTCTGCTACGACTCGGACGAGGCGGGCCAGAAGGCTACCGCCCGCAGCTTGGGCCTGTTCAGCGAAAGCCCGGTGAAGGTGTCGGTGCTGAACATCCCCAACGCCAAGGACCCGGATGAGTTTATCAAAAAATTCGGGCGCGATGCCTTCGACCGGCTGCTCAACGGCACCAGCAACGCCATTGAGTACAAGATCCAGAAGGTGAAGAGCAAATACGACATCACCCGGGCGGCGGATCGGGTGGAATACATCAAGGAGGTTATCCGCATTCTGGCAGACGGCGTCTCGCCCACCGAGCGGGACATTTATGCCGGACGTCTGGCGGAGGAGACCGATGTGGCCAAGGCCGCAATCCTGAACCAGCTGGATGCAGCGGTGAAGGCGGGCCGCCGCCGCAAGCAGCGTCAGTTCGAGCGGGACCTGCTGAATCAGGGCCTGGGGTCGGACATCAAGCTGCCCTACAACACCATGAACAGCGAAAAGGCGCTGGGCGTGGCCAGTGCGGAGCAGCAGCTGGTGGCGGCCATGGTCAAGAACCCGGATTTCATTGCCACGGTGGAAAAACGTCTTGCCCCCGAGCAGTTCCTAATGGAGGATATGGGGGAAGCCTACCGGGCCATCCTGCGCTGCAAGGCCCAGGGCATCCGGCCGGACCTGACCGCCCTGACCACCCAGCTGCCGGAGGATACCGTGAACCGCATTTCCCACCTGCTGGCCCGCAACTACGATGTGGGCATCGGTCCCCGGGATGTGGAGATGTATCTGAACCGCATCGAGCAAAGCGCCCCAAAAAGCACCGAGGCCGCCCGCATGAGCGGCCAGGAACTGGAAGATTACCTTGCCGGGCTGCGCCGTCAAAAAGCGTAAACTTCGGCAGTATTACATATTACACAGGTCAAAAGTCCAAATGTATCCAAACCAGGAGGAAGTAAAAGTATGGCAGAAAAGAAAATCACCATCCGCGAACTGATCGAGACCGGCAAGCGCAACGGCAAGCTGACCACCAAGGAGATCAACGACGCCATTGAGGAAACCGGCTTCGACGTGGAGCAGATCGACAAGCTATATGAGACGCTGGAAGGCCACAATGTGGAGATCGTGGATGAGCCGGATGCCGATTCCGATAACTTCGCCCTCACCGAGGACAGTGTGGATATGTTCGAGACCGCCCTGTCTGCTGAGGGCGTTGCCATCGACGACCCGGTGAAGGTCTATCTGAAGGAGATCGGCCGGGTGCCTCTGCTCAGCGGCGACGAGGAAATCCGCCTGGCGCTGGACATTCTGGACGGCAACAAGGCCATTGAGGAAAAGAAGGAGAAGTTCGCCAAGATCTGTGAGATCGAGGACGACAAGGAGCTCTCCAGCGACGAGAAGCGCATCTGGCTGACCCAGACCAAGGACGCGCTGCCCACCGAGGAGCGCATCGAGCTGCGTAACCTGGAGACTGCCATCCGCAAGGGCGAGCGGGCAAAGCAGCGCCTGAGCGAGGCCAACCTGCGTCTGGTTGTTTCCATTGCCAAGCGGTATGTGGGCCGCGGCATGCAGTTCCTGGATCTGATTCAGGAGGGCAACCTGGGCCTGATCAAGGCGGTGGAGAAGTTCGACCACACCAAGGGCTTCAAGTTCTCCACCTACGCCACCTGGTGGATTCGTCAGGCCATCACCCGCGCCATTGCGGACCAGGCCCGTACCATCCGTATCCCGGTTCACATGGTGGAGACCATCAACAAGGTGAAGAAGGTTTCCAGCCAGCTGCTGCACCAGAACGGCCATGAGCCCACCGCTGACGAGATCAGCGAGGCACTGGACATGCCGGTGGAAAAGGTGCGCGAGATCATGCGGGTCGCTCAGGAGCCCGTGAGCCTGGAGACCCCCATCGGTGAGGAGGAGGACAGCCATCTGGGCGACTTCATCCCCGATGAGGATGCTCCCGTGCCCGCCGAGGCTGCCAGCCACACCCTGCTGAAGGAACAGCTGTCCACCGTGCTGGGCAGTCTGACTCCCCGTGAGGAGAAGGTGCTGCGCCTGCGCTTCGGCCTGGAGGACGGCCGTCCCCGTACTCTGGAGGAAGTGGGCCACGAGTTCGAGGTTACCCGTGAGCGTATCCGCCAGATCGAGGCCAAGGCCCTGCGCAAGCTGCGTCATCCCAGCCGCTCCAAGAAGCTGCGGGATTTCCTGGATTGATTGCCGGACAGGCAGAGAAACAGGCGGTAAAAGAGAAAAGGAGAACCGTATATGCTGGCGAACTGGAATGTGAACGAGGAACAGATCCGCAAACAGCAGGAAGAGCTGAAGGCGAAGATGAATTTTACCTATGTGGGCCATGGCCCCAAGGCCACCGGCTTTATGGCGAAGGAATTCAAGCGCAAGCCTGGCCTGTATGCCCGCTGCACCACCTGTGGCTACTACATGCCGCTGGATGGCAAGGGCGAGGAGACCTGCATCTGCGGCAACCTGAAGCGCACCGAGCGGGAATTCCGCCACGAGCTGCCCGCCACCGAGGTTGAGATCTTCAAGGCACAGAAGAAATAAACATAGAAAAAAGCCATCCGGGTATTTCGGACGGCTTTTTTGGATTTAAAAATAGGTGACCAGGTCAAGAGCGGTTTCCAGCAGATTGCGGCGCACGGTGTGCTGCCGGTCCCAGCCGCGGCTGTCCCAGGTGTCTGCGCTCAGATCGTCGCCCGCATAAAGCAGCTGGGCCAGCGGCAGGCCGTGGAACTGCGCCGCAGCAAAAAAGCCCGCGCACTCCATCTCCACAGTCAGGCAGCCCTCGGCGGCCCGGCGGGCAATCTTTTCTTCGGTTTCCCGGTACAGGGCGTCAGTGGTCCAGGTCTTGCCCTCCAGCACCGGAATCCCCAGCGAAGCAAGACCTCGGCGGGCAGCAGCAAGGCCTTCGGCCGGGCAGGCGGCTTCCCGCCCGGGCTCCAGATAATGATAGGAGGCCCCCTCATCCCGTACTGCGCTCACCGGCAGGATGATCCGCCCCAGTTCCAGCCCGGGAGTCAGGCAGCCTGCGCCGCCGCAGACCACGAATTTTTCCGCGCCCAGGGCGTGCAGCTCCTCCAGCGTGCAGACCGCGCCCGGCGAGGTGGCAAAGGGAAGAGCGACGCACACCGGCTCACCGTCCCGCTTCAGCCGGTAGATGGGAAGATCCGCAATTTCGGAATGGAGATAGGCGATGGGGTCCAGCTTCTGCTCCCGGACCAGTTCCTCTAGGGCCTCCCGGAAGAAGGTGATCACGCAGCGCTGGGGCAGCAGGGGAGTATCCGGATGTTCCGGGGTGAGCTTGGCCCGGCGGTCCGGGTCGAACTCCAGAATGGGAAAAGGGGGGTGGTTCACAGCAGTCGCCTCCGTTTCGTTTTCGCTGTAATATTTCTTTATTATAGAAGAAGGGGGAAGTGATGTCCAGAAAAAATACTTGCGAAGGTGCGAAAAATGTGGTACCATAATCGACGCTGCCCAAAAACGGACAGCGCGCAAAACGTTTGGTTTTATTGGAAACGACACCGGAGCAGCTGTGCTTTTTAAGAGGGCTGCGCGGCAAACGAACAACACAGCGTTGCGGACACAAACATCCGAGAAAACAATGTGAAGGAGTATTCGTTATGCCGAAAACCAAACTGGAAAATGTCATTTTTACCCTGCTGATGGCCTTTGTAATGGTCTATGCCATGATCTGCTACAACATCGCCCTGAATGTGGGCGGTATGAGCAATCAGGTCTTTGCCATGGCCTTTGGCGAGATGGTCATTATGTGGCCGGTGGCCTTCATCCTGGAGTTCTTCGTGGTGGAGCGTCTGTCCCAGAAGCTGGCTTTCCGCCTGGTTACGCCCGGCGTGGATAAGCCCGTCTTCGTGATTCTGGCCATCTCCTGCATGATCGTCTGCCTGATGTGCCCCATGATGAGCCTGGTGGCCACCATCCTGTTCAAAAACCCGGGCAGCCAGATCGTGGCCGTATGGCTGCAGACTGCGGTGATGAACTTCCCCATGGCCCTGTGCTGGCAGGTATTCTTCGCCGGTCCGCTGGTGCGCCTGGTGTTCCGGGTGCTGTTCCGCCGGGGCGAAAAGGCTGCGGCCAACGCGTAATCAAAAGAGCCCGGGTGGTTCCTTCTTGAGGAGCTGCCCGGGCTTTCTGTATGCGGTGAGATTTGACAAATTCACCCAAATCTGATATATTTAACTATATCATTAAAGTATAGTTATTGCGGGGTGTACCCGTGCGGCGGGCCCCGCGCCCGCGGGAAAGGAGAAGGCGTTATGCACATCACGCAGGAATCGGATTACGCCATCCGTATCATCTACTGTCTGGCAAAAAATCAAAAGCGGATGGACGCTCGTTCCATCAGCCAGGAGATGAGCGTTTCGCTGCGCTTTTCGCTGAAGATCCTGGGCAAGCTGGTGGCCAGCGGTCTGGTGGCCAGCTTCAAGGGCAACCGGGGCGGCTACGAGCTGGCGCGGCCCGCGGCCGAGATTACTATGCTGGATGTGATCCGCGCGGTGGAGGGACCCTATCAGCTTTCCCGCTGCCTGGAGGAATGCGGCGAGTGCAACCGGGGAGCCTCCGGCATCTGCGCCTTTCAGCAGGTCTTCCGGCGCATCAGCGAGCAGGTGAACCGGGAACTGGAGGCGGTGGACTTCGCCCGGATCGTGGCCAGCGAGGAGCAGTGCCGCTGAAAATCATCAAAAGCATAACACTGGCCCGGGCGTATCACGTCCGGGCCAGTGTTTTTGAAAAAAGCGAAAAAATGGCTTGACACCGGGCTTTTTGGCCATTATACTGTTCTGGTATACCATAATTGGATCAACACGCCCTAAAAAAGGCAGCATGTACAAAAAACTTGCAAAAGTTTGTGAAAGTTACACAAAATTCTGTGAGCGGACTTGTTGCCCCGGCGGGGTGTGCTCAATCATGTAAGTAGAAACAGGATAGGAGTGGAAGCTTTTTATGATGAAGGTCAAGCCCACAACCCTTGGCAAAACCGAACGCATGAGCTTTTCCCGCATCGATGAGGTTATCACCATGCCCAACCTCATCGAGGTGCAGAAGAACTCGTACCGCTGGTTTTTGGACGAGGGTCTGAAAGAGGTTTTCCGCGACATTGCCACCATTGAGGACTTCACCGGCAATCTGGCTTTGGAATTCGTGGATTACCATCTGGGAGAGCCCAAATACACCATCAAAGAGTGCAAGGAACGCGACACTACCTACGCGGCGCCTCTGCGCGTTACCGCCCGGCTGCTGAACAAGGAGACCGGCGAGGTAAAGGAGCAGGAGATCTTCATGGGCGATTTCCCGCTCATGACCGACGCAGGTACCTTCATCAACAACGGTGCGGAGCGTGTCATCGTCAGCCAGCTGGTTCGTAGCCCCGGCGTTTACTTCGGCGCCAGCTACGACAAGACCGGTAAGAAGCTGTACACCGCCACCATGAACCCCAACCGCGGTGCATGGCTGGAGTACGAGACCGACTCCAACGATGTGTTCTATGTGCGCATCGATAAGAACCGCAAGCTGCCCGTCACTGTGCTGCTGCGTGCTCTGGGCATGGGCAGCGACGCTCAGATCCGGGAGTTCTTCGGTGAGGACGAGCGCATCCTGGCCACTCTGGACAAGGATACCACCCACAACGAGGAAGAGGGCCTGCTGGAGACCTACCGCAAGCTGCGTCCCGGCGAGCCCCCGACGGTGGAGAGCGCCCAGACCCATCTGAACAACCTGTTCTTTGACCCCCGCCGGTACGATATGTCCCGGTTCGGCCGGTACAAGATGAACAAGAAGCTGGCTCTGGCCCGCCGCATCACCGGCTTTGTGGCCGCCCGCGACATCATCGCCCCCCTGACCGGCGAGCTGCTGATCGCCGCCGGCGAGAAGATCAGCCGTGAGGCCGCCGAGGCTGCCGAGGCCGCCGGTGTATCCGTGGCCTTCATCATGGCCGACGACCGGGAGCGCAAGGTTATCACCAACGGCACCGTGGATGCCCAGAACTTCTTCAACTTCGACGTTCTGGAGTGCGGCATCAACGAGCGCGTGACCTTCGCCGAGGTGAAGGCCATCCTGGATGCAACCAGCGACGAGGCCGAGCAGAAAGAGCTGCTGGTCAAGAACCATGACCGCCTCATCAGCAAGACCGTTACCCTGGATGACATCTTCTCCTCCATCAACTACCTGAACGGCCTGGACCACGGCATCGGCGTCACCGATGACATCGACCATCTGGGCAACCGCCGTATCCGCAGCGTGGGCGAGCTGCTGCAGAACCAGTTCCGCATCGGCTTCTCCCGTATGGAGCGCGTCATCCGCGAGCGCATGACCCTGCAGGCACAGGATATGAACGAGGCCACTCCCCAGAGCCTGATCAACATCCGTCCTGTGGTTGCCGCCATCAAGGAGTTCTTCGGTTCCAGCCCGCTGTCTCAGTTCATGGACCAGAACAACCCTCTGGCTGAGCTGACTCATAAGCGCCGTCTGTCTGCTCTGGGCCCCGGCGGTCTGAGCCGTGACCGCGCCGGTTTCGAGGTTCGAGACGTACACTACAGCCATTACGGCCGCATGTGCCCCATTGAGACCCCCGAAGGTCCCAACATCGGTCTGATCTCCTACCTGGCCAGCTTCGCCCGCATTAATGAGTACGGCTTCATCGAGGCTCCCTACCGCAAGGTGGACAAGGAGCGCGGTGTGGTCACCGACGAGGTGGTCTACATGACCGCCGACGTGGAAGACGAGTACGTGGTGGCCCAGGCCAACGAGCCTCTGGACGAGGAAGGCCACTTCACCAAGGCCCGCGTCAATGCCCGCCGCCGTGACGAGATTCTGGAAATCGAGCGCGAGCGTGTGGACTACATGGACGTAAGCCCCAAGATGGTTGTGTCCGTGGCTACCGCCATGATTCCCTTCCTGGAAAACGACGACGCCAACCGTGCTCTGATGGGCGCCAACATGCAGCGTCAGGCTGTGCCTCTGCTGGTCACCCAGCAGCCCATCGTGGCCACCGGCATGGAGTACAAGGCTGCCTGTGACTCCGGCGTCTGCGTTCTGGCCAAGAACGACGGTGTTGTGGAGCATGTGGACGCCGACAAGATCGTGATCCGCACCAGCAAGACCACCACCGACGAGTACGAGCTGATCAAGTTTATGCGCTCCAACCAGGGCACCTGCGTGAACCAGCGCCCCATCGTGGACAAGGGCGAAGAGGTGAAGGCCGGTCAGGTCATCGCCGACGGCCCCGCCACCAAGAACGGTGAGATCAGCCTGGGTAAGAATGCCCTGATCGGCTTCATGACCTGGGAGGGCTACAACTACGAGGACGCCGTTCTGATCAACGAGAAGATCGTTCGTGAAGACGTTTACACCTCCATCCACATCGAGGAGTATGAGACCGAGGCCCGCGAGACCAAGCTGGGACCCGAGGAGATCACCCGCGATATCCCCAACGTGGGCGAGGATGCCCTGAAGGATCTGGACGAGCGCGGCATCATCCGCATCGGCGCCGAGGTCAAGGCCGGCGACATTCTGGTCGGTAAGGTTACCCCGAAGGGCGAGACCGAGCTGACTGCTGAGGAGCGCCTGCTGCGCGCCATCTTCGGCGAGAAGGCCCGCGAGGTGCGCGACACCTCCCTGCGCGTTCCCCATGGCCAGTACGGCATCATCGTGGACGTGAAGGTCTTCACTCCCGACAACTGCGACGAGCTGCAGCCCGGCGTGCGCCAGGTTGTGCGCTGCTACATCGCTCAGAAGCGCAAGATCAGCGTGGGCGACAAGATGGCCGGCCGTCACGGTAACAAGGGTGTTGTATCCCGCATCCTGCCTCAGGAGGATATGCCCTTCCTGGCCGACGGTACCCCGCTGGATATCGTGCTGAACCCCCTGGGCGTTCCCTCCCGTATGAACATCGGTCAGGTACTGGAGGTCCATCTGGGCTACGCCGCCAAGGCGCTGGGCTGGAAGATCATGACCCCCGTATTCGACGGTGCCCACGAGCAGGACATCCGCGAATGCTACCACCTGGCCTATGAGACCAATCACGGTGAGAACGCTCCCGAATACCCCACCAAGCTGGACAAGATCATGCGCCCGGAGATCGGCCATGTGATCGACTTCTCCAAGATTGAGCTGGACGAGGACGGCAAGAGCACCGTTTACGACGGCCGCACCGGCGAGAAGTTCGACAACCGCGTCACCGTGGGCTACATGTACTACCTGAAGCTCCACCACCTGGTGGACGATAAGATCCATGCCCGTTCCACCGGCCCCTACAGCCTGGTTACCCAGCAGCCTCTGGGTGGTAAGGCTCAGTTCGGCGGCCAGCGCTTCGGCGAAATGGAGGTTTGGGCCCTGGAGGCTTACGGCGCAGCCTACACCCTGCAGGAGATCCTGACCGTCAAGTCCGACGACGTGGTCGGCCGTGTGAAGACCTACGAGGCCATCGTGAAGGGTCAGCCCGTTCCCAAGCCCGGCATCCCCGAAAGCTTCCGCGTGCTCATCAAGGAGCTGCAGAGCCTGGGTCTGGATGTGCGTGTGCAGGATTCCAATGGCGACGAGATCGATCTGAAGCAGAACTTCGACGACGAGGAGCCCGGCTTCGATACCCGCGATCTGCCCATGGGCGAGGACGTTCTGGTGGAGAACGAACTGAGCAACGATTACAGCATCGAGGACGCTGATCCCGATGCAGACGCCGGTTTCGATGAGCCGGAGGATGTTTTTGAGCCGGACGACAGCCTGTTTGCCGACGACGGCCTGGGCCTGGACGACGAATTCTGATCAAGCCGAGAGTGGAGTGCGGCGCGCGTAAGATGCGCCGCGCTCCCAAGCCCTCATTCATCGAAACATTAGAAAAGGAAGGGTTCGTTTAATGGAATATAACGATTTCGATTCGATCAAGATCGGCCTTGCTTCTCCCGACCAGATCCGCGCATGGAGCTACGGCGAGGTCAAAAAGCCGGAAACGATCAACTACCGCACCCTGAAGCCCGAGCGGGACGGCCTGTTCTGCGAGCGCATCTTCGGACCCACCAAGGACTGGGAGTGTCACTGCGGTAAGTATAAGCGCATCCGTTACAAGGGCAAGATCTGCGACCGCTGCGGCGTTGAGGTCACCAAGTCCAAGGTGCGCCGTGAGCGCATGGGCCACATCGAGCTGGCCGCGCCCGTTTCCCATATCTGGTACTTCAAGGGCATCCCCAGCCGCATCGGCCTGATGCTGGACATCAGCCCCCGTCAGCTGGAGAAGGTGTTGTACTTCGCCAGCTACATCGTAACCGATCCCGGCTACACCCCGCTGGAGAAGAAGCAGCTGCTCAGCGAGAAGGAATACCACGAGATGCGCGAGCGCTACGAGGATGAGTTCAAGGCTGCCATGGGCGCCGAGGCCATCAAGGAACTGCTGGCGGAGATCGATCTGGAAGAGCTGCGTACCCAGCTGCGCAACGAGCTGGAGGACGCCGGCGGCCAGAAGCGTGTTCGTATTCTGAAGCGCCTGGAGGTTGTGGAGGCGTTCCGCCTGTCCGGCAACCGCCCCGAGTGGATGATCATGGATGTTGTTCCCGTGATTCCGCCGGATATCCGTCCCATGGTTCAGCTGGACGGCGGCCGTTTCGCCACCAGCGACCTGAACGACCTGTATCGCCGGGTCATCAACCGTAACAACCGTCTGAAGCGTCTGTTGGAGCTGGGCGCTCCCGACATCATTGTGCGCAACGAGAAGCGCATGCTGCAGGAGGCTGTGGACGCCCTGATCGACAACGGCCGCCGCGGCCGTCCCGTCACCGGCCCCAACAACCGTCCTCTGAAGAGCCTGTCCGACATGCTGAAGGGCAAGCAGGGCCGCTTCCGTCAGAACCTGCTGGGTAAGCGTGTTGACTACTCCGGCCGTTCGGTTATCGTTGTCGGCCCCGAGCTGAAGATGTACCAGTGCGGTCTGCCCAAGGAGATGGCTCTGGAGCTGTTCAAGCCCTTCGTGATGAAGGACCTGGTGGAAAAGGGCCTGGCCAACAACATCAAGAGCGCCCGCAAGATGGTGGAGCGCGCCCGCACCGAAGTGTGGGACAGCCTGGAGACCGTGATCAAGGGTCACCCCGTCATGCTGAACCGTGCGCCTACTCTGCACCGTCTGGGCATCCAGGCCTTCGAGCCTGTGCTGGTTGAGGGCCACGCCATCAAGCTGCATCCTCTGGTATGTACCGCCTTCAACGCCGACTTCGACGGCGACCAGATGGCCGTGCACCTGCCCCTGAGCGTGGAGGCCCAGCGCGAGGCCCGCATGCTGATGCTGGCTTCCGGCAACCTGCTGAAGCCCTCTGATGGTGCTCCCGTTGCTGTGCCCACGCAGGATATGATCCTGGGCTCCTACTACCTGACCATGGTTAACGACGGCGACAAGGGCGAGGGTAAGATCTTCCGCGATGAGGAAGAGGCCATCATGGCTTACAGCGATAAGGTCATCACCCTGCAGGCCCGCATCAAGGTTCGCCGCACCCTGGAGGTGAACGGCGAGCTGAAGAGCAAGCTGGTGGACACCACCGTGGGCCGCATCATCTTCAACCAGCCCATCCCGCAGGATTTGGGTTACGTGGACCGCAACGATCCCGAGGCCATGTTCGGATACGAGGTTGATTTCCAGGTCACCAAGAAGAACCTGCCCGACATCATCAGCCGCTGCCTGGCGGTGCATGGCACCAAGGCCACCAGCGAGATGCTGGACCGCATCAAGGCCCAGGGCTACAAGTATTCCACCATCAGCGGCATCACCGTTGCTGTGTGCGACGCCGTGATCCCGCCCCAGAAGCCCGAGCTGCTGGCTGAGGCCGACGAGCGGGTTTCCAAAATCATCAAGCAGTTCAACCGAGGCCTGATCTCCAACGAGGAGCGCTACAACGGCGTGATTCAGATCTGGCAGGAGACCACCGATAAGGTTTCCAAGGCTCTGGCCGACAACCTGGAAGACCGCAACCCCATCTTCATGATGGCGGACTCCGGTGCCCGTGGTTCTATGAACCAGATCAAGCAGCTGGCCGGCATGCGCGGTCTTCTGGCCAACACCGCCGGTAAGACCATCGAGATGCCCATTCGCGCCAACTACCGTGAAGGCCTGAACATCTTGGAGTACTTCGTTTCCTGCCGTGGCGCCCGTAAGGGCATGGCGGATACCGCTCTGCGTACCGCCGACTCCGGTTACCTGACCCGCCGTCTGGTCGACGTTTCTCAGGACGTGATCGTCCGTGAGGAGGACTGCGGCGCCACCGAGGGTATCTGGGTATCCGATATCCGCGAGGGTAAGGAAGAGATCGAGAGCTTCCGCGAGCGTTTGATCGGCCGTTACGCCGTGGGCGATGTGTGCAACCCCGCCACCGGCGAGGTCATCGTGCCCGAGGGCAAGATGATGGACCTGTTCGACGCCGAGAAGATCGAGGCTGCCGGCATCACCGAGCTGCAGATCCGCAGCGTGCTGAACTGCCGCGCCAAGGTGGGCGTATGTGCTCACTGCTACGGCTCCAACCTGGCCAACGGCGATCCCGTACATGTGGGTGAGTCTGTTGGTATCATCGCTGCTCAGTCCATCGGTGAGCCCGGTACCCAGCTGACCATGCGTACCTTCCATACCGGCGGTATCGCATCTGCTGAGGATATCACTCAGGGTCTTCCCCGCGTTGAGGAGCTGTTCGAGAGCCGCCGTCCCAAGGCTCTGGCCATCATGACCGAGATTGCCGGTACCGCTCACATCGACGACAGCAAGAAGAACCGCCATGTGGTGGTTTCCGGTGTGGACGAGAACGGCGCTCCCGCTGAGAAGAGCTACCTAATTCCCTTCGGCCAGCGTATCCGCGTGACCGAGGGTCAGCAGCTGGAAAAGGGCGACATGATCACCGAGGGTCATGCTTATCCCCACGACATCCTGGCCATCAAGGGCCGTATCGCTGTTCAGAACTACCTGATTCAGGAAGTTCAGAAGGTATACCGCCTGCAGGGTGTAGAAATCAACGACAAGCACATCGAGGTTATTGTGCGTCAGATGATGCGCAAGGTCCGCGTGGACGACGCGGGCTCCACCACCCTGATTGGCGGCGCTCTGGCCGACAAGATGGAAGTGGAGCAGCAGAATGCCGCTCTGATGGAGCGCATCGCTGCCGGTGAGGAGGGCCTGAAGCTGGCTCAGTACACCGACGTGCTGCTGGGTATCACCAAGGCGTCTCTGTCCACCGATAGCTTCCTGTCTGCCGCTTCCTTCCAGGAGACCACCCGCGTGCTGACCGAAGCCGCCATCAAGGGCAAGGTCGACCCGCTGATGGGCCTGAAGGAGAACGTCATCATCGGTAAGCTGATCCCGGCCGGTACCGGTCTGGATGAGGTGGAAGCCGAGCTGATCCGCCGCGAGCAGGAGGAGAACGGCATCGTTCCCGCCGAGATCGCTGATCCTGCCGAGGAAGTGCTGGAGCCGGTGGCTGAGACTGCTGCCGAATAAGCCTTTCGCTGGCATCCGGTTCGTTTTTGCAAGTGCCGCCCCGTTTTGGGGCGGCACTTCTTTTGCGAAAATGGGTGTTTTGAAGCAGTGTGGGGCAGGGAATTGACCTTTACAGGCGCACAAAATAAAATTTCAGTGAATCAACCAAGTTTTTTTCGAAAATACTGTTGACATACACAAAGCTTGTGTGTAAAATAAAAACTGTTGCGCGGCTAAGGCGCAACTATGCCTGTTTGATGTTATGGCGGCTTGCCGCTTTAACATAAATAATTTGAAGAAAGGAGAACAAAATGCCTACTTTTAACCAGCTTGTACGCAAAGGCCGTGAGGTGTCTGTCCGCAAGTCTACCGCTCCTGCTCTGCAGAAGAGCTACAACTCTCTGGACAAGTCCTACAGCGACGCTAACAGCCCCCAGAAGCGTGGTGTATGCACCGCTGTTCGTACCATGACCCCCAAGAAGCCCAACTCTGCTCTGCGTAAGGTAGCCCGTGTAAAGCTCACGAATGGTATTGAGGTAACCTCTTACATTCCTGGCATCGGCCACAACCTGCAGGAGCACAGCGTAGTACTGATTCGTGGCGGCCGTGTTAAGGACCTGCCCGGTGTTCGTTACCACATTATCCGTGGTACTCTGGATACCCAGGGTGTGGCCAACCGTAACCAGGCCCGCTCCAAGTACGGCGCGAAGCGCCCCAAGGCCGGTGCTAAGAAGAAGTAATTAACGTTTACCCCGCCATCAAAGGCGTCTTAATATAAGGCCTCTTTGAATGGCACAACGGGAGTTTATTGCTTTCGAGTACCGATGATATCATTCTGTGAAGGAGGGAAGAAAGATGCCTAGAAGAGGTAACATTGCTAAGCGGGACGTTCTGGCTGACCCGCTGTACAATTCCAAGATGGTGACCCGCTTGATCAACAGCATCATGCTGGATGGCAAGAAGGGCGTCGCTCAGAAAATCGTTTACGATGCTTTCGAGATCGTAAAGGAGAAGTCCGGTAACGATCCCCTGGAGATGTTCGAAAAAGCTCTGGAGAACATCATGCCCAGCCTGGAAGTTAAGGCCCGCCGCGTTGGTGGTTCCACCTACCAGGTACCTGTTGAGGTTCGTGCCGAGCGCCGCGAGACCCTGGGTCTGCGCTGGCTCACCGCTTACTCTCGCGCCCGCAGCGAGCGCACCATGCGCGAGCGTCTGGCCAACGAGATCATGGATGCCGTGAACAACACCGGTAACGCCGTGAAGAAGCGTGAAGACACTCACAAGATGGCCGAGGCCAACAAGGCTTTCGCCCATTACCGTTATTGATCCGCCCTGTATATATAGGAGGTTAATATGCCAAGAGACGTTTCTCTGGAAATGACCAGAAACATCGGCATTATGGCGCACATCGACGCCGGCAAGACCACCACCACCGAGCGTATCCTGTATTACACTGGTGTTAACCACAAGATCGGTGAAACGCACGATGGCGCGGCTACCATGGACTGGATGGCGCAGGAGCAGGAGCGTGGTATTACCATCACCTCTGCTGCGACCACTTGCTACTGGAGCCACACTGAGCTGCTGGGCGATCCCGCCAAGGCCAAGAAGAACCGGCATCGGATCAACATCATCGACACCCCCGGCCACGTGGACTTCACCGTTGAGGTAGAACGTTCTCTGCGTGTTCTGGACGGTTCTGTTACCGTTCTGTGCGCCAAGGGCGGCGTTGAGCCCCAGTCCGAGACTGTTTGGCGCCAGGCCGACAAGTATCACGTACCCCGCATGGCTTACGTGAACAAGATGGACATCATGGGCGCGGACTTCTACCGCGTTGTGAAGATGATGCGTGAGCGTCTGAAGTGCAACGCTGTGCCCATCCAGCTGCCCATCGGCAAGGAAGACGAGTTCAAGGGCATCATCGATCTGATCGATATGCAGGCGGACGTCTATTACGACGATATGGGTAAGGATATCCGCGTGGAGCCCATCCCCGAGGATATGCGTGAGCTGGC
Organism: Allofournierella sp. CML151; assembly: GCF_027853465.1. NCBI lineage: Bacteria > Bacillati > Bacillota > Clostridia > Eubacteriales > Oscillospiraceae > Allofournierella > Allofournierella sp. CML151. Next base: position 94,152 of record NZ_JAPNNW010000007.1, on the reverse strand, counting down.
CGAGCAGTATCGTGCCGAGATGCTGGAGGCGATTGCCGAAGGCGACGAAGAGCTGATGATGAAGTACCTGGACGGCGAGGAGCTGACCAAGGAAGAGATCAAGAAGGCTCTGCGTAGGGAAACCATCGCTAACACCGTGGTTCCCGTTACCTGCGGTACTTCCTACCGCAACAAGGGCGTTCAGAAGCTGCTGGACGCTATCGTGGATTACATGCCCGCGCCCACCGATATCGAGGATATCAAGGGCGTTGATCCCGAGACCGGCGAGGAGACCAGCCGTCCTTCCGACGACAACGCTCCCTTTGCTGCTCTGGCATTCAAGATTGCGACCGACCCGTTCGTTGGTAAGCTGTGCTTCTTCCGTGTATACTCCGGTATCGTGGAAGCCGGCACCACCGTTTACAACTCCGTAAAGGACAGCAACGAGCGTATGGGCCGCATCCTGCAGATGCATGCTAACCATCGTCAGGACATCGAGGTCTGCTATGCCGGTGATATCGCCGCCGCTGTTGGCCTGAAGAACACCACCACTGGTGACACCCTGTGCGATCCCAAGCATCCCGTCATCCTGGAGAGCATGGAGTTCCCCGAGCCCGTTATCCGCGTTGCCATCGAGCCCAAGACCAAGGCTGGTCAGGAGAAGATGGGCATTGCGCTGAACAAGCTGGCTGAAGAGGACCCCACCTTCCGTACCTGGACCGACGAGGAGACCGGCCAGACCATCATCGCTGGCATGGGCGAGCTGCATCTGGAGATCATTGTTGACCGTCTGCTGCGTGAGTTCAAGGTAGAAGCCAACGTGGGTGCTCCCCAGGTTGCTTACCGCGAGTGCATCCGCCGTGCGGCCAGCTCCAACACCAAGTACGCCCGTCAGTCCGGTGGTAAGGGTCAGTATGGTCATTGTATCATCGACATCGAGCCCAACGAGGCTGGCAAGGGCTACGAGTTCATCAACGCCGTTGTTGGCGGTGATGTTCCCAAGGAGTTCATCCCCGCGATCGATCAGGGTATCCAGGGCGCTATGAAGGCCGGTATCCTGGCCGGTTACCCGGTGGAGGACGTGAAGGTCACCCTGAAGGGCGGTTCTTACCATGAGGTCGACTCCTCTGAGATGGCCTTTAAGATTGCCGGTTCTATGGCGTTCAAGGACGCTATGGCCAAGGCAGACCCCGCTATCATGGAGCCCATCATGAAGGTTGCTGTTATCGTTCCCGACGAGTACATGGGCGACGTTATCGGCGATCTGAACTCCCGTCGCGGTCAGATCCAGGGCATGGAGGCTCTGTCTGGTTCTCAGCAGATCAACGCCTTCGTTCCCCTGTCCAACATGTTCGGTTACTCCACCGACCTGCGTTCCAAGACCCAGGGCCGCGGTCAGTATTCCATGGAGCCCAGCCACTACGCTGAGGTACCCAAGAATATTGCCGAGAGCATCATGGCTGGCCGCAACAAGGAGTAAATAAGACCAGAGATTTGCCGCATGGGCTGATCCATGCGGCAAATCATCAAAAATCTCTTGATTTTTGACGTTGGTTTTAGTATTATAACCTTAGGCTCTATGGTTTAAAAAAAGGAGGACAATTAAAATGGCAAAAGCTAAGTTTGAGCGTACTAAGCCTCATATTAACATTGGCACCATCGGTCACGTTGACCACGGCAAGACCACTCTGACCGCCGCTATCACCAAGGTTCTGGCGATGAAGGGCGACGCCGAGTTCACCGATTACGCCAACATCGATAAGGCTCCCGAGGAGCGCGAGCGTGGTATCACCATCAACACCTCTCACGTTGAGTACGAGACTGACAACCGTCACTACGCTCACGTGGACTGCCCGGGCCACGCCGACTACGTTAAGAACATGATCACCGGTGCTGCCCAGATGGACGGCGCTATCCTGGTGGTTTCTTCCGCTGACGGCCCCATGCCTCAGACCCGCGAGCACATCCTGCTGTCCCGTCAGGTTGGCGTTCCCTACATCGTTGTTTTCATGAACAAGGTTGACCAGGTGGACGATCCCGAGCTGCTGGATCTGGTTGAGATGGAGATTCGTGATCTGCTGAACGAGTACGATTTCCCCGGCGACGACACCCCCATCATCAAGGGTTCCGCTCTGGCCGTTCTGGAGAGCACCAGCACCGACATCAACGCTCCCGAGTACAAGTGCATTCTGGACCTGATGGACGCTGTTGACAACTACATCCCCACTCCCGATCGTATGGCCGACAAGCCCTTCCTGATGCCTGTTGAGGACGTGTTCACCATCACCGGCCGCGGCACCGTGGCTACCGGTCGTGTTGAGCAGGGCCAGATCAAGGTTGGCGAGGAAGTTGAGATCGTTGGTCTGAAGGACGAGAAGAGCAAGACCACCGTTACCGGTCTGGAGATGTTCCGCAAGCTGCTGGACTTCGCCGAGGCTGGCGACAACGTTGGTGCTCTGCTGCGTGGCGTTCAGCGCTCCGATATCGAGCGTGGCCAGGTTCTGGCTAAGCCCGGCAGCATTCATCCCCACACCAAGTTCCAGGGCCACGTTTACATCCTGAAGAAGGATGAAGGCGGCCGTCACACCCCCTTCTTCAACAACTACCGTCCTCAGTTCTACTTCCGTACCACCGACGTTACCGGCGTTATCACTCTGCCCGAAGGCGTTGAGATGTGCATGCCCGGCGACAACGTTGATATGAACGTTGAGCTGATCACCCCCATCGCCATGGACGAGGGCCTGCGTTTCGCTATCCGTGAGGGTGGCCGTACCGTTGGTTCCGGCGTTGTTTCCAAGATCTACGAGTAATCTTTGATTCTCTGATTTTGTGAGCTTTCAAAGCCCCCCGCTGTCAAAAGCGGGGGGCTTTTTTGTGCTGTTTTGCTGTCTTTGCTTTTGCTCAAAAAGAAAAATCCTCCCGTGCCGGTTGCGGCAGGGGAGGCGTTTTGAAATGTTGATGTTGCTTTAAGAAGAAACAGATTCGTAGGTATGGTCGCACACCTGGCTGATCTTTTCCCGCAGGGCCACAAAATCCCCGAAGGCCATGGGCTTCTGTTTGGGATTGCGCAGAAGGGCGGCCGGGTGAAGGGTAGCCATGAACCAGACGCCATTCTTTTCAAAGAACAGGCCATGGTCGCGGGTCACCGAGAACTTGGGATCAATCAGCCGCTGGGCTGCGATGCGTCCCAGGCAGACCACGATCTTTGGCCGGATCAGCCGGAACTGCTCCCGCAGCCAGGGAAGGCAGGCGTCCCATTCCTCCGGCAGAGGGTCCCGGTTCTGGGGTGGGCGGCACTTTACAATATTGGCGATGAAGACATTTTTATCCCGGGAAAGATCCACCGCTTCCAGATACTGATCCAGCAGCTTGCCGCTGCGGCCCACAAAGGGCAGGCCCTGTTCGTCCTCATTTTGGCCGGGACCTTCACCGATGAACATCACTTCGGCATTAGGGCTTCCCATACCGAATACCACATTATGGCGCGTCTCACACAGACCGCACTTGCGGCAGGTCAAACATTCCTGTTTCAAGGTCTCAAAATCCATCCGGGGCACCTCGCTTTGCTGGGTATCACTTGTTATAAAAATATTATAGCACAAAAGGCCGGTTTTTGTCTTGAAGTTTTAGTTTGCCCTTGTTACAATAAATATGAGCGGCCGGAACGTATCCGACCCAAGGGAGGAAATGACATATGAAATTCTTAGTTGAAACTTCTGCCCGTCACGTACATGTGACCAAAGAGACCTTGGAGACCCTGTTTGGCAAAGGCTTTGAGCTGACTGTGAAGAAGGAGCTGAGCCAGCCCGGCCAGTATGCTTCCGAGCAGCGCGTGACCGTTGTTGGCCCCAAGAAGGAGCTGCCCAACGTGTCCATCCTGGGCCCCTGCCGCAACGCGGATCAGGTGGAGCTGTCCGCTTCTGACGCCCGTTCCATCGGCATTGCTGCTCCTGTTCGTGAGTCCGGCGACATCGCTGGTTCCGGCGCCTGCAAGCTGGTTGGTCCCTGCGGCGAGGTTGAGCTGAAGGAAGGCGTAATCGTTGCGAAGCGTCACATCCATGTGACTCCTGAGGACGCCGAGAAGATGGGCGTGAAGGACAAGGAGATCGTGAAGGTAGCCTGCGGCAAGGAAGGCCGTAAGCTGGTATTCGACGATGTTGTGATCCGCGTGAGCGAGAAGTTCGCCACCGCTATGCACATCGACACCGACGAGTCCAACGCCTGCCTGGGCGCTAACGAGGGCGAGATCGTTAAGTAATCGTTCCCTGAAGCAGAAAGGCTGAAATTGCGAAAGGCAAAAGCCTGCCCTGACGAAAAACAACAAGACCCCCTGATGCAGAAGGCAGATGCCCTGTGTCAGGGGGTCTTGCTGTTTGGAAGAAAGCCATTCAGCCATTCAAAGAAAGAAAAAAGCGGTACAGCCACTGGCTGTACCGCTTTTTTATGAAATGATTTTCTGAGGATTTGATTTCCGCGAAGCGGGCCGATTCAAATCCTGCAGAGTGGAGAAGTAATCAGTCCAGGAAGGCCAGATCGTTCTCGTAGGGGCTTTCCACCGAGGTCTCGATGGGGGCTTCCTTCTTGTATTTGGCCAGAGCAGCGGCAGCCTTTACAGGATCTGCCAGGGTGCCGGCGCCGCCCATGCAGCCGCCGGGGCAGCCCATGCCCTCCAGCAGGTAGCCGTTGTACTTGCCGGCCTTGGCCATCATGAGCAGCTTCTTGCACTCGGCCAGGCCCTGGGCGCTGGCAACCTTGACCTCGCGGTCCGGGTCCATCTTCTTGATGGCGTTTACAACCGCCTGGGCAACGCCGCCGGTCACGGCGAAGCCGCGGCCATCTGCAGAAGCCTTGTTGAAGTCATCGGCGGGATCTACCTCCAGGCTGTCGAAGTCCACTTCGCGGGCCTCGAACATGCCCATCAGTTCCTCGAAGGTGAGCACGAAGTCCACGTCGCTGCGGATGCTGCGGCGGCTGGCCTCCAGCTTTTTGGCGGCGCAGGGGCCAACGAAGACCACCTTGCAGTCCTTGCCGTGATGCTTCTTTACCAGACGGGCGGTGAGCACCATGGGGGTCAGGGCCATGCTGATGTAGTCGGCCATCTCAGGGAAGAGCTTCTTGGCCATCACGCTCCAGCTAGGGCAGCAGCTGGTGGCCATGAAGGGCTGATGCTCGGGAACCTCACGCATGAAGTCCTTTGCTTCCTCGATGGTGCACAGGTCGGCGCCCACGGCAACCTCAAAGGTGTCCTCAAAGCCCAGCTGACGCATAGCAGCCTTCAGCTTGCCCACGGTCAGGCCGGGGAACTGGCTTACGAAAGCGGGAGCCATGATGGCATATACCCGGTCGCCCTGGCGAATGCTCTGGATCAGCTGGAAAATCTGACCCTTGTCCACGATGGCGCCGAAGGGGCAGTTGACCAGGCACATGCCGCAGGAAACGCACTTGTCCTGATCGATCTGAGCGCGGCCCAGGTCATCGGAGTGGATGGCGTTCATGCCGCAGGCAGCGGCGCAGGGACGCTCCATCTTCACGATGGCGTGGTAGGGGCACACATCCACGCACTTGCCGCATTTGATGCACTTGTCCTGATCGATCACGGTCTGACCGCCGGGGGTGAAGGTCAGCGCGTCCTTGGGGCAGACATCCACACAGGGATGAGCCAGGCAGCCGCGGCAGAGGTTGGTCACCTCAACCTTTTTCTCAGGACAGGCGTTGCAGGCGAACTTGATGATGTTCACCAGCGGGGGATCGTAATATTTCTGGGCGATCACGCTGTTTTCCATACCCGAATTGGTGGGCGCCTGCTCATCCATGGGACGCAGAGGCAGGCCCATGGCCAGACGGATGCGCTCGGAAACGATGGCGCGCTCCAGGAAAATGCTGTTGCGGAAGCTGTTGACCTCGCCCGGGATGATTTTATAGGGCAGGCGGGAAACTTCCTGTGCGTAGTTCTGCCCCTCATAGGAGAGGCGGGCCACTTCGGTGAAAACCCGACGGCGGATGTCGGTGACCGAGGTGTAGATACCGCGCATGTTGCTCATAATCACATAACTCCTTCCAAAATGCGTTGGTGTTCGCATACAATAAAAATATAACATACTCGCTCCCCGGGGGCAAGCGCCGCGGGAAAACAAGCACGGGAAAGAATGCGGATATTTTTTGTGTTTGTGATCAAAGCTGCACTGCAGCGGCCCGGCAGCGCTCACCGTCCCACTCGCCCAGGCGGCAGGACAGGATCTGGCCGGCCTCGGCGCCGGAGGCATTCACCACCACCGGCAGATACAGCCGGGTGTAGCCGGTGAACAGATTGGCACTGAGGGGCTTCTCCAGCAGGACGGTGTCCACCGAGCCGGACCATTCTTTGGCAAGCTGGCCTCGCACCTCATCTGCAGCAGTCTGCAGCACATGTACCCGGCGGGCCTTCTCCTCCTCGGGAATCTGATCCGGGAAGGTGGCGGCAGGGGTTCCCTCCCGGCGGGAATAGGGGAATACATGAACCTTCAAAAACTTCATTTCCTGCACAAAGCGTACGCTCTCGGCGAATTCCTCCTCGGTTTCGCCGGGGAAGCCAACGATTACGTCGGTGGTGAAACTGCAGGCTCCGCCATAGGCCTGGCGCAGCTTTTTCACCACGGCGGCATATTCCTCGGCAGTGTAGACCCGGCGCATCCGGCGCAGGGTAGAGGTGCAGCCGCTCTGCAGCGAAAGATGGAACTGGGGGCAGAGCTTTTCCGTGCGGGCCATGCGGGCGATGTCGTCGTCGCTCAGCAGATCCGGCTCCAGGCTGCCCAGGCGGATGCGCTCGATGCCCTCCACCTGGGCGCTGTGCTCGATGAGCTCGGTCAGATTGGTGCCGGTATCCTGGCCATAGCTGGGCAGGTTGATGCCGCTGAACACCACTTCCTTGTAGCCTGCGGCAGCCAGGGCCTCCAGCTCCTTCAGGATGCTTGCCTCGCTGCGGCTGCGCACCCGGCCACGGGCGCGGGGAATCACGCAGTAGGCGCACTGGCGGTTGCAGCCGTCCTGCACCTTGATGAAGGCCCGGGTGTGGCCCTCGAACCGCTCCATGGGCAGCTCCTCAAAGGCTTCGCCCTTTTCGTGGGCGGAAATGTCCACCACCCGTTCGCCCTCCAGGGCGCGGGCCACGTTGCGCAGAATGGCATGCCGGTTGGCATTGCCCATCACCACGTCCGCCTCCATGACCGCGGCGGCCTCCTCGGGAAAAGCCTGGGGATAGCAGCCGGTGAGCACTGTGACCGCGCCGGGATACTGGCGCTTGGCCCGCCGCAGCCACTGGCGGCTTTTCTTATCGCCCCCGGCGGTGACGGTGCAGCTGTTCACCACAAAGACATCGGCCTCCTCGTCGGGTTCGGCCAGGGTGTATCCGTTCTGACGGAAAAGCTGGGCAAGCGCGCCGGTCTCATTCTGATTGACCTTGCAGCCCAGTGTGTAAAAACTTACGCGCATGGATTCGCTCCTTTATCTGATAGGAAAATACTTCTCTTATATTATAGGGGAGAATGGCAAAAAGGCAAGCATATTCCCAGCGGGCGAACGCATAGAGATAAACGAAAGAACAACGCCCGCGGGCCGGCGAAAAGACCCCGGGAAGAAGGGGGGAGGTTTTATGGCAAAACGACGGGCGGCGGCGCTTGTTATGATGGTGCTCCTGTTTGTGGGGCTGGCGTTTCCGGCCCATGCGCAGGATGTGCAGGCAGGTCGGTTCGCGCTGGGGCAGTTTGACGTACCCTGCCGGGCGGCGATTCTGATCGACCAGGAAAGCGGCACTGTGCTGTATGAAAAGGAGGCGGACACCCAGATGTCCATCGCCTCCATCACCAAGGTAATGACTCTTTTGCTGGTGATGGAGGGGCTGGAGGAGGGGCGCTTCACCCTGGAGGACACTGTGCCGGTGACCGAGCATGCCTACAGCATGGGCGGCAGTCAGATCTGGCTGGAGCCGGGGGAGGAGTTTACCGTGGATGAGATGCTGCGGGCGGTGTGCGTGGCCAGCGCCAACGACGCGGCGGTGGCCCTGGCCGAGATGTTGGGGGGCAGCGAGCCGGTGTTTGTGGAGCAGATGAACCAGAAGGCCGCTCAGCTGGGCATGACCAATACCACCTTTCAGAACGCCTGCGGGCTGGACCAGGAAGAGCATCTTTCCACCGCGCGGGATGTGGCGATCATGAGCCGGGAGATTTTAAACAATCATCCCCAGATCCTGAACTACACCGGCATCTGGACCGACAGCCTGCGGGAGGGTCAGACTCAATTGGTGAATACCAACAAGCTGCTGCGCCGCTATCAGGGCATCACCGGGCTGAAGACCGGTACCACCGGCGGGGCAGGGGTCTGTCTTTCCGCTAGCGCCACCCGGGACGGTCTGTCACTGATCGCGGTGGTGCTGGGAGCCTCCAGCAGCGCCGAGCGGTTCGATGCGGCCACCACACTGCTGGATTATGGCTTTGCCAATTTTACCCGGGTACAGGCCCCTGCGCCGGAAAACGCACCGGGAAGCCTGCCGGTGACCGGCGGCGCACTGGAGGAGGTGACTCTGAATTACCAGACGCCGGGCACGGTGCTGCTGCAGAAGGGCGAGGAGCAGAGTCTGCGGGCAGAACTGGAGCTGAGCGAGAGCGCACAGGCTCCGGTGACTCTGGGCAGCGAGCTGGGCCGGGTGGTGCTGTATGCCGGGCAGACCGAGCTGGGAAGCTGGCCGGTGACCGCCGCCTCGGACGTGCCGGCCATGAGCTGGCAGCTGGCTATGGAGAGCCTGTGGCAGGGGCTTCTGACACACTGAAAAACAAAGCGCAAAGCCGCAGCACAGGCACTGCCGCCCGGGCTGCGGCTTTGCTGCGAAATATTTGTGCGGAATGTACGCTGCCCTTGACTTTTAGCAGGCAAAACGGTATAGTTATAACAAAGAAAACACATGGTGGGAGGCAGCGATATGAGCGTTAAATTTAACGGTAAGTATCTTGCAAAATTTGTAAAGGACTCTGAGTTTGAGGCGATCTGGCCGCAGGTGAAAACTGCTCACGAGATGCTGGAAGGCCGCACCGGCCCCGGCAACGATTTCCTGGGCTGGGTGGACCTGCCCGTAAATTACGACAAGGAGGAGTTCGCCCGCATCAAGGCCGCGGCCGAGAAGATCTGCTCGGATTCCGACGTGCTGGTGGTGATCGGTATCGGCGGCTCCTATCTGGGCGCCCGCGCCGCCATCGAGGCCATCAAGGGCCAGATGTACAACTGCACCTGCAAGAAGACTCCGCAGATCTTCTTCGCGGGCAATTCCATTTCTCCCGCCTACCTGCAGGACATCCTGGCCTGCTGTGAGGGCAAGGAGGTCAGCGTGAACGTGATCTCCAAGTCCGGCACCACCACCGAGCCTGCGCTGGCCTTCCGGGTCTTCAAGAAATACCTGGAAGAGCGTTACGGCAAGGAAGGTGCCTCCAAGCGCATCTACGCCACTACCGACCGCAGCCGCGGCACCCTGAAGAAGCAGGCCGACGAAGAAGGCTGGCCCACCTTCGTGGTACCCGACGACGTGGGCGGCCGTTACTCGGTGCTCACCGCTGTGGGTCTGCTGCCCATCGCCTGCGCCGGCTGTGACATCGACGCTCTGATGCAGGGCGCTGCCGATGCCCGTGCGGAGTACTCCAATTGCACTCCGGATAACGACTGCTACAAGTACGCTGCCGCCCGCAACATCCTGTACCGCAAGGGCAAGGCTGTTGAGCTGCTGGCCGCTTACGAGCCCAACTTCACCATGATGAACGAGTGGTACAAGCAGCTGTTCGGCGAGAGCGAAGGCAAGGACAACAAGGGCCTCATGCCCACCAGCGTTGTTTTCTCCACCGATCTGCACTCCATGGGCCAGTTCGTACAGGAAGGTGCCCGTGTGATGTTCGAGACCGTGGTTAACATCCACAAGCCCTCTCAGGACCTGTTCATCGAGGCTGATGAGGAGAATCTGGACGGCCTGAACTTCCTGGCCAACCAGAACATGAGCGTGGTCAACGAAAAGGCCATGCAGGGCACTATTCTGGCTCACACCGACGGCGATGTTCCCAACATCGTGCTGGAGACTCCCAGCCTGAACGAGTACGATCTGGGCTACCTGATCTACTTCTTCGAGCGGGCCTGCGCCATCAGCGGCTATCTGTTGAGCGTGAACCCCTTCGATCAGCCCGGTGTGGAGAGCTACAAGAAGAACATGTTCGCGCTGCTGGGCAAACCCGGCTACGAGGACCGCAAGGCTGAGCTGGAAGCCAAGCTGGGCTGAGCACCCCGCGCCCCGGCGGAAAACGGGGAATTACGTGAAGGGAAATCGCGGCATGCCGCGTTTCGCAAAATAGAAGGAGGTACCCTCTTATGATTAAACTGATCGTTGGCACGAAAGGCACCGGCAAAACCAAAGCGATGATCGAGGCCATCAACGCAGTTACCAAAACCACTACCGGCAACGTTGTTGTGCTGGAAAAGTCCATGAAGCTGACTTATGATATCGATCATGCTGCTCGCCTGATCGACCTGGATGAGTATCACATCACTGGCTACAATATGATGTATGGTTTTGTGGCAGGCGTTCTGGCCGGCAACTACGACATCACCGAGCTGTTTGTGGACGGTATCCTGAAGGTTGGCGACCACGATCTGAACGGTCTGGGCAAGTTCCTGGATGACGTACAGGCCATCGCAGGGGAGAACGTGAACGTTACCATCACCATTTCCGCCGCCCTCGAGACTCTGCCCGAGGATGTAAAGAAATACCTGTAATCGTTCCATAAGCGGGCGGGAGCCAAAAAAATTGGTTCCCGCCCGAAATTTGGTATTGACAAACCCTCTGGGATTCGGTATACTAGGTAGGCAGTCTTTTAGAGGTGTACTATGCAATTCGACCTGAAAAAGTTTTTTCAGACCGGCCGCGTGCCTTATCACGCGGAGTTGCAGCTGGACCTGAGTGATTATGACTTCCCGGGTTATCAGATTACGCAGCCGGTCACGGGCACCTTTGACGCCGCGCTGAATGGCGAGGGCGTTGTGCTGCGGCTCAGCTTGAACGCGCTGGCACAGGCGGAATGCGCCCGTTGCCTTGCGCCGGTGGAATATCCCTGTTCTCTGGAACAGGAATGGCTGGTGCGCGAGAGCGAACTGAGCAATGAATATCAGGAATTGCCCATCGACGAGGCAGGCAAGCTTTCGGTCAAGGAACTGGCTTGCGAGGAGCTGGTGATGGAAATTCCAACCGTACTGCTGTGCAGTGCGGATTGCCAAGGGCTATGCCATGTTTGCGGTAAACCCAAAGCAGCGGGATGCACCTGCTGTGAGGGGGGCTCCACTACCCCCGTAGACGAACGGCTTGCTATATTAAAACAACTGCTGAATTAACTTCATTCACATTGAGGAGGTGCTAAAATGGCAGTACCCAAGAGAAAGGTTTCCAAGGCACGGCGTGACAAGCGTCGCTCCTCTGTGTGGAAGCTGGAAGCCCCTGCACTGGTAAAGTGCAGCCAGTGTGGCGAGTACAAGCTCCCCCACCAGGTATGCGGCAATTGCGGCTACTACAAGGGCAAGGAAATCATCAAGAAGGAAGCGTAATCCGCTTTCCGTAAGAGCTAGGGGAGGGCTTACGCCTTCCCCTTTTTCTTGTGCGGTGCAAAACCTGTTAAAAAAGGAAGGTGCAAAACTGGCATGGCAGTACGCGTGAAAAGCGTGCAGAAAGGCTCGGCAGCCGAAGCGCTGGGCCTGAGCACCGGGTCGATGCTCTATTCGGCTGATGGCAACGAGATCAACGATATGCTGGATTACCAGTTCTACACCGCCGGCGAACGCTTCGAGCTGGCCGTGATGAAGGACGGCCAGCTGGATTATCTGAAGGTAGAAAAGGGCGAATACGAGCCGCTGGGCTGCGAGTTCGAGACCTATCTGATCGACCAGAAGCATTCCTGTGCAAACCACTGCATGTTCTGCTTTATCGATCAGCTGCCCAAGGGCCTGCGGGAAACCCTGTATTTCAAGGATGACGACGAACGCCTGTCGTTTTTGTTCGGCAACTATGTGACCCTGACCAATTTGAACGAGCACGAGGTGGAGCGCATCAAAAAGATGCACATTTCGCCCATCAACATCTCGGTTCACACCACCAATCCGGAGCTTCGTGTTCGGATGATGGCCAACAAGCGGGCGGGTGAGGTGCTCAAATATCTGGATGAATTCGCCGAAGCGGGCATTCAGATGAACTGCCAGCTGGTGCTGTGCCGGGGCGTGAACGACGGCGATGAGCTGCGCCGCACGCTGGACAAGCTCACCGGCATGTATCCGGCGGTGCAGAGCATTGCGGCAGTGCCCAGCGGCCTGACCGACTACCGCAAGGGCCTGTACAAGCTGGAGCCCTATGATGCGGCCACCAGCGCTGCCGTGCTGGACATCCTGGAGGAATACGGCGACCGCTGCAAGGCGCAGAATGGCTGCCGCATGGTCTACCCCGGCGACGAGTGGTACCTGTGTGCAGGGCGGCCCATTCCCGGCGGCGAGTTCTACGAGGATTTCCCCCAGCTGGAAAACGGCGTGGGCATGTGGCGGATGTTCCGGGATGAATTCCTGGCGGAGCTGACCTTCGCCCACCGGCGTATTCCCATTCCCCGGAATATCGACGTGGTCACCGGTACCCTGGCAGCGCCGCTGATCCAGGAAATGATGGACGAGCTGACCCGCCGTCACCGCAGTGTGAAGGTGAATGTGCATCCCATCAAAAACAATTTCTTCGGCGGCAACGTGAGCGTGGCCGGTCTGGTTACCGCCACCGACATCATCGACCAGTGCAGGGGCAAGCTGAAGAGCAAGCATCTGGGTGTGCCGGAAGTGATGCTGCGGGACGAGAAGGACCTGTTCCTGGATTCCAAGTCCATCGCAGATCTGGAAAATGCCCTGGGCGTAAAGGTACACATCCTGCCCAGTGGCGGCGGCGACCTGGTACGGGCGCTGCTTGCGCCCAAGCTGGCCTGACCGCCGGTATGGAACCCCCGTGCCCTGACGGGTGAAATGAACGGAGAAAAGGAGGCTCTTATGGCAAAACCAATCGTTGCAGTGGTGGGCCGCCCCAATGTGGGCAAATCCACCCTGTTCAATAAACTGATCGGCCAGCGGCTGGCCATCGTGGAGGATACTCCCGGTGTTACCCGCGACCGAATTTTCGGCGACTGCGAGTGGCAGAACCACACCTTCCTGCTGGTGGATACCGGCGGTATCGAGATGGGCGAGGACGACATTCAGACCCACATCCGCCATCAGGCACAGCTGGCCATCGACGCGGCGGAGTGTATCATCATGGTGGTGGATCTGCGGGCTGGCGTGACCGCCCAGGACCAGGACATCGCCAACCAGCTGATGCGCAGCGGCAAGCCCGTTGTGCTGGCGGTCAACAAGGTGGACCGGATCGGCGAGCCCCCCATGGAACTGTATGATTTCTACAGCCTGGGCCTGGGCGAGCTGTACCCCATCTCCAGCGTGCACGGTCATGGCACCGGTGATCTGCTGGACGCGGTGTGCGAGCACCTGAATTTTGAAGACGAGAACGACCAGGAAGATGAGCGCATCACCGTTGCGGTGATCGGCCGCCCCAATGTGGGCAAGTCCAGCCTGATCAACTATATCCTGGGCGAGAACCGGATGATTGTGGCCAACGAGGCCGGCACCACCCGTGACGCCATCGACTCCCAGGTGGACAACAAATACGGCAGCTTTGTCTTCACCGACACCGCAGGCCTGCGCAAGCGGGGTAAGGTGGAGGAAGGCGTGGAACGCTACAGCGTACTGCGCAGTCTGGCTGCCGTGGAGCGCAGCCGGGTGTGCGTCATCATGATCGACGCCACCGTGGGCTTCACCGAACAGGATTCCAAGGTGGCAGGCTACGCCCATGAGCAGGGCAAGGCCTGCATCATCGCCGTGAACAAGTGGGACGCGGTGGAAAAGGACGACAAGACCATGGATGTTCAGCGCAAGAAGCTGATGAATGATTTCAGCTTTATGAGCTACGCGCCCATCATCTTCATCAGTGCCAAGACCGGCCAGCGTGTGGACCGGCTGTTTGAGCTGATCAAGTATGTGGACAGCCAGAACGCCCTGCGGGTGACCACCGGTATGCTGAACGAGCTGCTGGCCCGCGCCACTGCTCGTGTGCAGCCTCCCAGCGACAAGGGCCGCCGCCTGAAGATCTACTACATGACCCAGATCTCCACCCGTCCGCCCACGTTCGTGTGCTTCGTGAACCGGAAGGATCTGTTCCACTTCTCTTATCAGCGCTATATCGAAAACCAGATCCGTGAGACCTTCGGCCTGGAAGGCACCCCCGTGCGCATGGTCGTGCGGGAGCGTGGCGACGGTAGCACCAAGTAAAAAAGCCGCAAAGCGGGAAACAACAAAGGAGCGTGTGAATCCATGACGTTAGAACAAGCGTTTATTCTGATGATGGCCGTCTCCGTTGTGATCGGTTATCTGCTGGGCAGCATCAATTTCGGCGTGGTGGTGAGCAAGGGCCTCTATCACGAGGACGTGCGCACCAAAGGCAGCGGCAACGCTGGCACCACAAACATCCTGCGCACCTATGGCAAAAAGGCCGCGGCTTTGACTCTGGCCGGTGATATGGCTAAGGGCACGGTAGCAGTGTGGCTGTGCCACTGGGGCGTGGCCGCACTTACCGGAGCGGATGTAAACGGCGTGTATGCCGGGTATCTGGCTGCCATCGGCGCGGTGTGCGGCCATCTGTGGCCGATCTGGTTCGGCTTCAAGGGCGGCAAGGGCATCGCGGTGGCCGCGGGTGCCATTCTGGCCAGTGAGCCGGTCGTTTTGCTGGCACTGCTGATTGTGTTCTTTGCCATTGCCCTGACCACTCGTATCGTGAGCCTGGCATCGGTCACCGTGGCGGTGCTGTACCCCATCCTCACGCTGCTCTGGTCCTGGTACACCCAGCGCAGTCTGCTGTTTACCGGCGTGTGCACCGTGCTGATGGCGGTGCTGGTGGTATGGATGCACCGGGCCAACATTCAGCGCCTGCTGAACGGCACGGAATACCGCTTCGGCGAAAAGAAAAAGGACGAATAAGCAAAATCTTTTTCAACCCTTCGGGAGAATCCTCCCGAAGGGTTGTTTTTTTGCTGGAAAATGCCGGTAAATTTTTCACGATTTTCAAAGAGCTTTTGCAGAATTTTCACAGCCTGACGATACACTCAAACTAGGGAAAGGCCTCGGGCGAAAGAAACTGAGGCCGCCTTTTTTATGTTGCAGCCGTTGTCCACCCGGGCGGCGGAACAAAAGGAGTGTGGCTTTTTTGATTCAAGTGGAGCATCTCACCAAGCGTTATGGCAGCCATCTTGCGGTGGATGACATCTCGTTTGAAGTGGAGGAGGGTATCGTATATGGATTGCTGGGCCCCAACGGCGCGGGCAAATCCACCACGATGAATATTCTGACCGGTTATCTTTCCGCCACCAGCGGCACCGTGTCCATCGACGGACACGACATTCTGGAGGAGGCCAGCGCGGCGAAGGCATGTGTGGGCTATCTGCCCGAGCAGCCGCCCCTGTATGTGGATATGACTCCCCGGGAGTATCTGATGTTCGTGGCCGAGCTGAAAAAGGTAAAGCGGGCCGACCGCGCCGCCCAGGTGGAGCAGGCCATGGACCGCACCGGTCTTGCGGAGATGGAGCACCGGCTGATCAAGAACCTGTCCAAGGGCTACCGTCAGCGCGTGGGCCTGGCCGCTGCGCTGCTGGGCAGTCCCAAGGTCATCATTCTGGATGAGCCCACCGTGGGCCTGGACCCGGCTCAGGTGATTGAGATCCGCAGCCTGATCAAGGAGCTGGGCAAGGATCATACCGTGATCCTCTCCAGCCACATCCTCAGCGAGGTGAGCACCCTGTGCGACAAGGTGCTGATTATCGCCAAGGGCAAGCTGGTGGCGCAGGGCACTCCCGAGGAGCTGGCCCAGCGGCTCACCGCCGGTTCGTCTTTGAATATTACCGCTCTGGGCGAGGCGGACGCGGTGATGAATGCGATGCTTACCGTGCCCGGTGTGAGTGAGGTTCAGATCACCGGCCAGCAGAATGGCGAGACCAGCGCGACCGTTCAGGTGCCTCAGGGCGAGGACCTGCGTGCAGCGGTCAGCGCCGCGCTGGCAGCGGCCGGATGCCCGGTTCTGGGGCTGACCACCGCCTCCATGAGCCTGGAGGATGTGTTCCTGCAGCTCACCGCACAGGCAGGCGACGAGGAGGCTCAGGAGGTTTTGGAAAACCAGGAGGAAGCGACTCTGCGCCCGGAGGATCTGGATTTTGTCCAGAATGCGGTGGAGAGCGGCGAATCCGGCGAAAAGCCCTGGCTGGAGGACAGCGAGCAGCCTGATGAGGAGGAGCTCCGGCAGGAAAACGCGTCCGCCCAGGCGGAAGAAGAGGAGGCGGACGAGAAATGATCGCGATTTTTAAACGGGAATTCAAAAGCTATTACAGCGGCATGATGGGCTGGCTGCTCACCGGTGTAATGCTTTTGTTCGGCGGTTTGTATTTTACCGCGGCCAACCTGCAGGGCGGCTATACCAACTTTACCATCTCTCTTTACAGCTTTGTAATCGTACTGTTGATCTTTATCCCGCTGCTGTGCATGCGCAGCTTTGCGGAGGAAAAACGCAGCAAGACCGACCAGCTGCTGCTCACCAGCCCGGTGAGCGTAAGCGGCATTGTATTGGGCAAATATCTGGCGCTGCTGGCCATGTTCGCCGTGCCGGTGGCTATCTTTTCCCTCTACCCGTTGATCATGCTGATGCTGGGTGGTGTGGACCTGGTGGCCAGCTACGCAGGCATTCTGGGCTATTTCTTCATGGGCGCGGCCTGCATTGCCGTGTGCATGTATCTTTCCACCCTCACTGAGAACCAGATCATCGCGGCGCTGTCCGGCTTTGGCGTGCTGCTGGTGGCCTATCTGCTGCCCAGCATCCAGACCCTGTTCACCACCGGCAGCGGCCTTGCCATGGCCGCCTTCGTGGTGATTTTGCTGGCAGTGAGCGTGATCGTGGGCTTGCGCAGCCGCAGCCTGACCCTGGGCGCCGGTGTATTTCTGGTGGGATTTGTGCTGCTGACCATCCTGTTCAATACCAAGAGCGCCGCGCTCACCAGTGCCTTCACCAGCGTGCTGGGTGCGTTGGCCCTGTTCGAGCCCTTCCTGGAATTTGTGAACGGGCTGTTCAGCGTTACGGCGCTGGTGTATTACCTGGGCGTGATCGTGCTGTTCCTGTTCCTCACAGGGCAGGCGCTGGAAAAGCGCCGCTGGAACTGAGAGGAGGAAACAAGCGATGAAGTTTTTCAAAAAGAAACAGGAAGAACCCGCCAAGGAAAAGCGCAGCCTCCGGCAGTGGGCGGCGCTGGCGGTATCCGCATTGAAGGGGCAGCCTGCCAGCAAGGCCGTGTTCCAGAACGGCGCCATGGCCAGTGTGCTTACTGCACTGGTTCTGGTGGCGGTGATTCTGGTGAACCTGATGGTGGGTATGCTGCCCAGCAAATATACCCAGTGGGACATGAGCCAGAACGGCATCTACTCCATTGGCGACACCACCAAGGACCTGCTGGCAGGCCTTGAGCAGGACGTGACCTTCTATTATCTGGCTCAGAGCGGCTACGAGAGCGAGAGCGTGGTCACCTTCCTGGACCGCTACACCCAGGAGAGCAAGCACCTGAGCTGGGAACAGAAGAACCCGGCGGTTTACCCCACCTTTGCCCAGCAGTACGGCGCGGAGACCGCCAGCGAGGGCAGCATTATCGTGGTGAGCGGCGACCGCAGCAAGGTGATTGATTCCGCCGACCTTTACACCTACGATTACAGCGACTACTACACCACCGGCTCCTACGATGTGCTGTTCGACGGTGAGCAGCAGCTGACCAGCGCGGTGTATTATGTGACCACCCAGGATCTGCCCAAGATCTACACTCTCACCGGCCACGGGGAGCAGCAGCTCACCAGCGACCAGGAGAGTGCCCTGAACATGCAGAACATCGAGGTGGAGGATCTTGCCCTGGTATCCAGTGAGGGAATCCCGGAGGATGCGGCGGCGGTGCTGATTGCAGGCCCCACCGTGGACTACACCACCGAAGACGTGCAGATTCTGCGGGATTACCTGAGCGGCGGCGGTAAGCTGATCCTGTTGAGCGACAGTGCCGCCAGCACCCCCAACCTGAATGCTCTGATGGCAGATTACGGCTTGAGCAAGCTGGACGGTCTGGTGGTGGAAGGCAACTCCTCCTACCATGCCCGGGGCTTCAATTACTATCTGCTGCCCCAGATTCAGAGCCACGAGGCCACCAGCGGCCTGGCCAACCTGTATGTGATGCTGCCCTATGCCCAGGCCATTCAGACCAGCGAGCTGGAGAATGTGACGGTGGACAGCCTGCTGACCACCAGCTCCTCGGCCTATAACAAGGCTGCCGGTTATGACATGACCACCACCGACAAGGAGGAGGGCGACCAGGAGGGCGCCTTCGACCTGGCGGTTGCAGCCACCAAAACCGAGAATGAGGACGAGGGCATTGAATCCCAGGTAATCTGGGTGAGCAGCGTGGCCCTGCTGGACCAGAATGTGAACGCTTCGGTGGGCGGCGGCAACGACCAGTTCCTGCTGGGCTGCGTCAGCTGGCTCAGCGGACAGGACAGCAGCATTCTGATCGCGGCCAAGAGCCTGAGCAGTGATATCCTCACCGTGAGCGCGGCAGATGCGGCCTTCTGGGGCAACCTGACCACCATTGTGCTGCCGGTGATCTGCCTGATTGCCGGTGCGGTCATCACCATCAAACGGAGGAGCCAATAATGAAAGCAAAGCGAAACCTGATGATCGGCCTGTTGATCCTGCTGGTGATCCTGGCCGCCGGAGTGTTCGCCGCCAAGACCATCAGTGACCGGGATGCGGCGGCCAGCGCTTCGGAGGACACCACCATCGCCCTCACCTCCATCACCGCATCCTCTGAAATTGAGAGCTTCGGCTATACCTTTGAGGGAGAGACGCTGAACTTTGAGCAGCGGCAGGAGGTCGTGGAGGACGAGAGCACGAGCGACAGCACCAGCGAAGCCGCCGATGAGTCTGCAAGCACTTCGACCTCGGAGGAAACCGAACCGGAGACCGAGACCGTCTGGTATCTGGCGGATGACCCGGAATACAATCTGGATCAGAGCAGTGTGAACAGTATGCTCACCGCATTTGTAAACCTGGAGGCCAGCCGCCAGCTGACCGAGACCAGCGAGGAATATGGTCTGGAAGAGCCCACCCTTACCTTCTGGATGACCGCAGACGGCGAGACCACCACCTGGATCTGCGGCGCCACCAATGATGTGACCGGCACCGTTTATCTGCAGAAGCAGGGCGAGGATACGGTCTATCTGGTGGACACCAACAAGGTGACCGTATTTGAAAAGAGCCGGATGGAGCTGGGCGATACCAGTGATGCCACCGGTGACATCACCACCAGCGAAGCAGCGTCCAGCGAGGCAGCTTCCAGTGAAGCCGCTTCCAGCGAGGCAGCTTCCAGTGAAGCCGCTTCCAGCGAGGCAGCTTCCAGTGAAGCCGCTTCCAGTGAGGCAGCCGCCAGTGAAACCGCTTCCAGTGAGGCAGCCGCCAGTGAAACTGCTTCCAGTGAGACAGTTTCCGGCGAATAATTTCAGAATGTAAACAAAGCCGCCGCAGGGGATTTCCTTGCGGCGGCTTTGTTGTTTATTCCGGTGGGGTGAGAAGAGTAAAACGGTTTTTCCGAAACCGGATCAAGCCGTCCTGTTCCATCTGGCGAAGCTCGTGAGAGAGCGCACTGCGGTTCACACACAGGTAGCTGGCCAGCTCCTCCCGGGAAAAGGGAATGGAAAAGCTGGCGCTTTTCCGGCGAGTGGCCTGCATGCTCAGGTAGGCCAGCACCCGCTGACGCAGTCCACGCTGGGAAAGAATGGTCAGCCGGTAGTGCTTTTTCATGTTATCATGAGAGAGAATCAGCAGTGCCTGACGCATCACCGCCATGCATTCCTCCGGAGTAAGCGGGCCCGGCCGGGTGAGCGGCGCGGCGGGCAGATACAGCACCCGGGTATCTTCACTGGCCACTGCGTGGTAGGGAGAGGCAAGGGTGCGGGTGAATACCAGATCCACTCCCAGCAGGCCGCCCGGACGCAGTACCGCCATCAGGCTGCTGGCTCCGCTGGGAAACAGCTGCAGAATCTGCACCCGCCCTTCCAGGATGAGACCCAGCCGCTCCTCGGTTTGCTGCGGCCGCAGCAGCACCTCCCCGGCGGCGTAATGGCGCTCCGCTGCCAGGGGCAGCAGCTTGTGGCGCAGGGCCTCTTCCCCCAGACTTCCGAAAAGCCGGTCCCGCTTCAAAGCTTCCAGCCATTCCTCCATAGTCGTTTCTCCGATTTTACACACTGCAACTTTTCTTTATTATAACAAAAAAGTTGGCGGGCCAACTTACTTTTGGGCCAAAGAATGTTAAAATCGAAAAAAGTGCCGGCGCAAACGCCGGAAAAGGAGCGTTTTGGTGATGAAAACAAAGAACAAGTTTCGCATGGCGGCCCTGTGCATGGGCCTGGTATTGGCACTGACGGGCTGCGGGTCCGCTGCTTCGGATTCCTCTTCCGCGTCTGCCGTATCTGCTGCGGATTCCACCGCCGCGTCCGCGGCCTCCTCACAGGCGGCGTCTTCGCAAGCGGCATCCGAAACGGCGCAGGACCTGACCGGCCAGACCCTGATGATTTACTGCGGTGCCGGAATGCATGAGCCCTTTGAGGAGATTGCTGCAGCGTTCTCGGAAGCGACCGGCTGCGAGATGAATGTGACCTATGCCAACGCGGCGCAGATTCAGACCCAGATCACCCAGTCCCAGGAGGGGGCATTCTTTATCGCCGGTTCGGCCGATGAGGTAAAGCCGGTGGAGGAATATGTGGTTTCCAGTACCGATCTGGTCAAGCACATCCCGGTGCTGGCAGTGGCAGAGGGCAATCCCAAGGGCATTACAGGCATCGCAGACCTGGCCCGGGAGGATGTGACCACCGTAACCGGTGATGCAGAGGCCACGCCCATCGGCAAGATTGCACAAAAGGCTTTCCAGGATTTCGGCGTAACCGATCAGGTCACTCTGGCGGCTACCACCACCACCGCGCCTCAGCTGGCCACCGTGATCGCACTGGGCGAGGCGGATGCGGCCATCATCTGGAAGGAAAATTGCAACACCGAGGGAGTGGAGGTCTGCCAGACCACGGATCTGGACGCTTATGTGAAAACCGTCCCGGCGGCCCGGCTGAGCTTTGCGGCCGATGACCCGGCGGCAGATGCCTTTGCGGAATATCTGGCAGGGCAGGAGGCGGCCGGTATCTGGGCGGAATACGGCTACGAGCAGGTGCAATGAACAGCGGACGCAGCGCGTTCCGGGTATTGTGCGGCTTGGCTGCTCTGGCGGCACTGGCGCTGATCGGTAGCAATGTGGCGATGATTCTGCTGCGTGGAGCCAAAAGCCTTCCGGAGGCACTGACACAGCCGGAGACTCTGTTTGCACTGGGAACCAGTTTGAAGACCGCCAGCATCTCCACCGTGCTCTGCTTTGTGCTGGCGGTGCCCACTGCTTATCTGCTTACCCGCACGGAATTTCCCGGCCGGGCAGCGGTGGAGATGCTGCTGGAGCTCACCATGTCGTTGCCCTACATCGTGTTGGGCGTGAGCTTGCTGATCTTGTTCTCCTCCCCGGCGGGCAAAGCGCTGAAGGCTGCCGGCCTGCCGGTGGTGTTCAGTCAGAACGGCATCGTGTTGGCCCAGCTCACGGTGAATCTGCCCTTCGCCGTTCAGTTGGCCTCCACGGCCTTTCGCCGGGCGGACCGGAAGCTGGAATATGTGGCGGGGCTGCTGGGGGCAGGTGAGGCGCGGCGTTTTTTTACCATTCTGCTTCCCCTGTGCCGTCACAGTCTGGCCGGGGCGCTGGTGCTGGTCTGGTCCCGGGCGCTGGGGGAGTTCGGCGCGACCCTGATGCTGGTGGGCGTGACCCGGATGAAGACAGAGACGCTGCCCGCAAACATCTATCTGAATGTGAGCGCCAACGATCTGGACGGCGCGCTGGCCAGCGCGTTCCTGCTGCTGGTCATCTCGGCGGCGTCGCTGGCGTGGCCTTCCGTTTTACCTGTGTGGACAAAAGGTGGGGGCGTTATGTGTGAACCGGTATTGCAGCTGAAGGATGTGACCCTGCGGCGAGGAAATTTCTCACTGGAGGGAGTAAAACTGGCACTGGCCGAAGGTGAGATCCTGGCTTTGCTGGGGCGTACCGGTGCGGGCAAGACCCTGCTGCTGGAAACCGCCGCGGGCTTCTGCCCTCCCTCCGGCGGGCAGGTGCTGCTCCAGGGGCGTGAGGTGCGTTCCATCCCGCTGCACCGGCGGAATATTGGCTACCTGTATCAGGAATACAGCCTGTTTCCCCATCTGACCGCGGCACAGAACATTGGCTATGGGCTGCGGATGCGACGCATGCGCCGGGAGGAGATACGCTGCCAGGTAGAGCAGCTGGCCGGGCGATTCGGTCTGGAACGGGTGCTGAATCAGTACCCGGGTACCCTGAGCGGTGGTGAGCAGCAGCGGGTGGCACTGGCCCGTGCTCTGGCGCTGCGGCCCGCGCTTTTGCTGCTGGATGAGCCCTTTGCTGCCCTGGACCCGGTGACCAAGCGGCAGCTGTATGGGCTGCTGCGCCAGGTGCGGCAGGAATTTGGCTGTGCGGTGCTGTTTGTGACCCACGATTTTGCCGAGGCACAGGGCCTTGCCGATCGGGTGGGTGTGCTTGCAGGAGGCGAGCTGTGCGGCATTACACCCGCCGAAGAACTATACAGCGCAGCCTGGCCTGCCCCGCCCCGGGAATTTTTGGGACTTGTGGAACAACAGGAAGGAGAGACGGCATATGACGCAAACCGAGTTATATGAACGGCTGAAAAAGGAATTTGCCCGCATTGTGAACGAAAATGAGCTGGCAGAGGAGCCGGTGGAGGTGAGCTGCCGTGCCCTGACCCCGGAGGAGGCCATCGGCCAGACCCGACGCACGGATTTCCCCATTCTGGAGGGCAAGGACGTGATGATCCAGGCGGAATACCGGGGCGGCAAGGGGCAGGCCTTTACCGATGCGCCCGCCGCCTTTTCCGGCACGCTGGCCCAGGTGCTGGACCTGGACATCCTGCACGACGCCCACGCCCGGGGCCTGTTCATCGCCTGCATGAACGCGGTGATGGCGCATCTGGGACGCTGCGTGGGAACGGTGCACTGCCGCACCCAGGGACCGGAGCAGTGCGCAGCAGATATGCATGCCTGGCTGGACCGGGAATACCCGGATGCCCGGCGGGTGGGGCTGGTGGGCTATCAGCCCGCCCTGCTGGAGATGCTGGCAGGCAGCGGCCGCCAGGTGCGGGTGTTAGACCTGAACCCGGAAAATGTGGGTGCCACCCGCTTCGGCACGTTGGTGGAGGACGGCGCCCGGGCAAAGGAAGACCTGGTGCAGTGGGCGGATCTGATCCTGTGCACTGGCAGCACGCTGTGTAACGGTACTATTGTGGACTACATGGAGCTGCCGGTACCGGTGGTGTTCTTCGGCATTACGCTGGCGGGCAGCGCGGAGATTCTGGGCCTGCGCCGAGTTTGTTTTGCGGACCGGTACGAATAAAGAGACAAACGGCGGCACGCTGGTTTTGCGAAGCTTTTGAAGCTTTCAGCAAGACCGGCGTGCCGCTGTTTTACGAAAATTACCGCCCGGCACATTGCAGCAAAAACAGCATGCCGCCCATGGTAGCATGGTGTCACCAACAAACAGAAAAGGGGAGTGAGACCATGGGAACGATCTTGTTGCTGGTGCTGCTGGGAGCGATGCTGGGCAGCGCGCTGGTATGCTATGCGGGGGCCTGTGTGTCCAGCCGGGAGGAGCGCCGGGAGGAGCGGCAGCGAAGACGGTGACCGGGCAAAGAGGGAAAAAGCGGCTCGGAATTTTGCAGATTCTGTGATACAATAAAAGGCAGTATGATCACAGGAGATAAACGCGATGAAACGAATTTGTGCTGGTCTGCTTGCCCACGTGGACGCAGGCAAGACCACCCTGTCCGAGGCGCTGCTGTATCGGGGTGGCTGCCTGAAAAAGCTGGGCCGGGTGGACCATAAGGATGCCTTTCTGGATACCAACGCCATGGAGCGGGAGCGGGGCATCACCATCTTTTCCAAGCAGGCGGTGCTCAGCCTGCCCGACGCCCAAATCACCTTGCTGGACACCCCCGGCCATGTGGACTTTTCCGGCGAGATGGAGCGCACCCTCTCGGTACTGGACTATGCGGTGCTGGTGGTGAGCGGCACCGACGGCGTGCAGAGCCACACCGAGACCGTATGGAAGCTGCTGCGCCGCTATGGGGTGCCGGTGTTTGTGTTCGTGAACAAGATGGATCTGGCCGGAGCGGACCGGCAGTCGGTACTGGAGCAACTGGCCCGCCTGGAGGAGGGCTTTGTGCCCTTTGACGGCTCGCTGGACCCGGGTGCCTTTGCGGAAGCACTGGCCATGCAGAGTGAGGAGGCCATGGACGCCTATTTGGAAAACGGCGAAGTGCCTGCTGATCTGATTACTGCCATGATTGCCCGGCGGCAGGTGTTTCCCTGTCTGTTCGGCTCGGCGCTGAAGCTTCAAGGGGTGGATGAGCTGCTGGAAGCACTGCAGGCCTATACCCGCCAGCCCAAGGCGGCCGAGGAGTTCGCTGCCCGGGTGTTCAAGATTTCCCGGGATGAGCAGGGCAACCGGCTCACCTGGCTCAAGGTCACCGGCGGAAGCCTGCGAGTGAAGGCGCTGCTCACCGGTGAGGGCCCGGATGGCCAGTCCTGGCAGGAAAAAGCGGACCAACTCCGGGTATATTCCGGTGCAAAATTCCAGATGGTAGAACAGGCCCCGGCGGGAACCGTGTGCGCGGTCACCGGTCTGACCCGCACCTGGGCGGGCCAGGGCCTGGGCGAGGAGACCATGGGCCGGGCCCCGGTGCTTCAGCCGGTGCAGAGCTGCCGCCTGCTGCTGCCCGAGGGCTGCGATGCCCACGCGGTGCTCCCCAAGCTGACCCAGCTGCAAGAGGAGGACCCCCAGCTGCGCATCGTGTGGAACGAGCGGTTGGCCGAGATTCATCTGCAGATGATGGGGGAGGTGCAGCTGGATGTGCTCAAGCGGCTGATCTGGGAACGGTTCGGCCTGGCTGTGGGCTTTGGTCCCGGCAGTATTGTGTATAAGGAGACCATCGCGGGCCCGGTGGAGGGTGTGGGCCATTTTGAACCCCTGCGCCATTATGCCGAGGTGCATCTGCTGCTGGAGCCGCTGCCTCGGGGCGCGGGTCTGCAATTTGATACGATTTGCAGCGAGGACGTGCTGGACCGGAACTGGCAGCGGCTGATCCTCACCCACCTGGAGGAGAAGGAGCATCTGGGGGTGCTCACCGGAAGCCCCATCACCGATATGAAGATCACCCTCACCGCGGGCAGGGCGCATTTGAAGCACACCGAGGGCGGCGATTTCCGCCAGGCCACCTACCGGGCGGTACGCCAGGGTTTGATGCAGGCGGACAGCATCCTGCTGGAGCCCTGGTATGAGTTCCGGCTGGAGGTGCCCGCCGAGCAGGTGGGCCGGGCCATGGCGGATGTGCAGCGGATGGGGGGCAGCTTTGATCCGCCCGAGCTGCTGGGCGAAACCTCGGTGCTCACCGGCAGCGTACCGGTGGCTGAGATGCGGGGCTATGCCATGGAGTTGGCCGGGTATACCCGGGGCAAGGGGCGGCTGGCCTGTACGCTGGCGGGCTACCGGCCCTGTCACGACGCCCCCGCCGTGATCGAGGCAATGGGTTACGATCCCGAGCGGGATACCGAAAATCCGCCGGATTCGGTGTTCTGCGCCCACGGCGCGGGTTATACCGTGAAGTGGGATGAGGTGCCCGCCCACGCCCATGTGGAAAGCGGCGTGCGCCTGAACGAGCCGGAACCGGAGGAGCAGCCCGCACCCCGGCAGACCAGACGGCAGAGCGCGCCTGTTTCCTCGCTGGAGGAGGACAAGCAGCTTGCAGCCATCTTCGAGCGCACCTACGGCCCTTCCAAGGGACGGGAGCTGTTCCGTCCCGCGCCGGTGAAGCAGGCGGAGTATCATTTTGAACCCAGCGGGTCGGAGTATCTGCTGGTGGACGGCTATAACCTGATCTTTGCCTGGGAGGAGCTGAAAAAGCTGGCGGCGGATAATCTGGCGGGCGCCCGTCAGGCGTTGGCGGACCTGCTGTGCAATTACCGGGGCTTCCATGATTGCCAGGTGATTCTGGTGTTCGACGCCTATAAGGTGCCCCATGGCACAGGCGAGGTGAGCCGGTATCATAATATCCACATCGTCTACACCAAGGAAGCAGAAACTGCCGATATGTACATCGAGAAAACCACCTATCAGCTGGCGAAAAAACGGCGGGTGCGGGTGGTTACATCGGACGGTGCGGAACAGCTGATTATCCTGGGCCATGGTGCGCTGCGCATTTCCGCCCGTTCCTTCCGGGAAGAGGTGGAGCGCACCAACGGTGAGATCCGGCGTATTCTGGAGGAAAACCGCCTGAAAAACGCCCGGCGGTAAAGGGCTGCAAGAAAAGAGAAAAGGGCAGGGAGAGGAAACGAAAACGGCGTCCCGGTTTTGCAAAAGCGCAAAGCCGGGACGCCGCTGCATACCGCGAAAAAAGGCTTGCTTTTTTGGCGGCGCTATAGTATAATAAACCCTGTTACAAATAAGCCGGTGTGTCGGAATGGCAGACGATGCGGACTCAAAATCCGTTGGTGGCAACACCGTGTGGGTTCAAGTCCCACCACCGGCACCACGTCGGAATGGACTACGCTCCATTCAAAAAGCCCAGCCATTCGGCTGGGCTTTTCTCATACCGCTCCGTCATTCCTCCTTTTCCCCACAAAACTTTGCTGTGCAAACTTTCGTGGGGACCCCGCCCTACGGGCCAAGGAGGGGAGCAGGCATCAATTTCATCACGCAAACGCACGTTAAAAGCTACATTTTGAGAAATCAAAGTGTAGCTTTTTTCTTATGCCATCATATAGTAAAAATTCCTCCATGCTATACTTCTGGCATGGAGGAATTTTTATGAGGCCGGAAATGAGCGCTTTTTCTCACAACAAAGAAAAATTGCGGGTTGCAGCTTACTGTCGAGTCAGCACGAAGCATACAGAACAACTGGAAAGTAGGGCTTATTGTATCTGGAAAGACTTGAGTCCAGAGGTTCTATCCGCTGATCATGCGATTGTAAAGAAGGGGGAGTTATACCGGCGAAGACGGCAGGGCATGTGTAGACGCCCGCCAAACCGGAGTTGTCTGAATATAGCAGCAGCGGTAGGGGAGATTGGGGCGCTGAATGCGGTCCAGCAAAATTCCTGCGGCGATGAAGCCCATCTCACTGCTGGGAATGTGCACGGTGGAAAGCTGGGGTTCCGCCACAGTCGCTTCCGGGGAATCGTCAAACCCCATCACCATCACATCCGAGGGAATCTGAAGCCCCATGTATTTCAAGGCTTTCATTAGGTTAATGGCCAGATAATCGTTGGCGCAGACGAAAGCATCCGGCAGATTAGGCATTGCACGCAGCTGTTCCACCAGCCAGGCGGCTTCCCCATAAGGCGAGCTGTTGGGCGCGACCACACACAGCTTCGGGTCCAGAGCCAGGCCGGCTCGGGCAAGTGCGGTGCGGAATCCGTTGAAGCGCTCATAGAAACTGTTGCAATGCGTGTGATCACCCACGAAGCCCAGCGTTCGTGCTCCCTGCTCAATCAGCTGCGTGGTGACCGCGATGGAACTGGTGGTGTTTTCCATCGAGATAAAATCCCCGGCCATAGCGGAAAAATCCGCCCGGGCATAGGTATCGGAGAAAAGGACCGGAAGCCCGAGCTGACAGATGAAGTCGGTATAGCGGCGGTCAAACATTTCGATACACAGGATACCGGCGGTGTTTTCCAAAACGAAGTTGGCGGGCAGGCGGCAGTCCTGATGCTCATCTGCCTGGATCTCGTAGATCATCAAGGTATAGCCCGCACGGCTCATCCGGTTTGCAAAACTGGAAATGAAATTGGAGCCGTAGTGGTTCCGGCCTGGCATGCACAGGGTCAGAAGTGCAATGCTGCGCCCCTGCGGTGCAGGCGTATTTTCCGGCACAGTCAATTGACGATAACCCATTTGGCGAGCCATGGTCAAAACTTGCTGGCGTGTGACTTCGGGTACGCTGCCCCGGTCGTTAAACACTTTTGATACGGTATTGCGCGAAAGGCCGCATGCAGCAGCAATATCCTGCATGGTGATCTTCTTTGTAGCCACGAACCATCCCTCCTGTGAGTTCCT
The DNA here is from genome assembly GCF_027853465.1 of Allofournierella sp. CML151. Classification (NCBI taxonomy): domain Bacteria; kingdom Bacillati; phylum Bacillota; class Clostridia; order Eubacteriales; family Oscillospiraceae; genus Allofournierella; species Allofournierella sp. CML151. The sequence goes on along the minus strand of NZ_JAPNNW010000007.1, from coordinate 65,764 downwards.
TTCCTATTTATTATACCGCAAAAATGCAAAAGCACAAGAATGTAAATAAATGTAAAACTGTATTTCTCATTTGCACAATTCTTAAGAAACCCCTTTGTATATGCCTACAAATCCATAAAAAAGCCGGATTAGTGCGTTGACAAAGAAGAAAAGTTGGCGTATAGTAAACGCATAAGGTTACAAAATGTAAATCTTGAATGTGCAAATGTAAAACAGGAGATGAGGATCATGAGTCTACCAAAATTCCCGGATGCGCAGACCAGGCACCAAAAGCTGGTCTACGTGAAAAACAACTGGCAGCTTTATGTGTTTTTTGCAATGCCTGCCGTTCTGCTGACGCTCATCTTTAAGTATGTGCCCATGGGCGGCCTGGCGATTGCGTTTGAGGACTACAACAACCGCCTGGGCATTTTTGGAAGCGAATGGATCTGGTTTGAAAACTTCCAGCGGTTCCTTTCCTCCACGGAATTCCCGCGCCTGATGATGAACACACTGAAGCTCAGCGTTTACGGCTTGCTGTGGGGCTTTTTTCCGCCCATCATCCTGGCGATTCTGCTCTCCCGAGTACGGCGGGTGGGGCTGCGCAAAAAGATTCAGCTGCTGATCTATGCGCCCAACTTCATTTCGGTGATCGTAATGGCCGGTATGATCATTGCCTTCCTTTCTCCGGTCGGCCCCATCAATGCGGCGCTGGGTACGCAGTCCAACCTGATGACCGATCCGGGGGCATTCCGCTCCATCTACATCATCAGCGGAATCTGGCAGGGCGCCGGCTGGGCGTCCATCATCTACACGGCGGCCTTGTCCGGTGTGAGCGGGGATCTGATCGACGCCTGCAACATCGACGGCGCAAGCCTGCTGCAGCAGATCTGGAATGTGGACATTCCCACCCTGAAGCCCATCATGGTGATTCAGTTCATCCTGTCGGCGGGCCAGATCATGAACATCGGCTTTGAAAAAGCGCTCGCCCTTCAGACCGACCTGAACCGTGCCACATCGGAGATCATTCCCACCTATGTGTATCGGCTGGGTCTGGAAATCGGCGATTATGGCTATTCCACGGCGGTTGGCCTGTTCAATGCGGTGATCAACGTGGCACTGCTGCTTGCTGTGAATGCCATTGTGAGCCGCCTTAACGAAGGCGAAGGCCTGTAAGAAAGGGGTATCGTTCATGGAAACCAGACAGTTTTATACCCGCAAGGACAAAATCGTTCTTGCCTGCGGCAATGTGTTGCTGGCGCTGTTTGCGCTGGCCGTGCTGGTGCCTCTGGTCTATGTGGTGCTGGCATCCTTCATTGATCCGGTGGTTCTGACCAATCAGGGCATCAGCCTTCTGCCGAAGGACTGGACGCTGGAAGGCTACCGCCGGGTGTTCCAGGATAAGATGATCGCCCGCGGCTTCCTCAATTCGTTCCTGTATTCGTCTTCCTTTGCAGCATTTTCCACCGCCGTTTGTCTGCTGGCGGCCTATCCGCTGAGTCTGCCCAATTTTGTGGGTCGCAAGGCACTGAACACCTTCTTCCTCATCACCATGTTTTTCGGCGACGGTTTGATGCCCACTTATTTGTTGGTATCCAATCTGAACCTGATCAACAGCCCGCTGGCACTGATCCTGCCCGGCGCGGTGAATGTGTGGAACATCATTCTGGCGCGTACTTATTATAAGTCCATCCCGCAGGAGCTGCATGAAGCGGCAGCGCTGGACGGCGCCTCGGAGCTGCAATATTTCTTCCGGGTCCTGCTTCCGGTGTGCAAGCCCATCATTGCGGTGCTGGTGCTTTACCAGTTCGTTGGCATGTGGAACAGCTACTTTGATGCCATGATCTATTTGGAGGATCAGTCGCTGCAGCCGCTGCAGCTGGTGATCCGCTCGATCCTGGTGCAGAATACCCCGCGCCCCGGCATAGTAGCCGATGCCCAGAACGCTGCCATGATGGCCAAAATCGCCGAGCAGCTCAAGTATGCGACCATCGTGGTTTCCAGCGTGCCGCTGCTGGTCATGTATCCCTTCTTCCAGAAGTATTTCGAGAAGGGCGTCATGCTGGGCTCTGTAAAAGGCTGACCGACGTTCTGTAAGGACGTTCGATATGATGCAACACAGCGATTAAGAAAAGGAGAGAATCTGATGAATGTGATTTCCAAACGCGCACTGGCGCTGGCAGGCGCAGCCGCGCTGACCCTGACGGCCCTGACCGGGTGCGGCTCCGCGCAGGAGAGCGCTGCTGCTTCGGTGGACGCTGCAACTGCCAATTTTCCGCTGACTGAGACCGTTACCTTTACCGCACTGACTCATGAGCCCTCGTTTGCCGGACAGGAGATCAACGACCGGCTGATCGCCCAGCGTCTGGAGGAGGCAACCAACGTTCACATTGACTGGACGGTATATGTGGACGACCAGTTCGGCGAGAAAAAGCAGCTGGCTCTGGCCAAGAAGGAACTGCCGGACATTGTGTTCGATGCGCAGATGAGCCAGTATGATCTGCTGCGCTACGCGAAGGACGGCACCATCGTGGCAGTGGATGAGCTGATCGACCAGTACATGCCCAACCTGAAAAAGATTCTGGACGAAAACCCCGAGTACCGCGCCCTCATCACCGCACCGGACGGCCACATTTATTCCTTCCCCTGGATCGAGGAGCTGGGCAACGGCAAAGAAGCCATTCAGTCCATCGGTGGTATTCCCTGGATCAACAAGGCCTGGCTGGATGAGCTGGGCCTGGCAATGCCCACCACTCCCGAGGAACTGACCGAGGTGCTGCGTGCGTTCAAGCAGGCCCATCCGGACAGTCTGCCCCTTTCCTTCGTGATGAATGGCGGCAATGAGGACGTGGGCGTGCTGCTGAGCGCCTTTGGCTACGGCGACAATGCCGACCATTATGTGGTCAATAACGACAAGCAGGTGATCTACACCCTGGCCGACGAGGGTATCATCCCCGGTCTGGAGTGGCTGCACAGCCTCTATGCCGAAGGGCTCATCGACCCCGAGGTGTTCACCCAGGATTACAACACCTACGTGTCCAAGGCAGCCGGCGACCGTTATGGCCTGTTCCTTGCCTGGGATAACACCAGCGCCGGTACTCCCGATAACTATGTGGCGTTGCCCCCGCTGAAAAATGCGGACGGCGAGGCTGCGGTCACCCGGCAGAACGCAATGGGCTTCGAGATCGGCCGCTGCGTGATCACCGGTACCAACCCCAACCCCGCTCTCACCGCCAAGTGGATCGATCAGCTGTATGACCCCATTCAGTCGGTACAGGATAACTGGGGCACCTACGGCGACACCGTACAGGATAACATCTTCGAGATGAAAGAGGACGGCACCCTGCAGCATCTGCCTGTCCCGGCGGGTGTGGTTCCCTATGAGCTGCGCATGAAGACCAATCTGGGCGGCCCTCTGGCTGTGCTGGACAGCTACTACGGTGTTTACACCACCAAGCCGGACGACGCTGCTCTGCGCCTGGATACTATTTCGCAGCTGTTTGCCCCGGCAATGGAGAGCGAATATAACTATCCGCCCATCTTCTTTGACATCGACACCACCGACCGCATTACCCAGATCGAGACCGACCTGAAGCCCTACGCGGAAAGCCAGAAGGCGGCCTGGATCATGAATGGCGGCGCTGCCGAGGAATGGGATGCTTACATTGCCAAGCTTGACCAGATGAATCTGCAGGAGCTTCTGCAGCTCAAGCAAACCGGACTGGACAATTATTTTGCCAGCATGAACGGCTAAAAATAACTGCCTGCCGTGCGCCTGGCACGGCAGGCAAATTTTATTACGGAGAAAAACAATGCAACAAGCTAATACTCTTTGCAGGGCTCGCCAGTATGAGTCGGACCACCGCACTCCTCTGGAACAGCGCCCGGCATTTCATGCGGTACCCCCGGTGGGCTGGTGCAATGACCCCAACGGCTGGTCCTGCTACGAGGGACAGTACCATCTGTTCTATCAGTATCACCCCTATTCCAACTGCTGGGGCCCCATGCATTGGGGACATACCGTGACCACCGATTTCCTTCACTGGAACGACCAGCCCTGCGCGCTGGCTCCGGATTCGCCTTTTGATGAAAAGGGCTGTTTTTCCGGCGGAGCAGTGGAATGGCAGGGCAAGCAGCTGCTGCTTTACACCGGTGTTATGCCGGAAAACGATGGCGAGATCCAGCAGCAATGCATGGCTGTGGGCGATGGACGGGACTATACCAAGGCGTGCGCCCCGGTGCTGCCCTGTGAACAGCAGCCGGAGGGATATTCCCGCCGAGATTTCCGGGACCCCTTCCTGTTTACCCGGGATGGAATCCTGTATATGCTGCTGGGCGGCCGCGGAAAGAATGGCCACGGGCGGCTTCTGCTCTACCGAAACGCGGCACCGCTCGATGTAAATTCCCCTTGGGAGTTTGTGCAGATCCTTGCGGAGAACGATGGCAGTCTGGGCAGCATGTGGGAATGCCCGAACCTGTTTGAGCTGGAAGGCCGCGCGGTCGTGATTATTTCTCCCCAGTTTGTGCGCCAGACCGCAGACAACCGTTATCACTGCGGCAACGATACGGCAGCGCTGATCGGCAGCTGGGAGGGCCCCGGTACCCCCTTTGTACAGCAGGCGGACACCCCGCTGGACAGTGGCCTGGACTTTTACGCACCCCAGACGCTGGAAACGCCGGACGGGCGGCGGGTGCTCATTGGCTGGATGCAGAATTGGGATCATTGCTATCCGCCGGAGCATGCATGCTGGTATGGCCAGATGACGCTGCCCCGGGAACTGTTCTGGCAGGATGGAGCCCTGTGCCAGCGTCCGGTACGTGAGCTGGATGCGGCTCGTCGTCTGCGGACGGCATTCCGGGGTGTGGAGATTCAGGAGCAGCCGGTCCGGCTGAGCGGCGTTCACGGCCGTGTACTGGATTGTGAGCTTGAGGTGAATGTGACCGAAGCACGGCGCTTCGGCCTGCGCTTTGCCTGCGGCGCCGGGCGCTGGGCAGAGCTGCGTGTTGACCTAGAGGAAGGCCTGCTGCGCATCGACCGCCGTCATGGAGGCGGCTTCCGGGATGCGCTGGAGCTGCGGGAAGTACCTTTGACGGCAGTGGGGAACACTCTGAAGCTGCGCATGGTGCTGGACCGCTATTCGGCGGAGTTCTTTTTGCAGGATGGACGGCAGGCGGCCAGCCTGACGCTTTACGATATTCCGGCGGATGCGGATGGCATCGAATTCTTTGCCAGCGGAAAAGCGCGCATGGATCTGCAGCTCTATGATCTGGCTCTGTGAATGGAACACAGGAGGTATATGGGTATGAAAGATGTTGTGGCGCTGGGCGAACTGCTGATCGATTTTGCCCCCGTTTCCACCGATGAATCCGGTTATCCCACCCTGAAGGCACAGCCGGGTGGTGCGCCGGGCAATTTTCTGGCTGCTTTGCAGAAATATGGCTGCTCCACCGCGCTGATTGGCAAGGTGGGTGACGATGCGTTCGGGCATCTGCTTGTGGGCACACTGCAAGAGCTTGGTATCGGCACGGAGGGGATCACGCTTGACCCCAACGTGTTTACCACGCTGGCTTTTGTTACGCTGGACGGCACGGGAAACCGTTCCTTCAGCTTTGCACGCAAGCCCGGTGCTGATACCTGTCTGTGCGCAGAAGAGGTGGACCGTTCCCTGATCGACGATTGCCGGGTGTTCCATTTTGGCACGCTGAGTCTGACAAACGAACCGGCTCGCGGTGCCACCCAGGCGGCTGTTGCTTACGCAAAAGAGAAAGGAAAGTACATCAGCTTCGACCCCAACCTGCGCAAGCCGCTGTGGAACAGCGAGGAGGATGCAAAGGCACAGATCGAATGGGGCCTGCACCAGGCCGATATCGTGAAGATCAGCGATGAAGAAATCGAATTTCTGTGGGGCATTTCTCCGGAGGAAGGCGCGCAGAAGCTGCTGAATGAATACGGTGTTCGGCTGGTGTATGCCACTCTGGGGCCCAAAGGCTGCCATTTTGCCAGCAAACAGGGCTGCGGTCAGGTGGCTTCGCCCACTGGACTTCGTGTGGTGGATACCACTGGAGCAGGTGATATTTTTGGCGGCAGCGCCATGAGCCGATTCCTGCGTCTGAACAAGGCGCCGGAGGAGCTGACGGTGGAGGAGATGGCTGCTGTGACCCGGTTTGCCTGCTGTGCAGCCAGCCTGTCCACCCAGACCCATGGCGGTATCAACAGCGTGGTGCCGGAAGAAAAAGTGCGTATGGTGATGTAATAGGATTTGATTGCAACGGTGTACAAAGGGAACATTATAAAATTTAACAATGGACTGCCATAGCCTGCGCTTTTACTGTTTGGGAAACTCTTACAAGAAGAAGGTGGAGCATATCGGGCGCTGTCCGCAGTGGTCGCAGGACGATGTGTTGCTGCTGTAGCAGGTGCGAACATGAAGCGCACAGAAAAGCACTGGGAGCTTCGCACCAAAAGATAGCTGAAAAATGATGAAAAAGAACGCGAAACGGTTTTGATAGAACCAGAGAGTGTGTATTTAGTAATATCAGAACGACGAATTTTGTGTTTGTGCTGCAAAAGCAAACAATATTTTGTGAACTTTTGATGTCGCCCTCCACACGGAGGGCGTGGATAGAAATTTTGAGACTCTCGGACAAGGTACGCTGCGAAAGTGTCGCCCTCCACACGGAGGGCGTGGATAGAAATGAGGCCGTTCTGGGCAAAGCACAGCACCTGAACCGCGTCGCCCTCCACACGGAGGGCGTGGATAGAAATTTTTAGCAAGGTTGTTTGCTATCTTGCCAAAAAACGTCGCCCTCCACACGGAGGGCGTGGATAGAAATTTCGCCAGTATCGCATATCCGTAGTAGTCCCCCGTGTCGCCCTCCACACGGAGGGCGTGGATAGAAATAGTCTGGCCGCTGCCGCCGCTGTACCGGTAGTAGGCCGTCGCCCTCCACACGGAGGGCGTGGATAGAAATAATCATCGCAAAATACCCCCCATGATACGGATAAGTCGCCCTCCACACGGAGGGCGTGGATAGAAATCTGTTGTTGGCTCGAATGGTGATATATCTTTTCCTGTCGCCCTCCACACGGAGGGCGTGGATAGAAATAATCAAAATAAATCCGTATGCTCTGCCCCCCGCGTCGCCCTCCACACGGAGGGCGTGGATAGAAATTGTACATCCAGGTTATCCTCTACCGGTGTCACCAGTCGCCCTCCGCACGGAGGGCGTGGATAGAAACTTTTCGGAGCTGCGGGGCGGCACCGGGCGCTTCAAGTCGCTCTCCGCATGGAAAGTGTGGGTGAAAGTCTTATTTTGATAAGTTAGCCATGACTTGCAGTGCTGACCTTCTGTACGCAGTACGTATGTGGAGTTTGTGTGGTGGAGCCCCCGCCTATGGAACAAGAAGGGAATAAGGCATCAATTTCATCCCACAAACTCATGTTAAAAGCTACATTTTGAGAAATCAAAGTGTAGCTTTTTTCTTATGCCATCATATAGTAAAAATTCCTCCATGCTATACTTCTGGCATGGAGGAATTTTTATGAGGCCGGAAATGAGCGCTTTTTCTCACAACAAAGAAAAATTGCGGGTTGCAGCTTACTGTCGAGTCAGCACGAAGCATACAGAACAGCTGGAAAGTCTTGAAATTCAGAAATCTTACTTTGAAACCGTTATTCGGGAGAATCCAAACTGGAGCTTGGTGAAAATCTATTCTGATGTTGGTTCTGCTTTGAGAACAAAAACAGGCCTGGTTATCGGCAGATGATCCTGGACGGTAAAAAAGGCTTGTTTGACTTGGTTTTAGTGAAATCATTGAGCCGATTTGGACGTAATACGGTCGAAACCTTGGCACAGATAAGGGAGTGGAAGCAAATGGATATTGGGGTGTATGCCGAAATGGAAAATATTGATACCAGAAAGGTGAACGACAGTGCGCTCAGCATTTTTCTGGCTATGGCTCAGGAAGAAAGCTGCAGCAAAAGTGAGAATATCAAATTTGGGATTCGAGCACGGATGCGCAGTGGGAAGGCGATTCTCAACCACACTCAGTTTCTTGGCTATACAAAGGGCTCAGATGGGGTGTTAGTTGTTGTTCCTGAAGAGGCGGAGATCGTGCGGAAAATTTTTGACTTGTATTTGCAGGGGTATGGTATGCGAAAAATCAAGCGGTATCTGGAGGAGCACGGAATAAAGACAGCGACAGGGAAAGATATTTGGAGCACATCAACCATCGACCGTATGCTGAGCAATGAAAAGTACATTGGTAATGCGCTGATGCAGAAAATCTATACGCCTGATTTTTTAACGGGTAAGCAGGAAAAGAACGATGGGACTTTCAGTATGTTTTTCGTGGAGAATGCGCATGAAGCAATTGTTGATAAAGAAATATTCGAAAAGGTTCAAGAGAGGAAAAAAGCGCATTCAAAAAAACTTGAAATTTTTGTCTTGAGGCGTATGGTTAGATGGAGATTAGAAAAGATTGTTTTTACTCTAGTGCGAGTATGAAAAGAACATCAAAACCCAGGAGTCTTCGCACCAAAGAAGTGCCTTTTGAAATGTATAAAACGTTGAAAGGACTTTGACAAATCTCTAAAAATCGCGTATGGTAATGGTAATATAGCAAGTTTGACTACAAAAAGAACCGATTTTTTGTAGCATTTTGCTGTCGCTCTCCGCGAGGAGAGCGTGGATAGAAATCGCAATGGCAGGCCACAATGGTTGCTGCGCTGGCGTCGCTCTCCGCGAGGAGAGCGTGGATAGAAATTGGGAAAGCACCGAAACGATCCCTCTGCAACTGCGTCGCTCTCCGCGAGGAGAGCGTGGATAGAAATAAAATACCAAAAATACAATTTTCGCGGGAGGAGGTGTCGCTCTCCGCGAGGAGAGAATTCTAAGCAAAAGCGTAGTTTTCGGTTTAGCATTGTGCTGAAAACTACGCTTTTGTTTGTTTTGACGTAGTATTTAGGAACAGGTAATAATTTAAAAAGCTTTATGATAAGTAGGTTGGAATGGGAAAATCAGGAAATAAATCCGTACTATTGGACATTCAGCGTGTTATACTTTAGAAAAGAGTTACAGTTGAATGCGGAGGTGAAAACATGAACTCCATGGCTGAATCCCACAGATTGGCACATGTTTCCGAGGATGGGCTACGCCAGCAAACGGTTTTGGAACATTTGAATGGAACGGCAAACTTGGCTGCCGGTTTTGCGGAACCCTTTGGTGCTGCGGCACAGGCGTATCTGGCGGGGATGCTGCACGATATCGGCAAATACAGCGATGCGTTTCAAAAACGACTGGCTGGTGGGGAAAAAATAGATCATTCCACTGCCGGGGCGCAGGAGGCCTTTTCCATGAGACAGCTGGAGGTGGCTTTTGCAGTGGCAGGACACCATGGCGGCTTGCCGGATGGCGGAGCCAAAAGTAATACAGAAAGCTCTACCTTATTTGGCCGTATCAAGAAAACTGCAATTCCTGATTATAGTGAATGGAAGCAGGAGATAAAACTTCCGGATGCGACGGAAAGAAAATACTTTCCGGATGGCTTTTCCACTGCTTTTTATACGAGAATGCTGTATTCCTGTCTGGTGGACGCAGACTATCTGGATACAGAGACCTTTATGAATGGAGGCCCTGTACCGCGCGGGGGAACTCAGCCGCCGGAACGATTGTTCGCTCGATTGCAGGAATATGTTGCTCCTTGGTGGAATGCGAAAAATGAACTGAACAAAAAGCGATGTGAAATTCTTCGCACCTGTTTTGAAAAAGGCGAGACGGAGCAGCCGGGGCTTTTTACCCTGACGGTACCCACAGGCGGAGGAAAGACTGTCTCCTCGCTGGCCTTCTCACTGTCTCATGCGGTGGCACATGGAAAACGGCGGATTGTTTATGTGATTCCTTATACATCTATCATTGACCAGACTGCTGAGGTGTTTACCAACATTTTAGGCGCAGAAAATGTGTTGGAACATCATTCGGGCAGTGATGCGGTGATGGAGGAAAGCCAATCAGACCCGGATACTTATCGAAAGGTACTTGCGACGGAAAACTGGGATGTACCGGTGATCGTGACGACCGCAGTACAGTTTTTTGAATCACTGTTTGCCAACCGTTCTTCCCGCTGTCGTAAGCTGCACAATCTGGCCGATAGTGTGATTGTATTTGATGAGGCGCAGACGCTTCCACTGGCTTATCTGCGCCCCTGTGTGGCGGCTATTGGGCAACTGGTGCGTTATTATGGGGCCAGCGCTGTTTTATGCACAGCTACTCAGCCGGCGTTGGAACCATTGTTCCGGGAACTGGCTCCGGGGCTGATACTACGGGAGATTTGTAACGATACAGCCGACTTGTACCATTTCTTTCACCGTACAAATCTGCGCAATGAAGGAGAACTTACAGAAGACCAGTTGGCAGAGAAATTGGGCCAGGCACAGCAGGGGCTGTGTGTAGTTAATCGTCGGGCAACGGCACAGCGGCTGTACAGTAGTTTACCTGCCGATGGTAGCTACTGCCTGACAACACTTCTTTGTGCAGCTGACCGCAAACGTCTGCTGCGGGAGATTCGCACTCGCTTACAAAAAGGACTGCCATGTCGTGTTGTGTCCACTTCGTTGATCGAGGCCGGTGTGGATGTGGATTTTCCGGTGGCATGGCGGGAGGAAGCAGGGCTGGATTCGGTTTTGCAAACGGCAGGACGGTGCAATCGGGAGGGAAAACATCCGGTGGCGGATAGTGTGGTTACTGTTTTTCGGCTGAGTGGTCAGCCGGTTCCACAGATCATCCGTCAAAATGCAGACGCAGCGCGCAGTGTGTGGCGTAACTTTGAAGATATCTCACAGCCGCAGGCGATCGAAGCATATTTTTCCCTTTTGTATGCGGTAAAGGGAGAAGACGCGCTGGATCAGAAACAAATTTTGAAGGGCTTCAATGAAACAATGGAAGGGCGTATGCTTCCCTTTGCGACTGCTGCGGAACGATTCCATTTGATTGAGTCCTGCGCGGTGACGGTGTATATACCAACAGAAGAGAATCGGGAGTTGCTCGCAGCTCTGCGGCAGAGAAGTGGTGGGCGTTCTTTGTATCGAAAATTGGGGCAATATGGCGTCACGGTGTATCCTGACCATCTTGCGGTACTGCACGCAGCCGGCGCGGTGGAAGCGCTGGGTGGGGAAGACTGGGTGCTGACGGATAATACCCTGTACAATCGTGAGACCGGACTCGCTCTGGACGTGGAAACAGGGAAAGCCTGGATGATATAAAAGCATGAGTCTTGTGAAATGGATAGTAAGGAGGAATGTTGGATGATCCAATTGGAAGTCTGGGGCGACTATGCACTCTTTTCTCGTCCTGAATTGAAGGTTGAGCGTATGTCTTATGATGTGCCCACGCCCTCGGCAGCGCGCGGACTGGTGGAGGCGGTTTACTACCACCCCGGTCTGCAATGGCATATCGACCGGATTTATGTACTCAATCCCATTCGGTTTGTCAGCATTCGCCGTAACGAGGTGAAAAGCAAGGTGCTTGCCACAACAGCCCGCGCTGCAGCACAGGGAAGTGGACAGCCACTGTATCTGGCTTCGCCTCAGGAGATTGTGCAGAGGGCATCGCTGGTGTTACAGGATGTACATTATGTAATTGAGGCGCATTTTACGATGACAGACCGTGCTGCGCCCGGTGACAATCCAGGAAAATTTCAGGATATCGTTACCCGGCGTATGGAGCGGGGGCAATGCTATCACACCCCTTACTTCGGGTGCAGAGAATTTCCGGCAAAGTTTCGCCGCTGGTCAGGCGGCGAAATCCCCGCGATTGAAGAGACGAGAGATCTGGGGTTGATGCTGTACGATTTCGATTACTCAGACCCAAAGGATATCACACCAACCTATTTCCGGGCTCGTTTGGAGCAGGGCGTTGTACATGTGGCAGATTGTGAGGTGCTTCGATGATCCTGCAGGCTTTGACGCAATATTATGAGGATTTGCTGGCTCTTGGGAAAATCGCGCGTCCGGGTTGGGCGAAAGCAAAGGTGTCTTGGGCGCTGGAACTCAGTGATAATGGCGAGTTGCTGGGTTTGCTGCACCTGCAGCAGGAGGTACAGAGAGGAAAGAAAACGGTACTGATTCCACAGGAGCGAGAGGTGCCGCAGCCGGTCAAGAGGTCATCTGGTGTGGCAGCCAATTTTCTGTGTGATACATCCGGTTATCTTCTTGGGGTTGACACAAAGGGAAAGCCTGAACGTACTGCAGAATGCTTTGCGGCTTCCCGCATGCTGCATGAGCGGATTTTGAAGGAGGCCCAGAGCTCGGCCGCGCGTGCTGTGCTGGCATTTTATGAACATTGGAACCCACAGACCGCAAAAGATCACCCGGCGCTGAAAGAGGAGTGGGATGAGGTGATGAAGGGCGGTAATCTTTTGTTCTGGTACCGGGGAGGTCCTGTGACGGAAGATGCGCAGGTACGGGAAAGCTGGCAGCATGCCAACGAACAAAGCGGGGATGCAGAAAATACGCTGTGTCTTGTCACAGGTCAGCACGGACCGACTGCTCGCCTGCACCCAAATATCAAGGGAGTAGTGGGTGCACAGACCGCCGGTGCGGCGCTGGTGTCTTTCAATGCATCGGCCTTCTGCTCGTATGAGCACGAACAAGGGGACAATGCCCCGACCAGTGAATATGCGTCGTTTGCTTATACCACAGCGCTCAATGCTCTTATTGCCGACCGGGAGCACACACGCCGCGTAGGCGATACCACCATCGTCTGCTGGGCAGCGGGTGGACAAACCGCCTATCAGGATTTCATGATGGCAGCGCTGTATGATGACAATATGGACGAGAGAGAAATCAGGGGGACTATGATTCGTCTGTCCAAGGGAGAGTCTGTGGAGTGGCAGGAACAGAAACTTTCACCGGATACACGTTTTTATGTGTTAGGTCTTGCACCCAATGCCGCACGTCTTTCGGTGCGATTTTTCTGGCAGAACAGCTTTGGGACGTTGATTCAAAACGTGACCAAACATTACCGGGATCTGGAAATTGTGCGGCCCTCATTTGATAAATTTCCCACGTTGCCGGTCTGGCGGCTGCTGCGAGAAACGGTGAATCAGAATGCCCGCAATCCGGAGCCAAACCCGCGGTTGGCTGGCGATCTTTTACTGGCAGTTTTGAATGGAACGCCTTATCCGGCTACCCTGTTGGATGGCGTGGTGCTGCGCATTCGTGCTGAGCGAGAGATTACGCACGGCCGGGCCGCGATTTTAAAAGCTTGGTATCTGCGTAACTCGAAAGACGAACAACTGAAGGAGGTCATGACTGTGGAACTGAATGAACAAAGCAACTATTTGCCGTATCTGCTGGGGCGGCTGTTTGCGGTATTGGAGGATGTGCAGCAGCGGGCCAACCCTGGAATCAACACAACCATAAAGGACCGTTATTTCAATTCGGCTTCAGCAACGCCCGCAACGGTGTTTCCGCTGTTGATCAATTTGGCGCAAAAGCATCTGGCGAAGCTGGATAAAGGGCTGGTCATACACTATAACCGCAAAATTACGGAGCTGAATTCCCGTATCACACAAACGCTGCCTGCCCGCCTGACCCTGCCGGAGCAGAGTGCCTTCCAGATCGGCTATTATCACGAAACACAGAAGCGTTACACCAAAAAGGAGGAAGTATAAAATGTCTGAAATCATTAAAAATCGCTACGACTTTGTGATCCTGTTCGATGTGGAAAACGGCAATCCCAACGGAGATCCGGATGCAGGCAATATGCCACGCATTGATCCTGAAACAGGGTATGGCTTGGTGACCGATGTTTGCCTGAAGCGCAAGATTCGCAATTATGTGGAAACTGCAAAAGAAGATGCTCCGGGCTATCGGATCTACATCAAGGATCAGGTTCCGCTGCAGCGCAGCGATGCCGAGGCACTGGAGTATTTGAAGGTGGATAAAGACCTGAAAGCGGCCAAAAAGGATGACCCCACTCTGGATGAAAAAATTCGCAATTTCATGTGCAGCAATTTTTACGACATTCGTACCTTCGGCGCCGTGATGACTACCTTCGTAAAAGGGGCGCTGAATTGTGGGCAGGTGCGCGGTCCGGTGCAGCTGGGTTTTGCCCGCAGTGTGGACCCCATCCTGCCGCAGGAGGTCACTATCACCCGTGTGGCCATCACTACAGAGGCAGATGCCGAGAACAAGGGTACTGAGATGGGCCGCAAATACATCGTACCATATGGCCTGTATCGTGCGGAAGGATATGTGTCGGCAAATTTGGCCCGCAAAACAACCGGATTTTCGGAGGAGGATCTGCAGCTTCTGTGGCAGGCGATTCTGAACATGTTTGAAAATGACCATAGTGCAGCACGCGGTAAGATGGCGGTGCGAGAGCTAATCGTGTTCCGTCATGACAGTGAGTTGGGCAATGCACCTGCCTATAAGCTGTTTGATGCGGTACATGTTGAGCGCAAGCCGGAGGTAGCTGTGGCACGCAGCTATCGTGACTACCAGGTCACGGTGGATGATACTCTGCCTGGTGGAGTGACCTGTGAACGGTTGGGATGATGGAAAATGAATACCTGTTGCTGTCGGGCATTCAGCATTTTTGTTTCTGCCGCCGCCAATGGGCACTGATTCATCTGGAGCAGCAATGGCAGGAAAACCTCCGCACCGCCGAGGGCAGGCTGGATCATCAGCGTTGCCACAACGAAACGCTGCGCGAAAAGCGGAACAATCTGCTGATTGTGCGGGGAATGCGGGTAACATCGCACACGCTGAAGCTGTCCGGCGTGTGCGATGTGGTGGAGTTTTCACTTGATTCGGAAGGCATTCCCTTGCAGGGGCAGGAAGGCTTGTGGTTACCTCTGCCGGTGGAATACAAGCATGGTGCCCCAAAGGAGAGTGATGTCGACCGATTGCAGCTGTGTGCACAGGGAATGGCATTGGAGGAAATGCTGGTGTGCCGCGTGCCGCGCGGTGCGCTGTACTATGCGCAGACACGCCGGCGGGAGTTTGTGGAGTTCACGCCGGAGCTGCGGGAAAAAACGCGCCGCACCGCCGCAGAGATGAACGAATACTTTGCCCGAGGGTATACACCAAAGGTGCGCCCTGGAAAACACTGCAATGCCTGTTCGTTGAAAGAGATCTGCCTGCCGGTGCTGTGCAGGAAAAATGATGTAAATGAGTATATTCGTACACATCTGACAGAGCAAAACGCGGAGGAACTCACATGAGGAAACTGTTGAATACGCTGTTTGTCCTCACGCCGGAAAGCTATCTTTCGCTGGAGGGTGAAACCGTGGTGGTGAATCAGAATGGAACAGAGGTGGCACGGTTTCCGCTGCACACATTGGAAGGAATTCTTACCTTTTCCTATGCAGGCGCATCCCCCGCGCTGATGGGTGCTTGTGCTGAGCGAGGGATTGATCTGGCATTTTTTACGCCGAATGGCCGATTTCTGGCCCGCACCGTAGGGGGAGAACGCGGTAATGTGCTGCTTCGTCAGCAGCAGTACCGGATTGCGGATGATCCTGCAGTCAGTTGCCGATATGCGTGCGGGTTTATCCTGGGAAAAGTTTACAACGCACGGCGGGTGGTGGAACGTGCTACCCGTGACCATCCTCAGCGCGTACCGGTGGAGCGGCTGAAAGAAATCTCGTCGCAGCTGGCAGCTTCCTTGATGCGAATTCGAGAGTGCGGTACATTGGAAGAGCTGCGAGGGTTGGAAGGAGAAGCGGCACAACGATATTTTGATGGGTTTGACAGTCTGATCTTACAGCAGCGAACAGACTTTGCATTTACTGGCCGCAGCCGTCGGCCGCCACTGGACCCCATAAACGCAGTGCTTTCCTTTGCGTATACATTGCTCGCAAGGGAATGTGCAGCTGCATTGCAAAGCGTTGGGCTGGACCCGTATGTGGGCTTTTTGCACCGGCCTCGCCCGGGAAGAACCAGTCTGGCATTGGATTTGATGGAGGAGCTGCGCCCTGTGTGCGCTGATCGGTTCGTTTTGTCCTGCATCAACCAAAAAATCATTACAGGAAAGCATTACCAGCAGCAGGACAGCGGTGCCGTTTGGCTGACGGATGAAGGACGCAAGGCGTTCCTTTCCGCCTGGCAAAAACGCAAACAGGAAACCATCACGCATCCGTTTCTGGGCGAAAAACTGCCATGGGGTCTGGTGCCTTATGTGCAAGCTTTGCTGCTTGCCCGTACACTGCGCGGTGATCTGGAGGAATACCCGCCGTTTTTCTGGAAATGAAGCAAAAGAGGTGTGTGATATGCTGGTGCTGATCACCTACGATGTAAACACAGAAACACCGGCCGGACGCAAACGGCTGCGCAAGGTTGCAAAGACTTGTATCGATCATGGGCAGCGTGTACAGAATTCGGTGTTTGAATGTTTGCTGGACGCGGCGCAATATGCGGTTTTGAAATCAAAACTGACGCAGCTGATTGATCCGGAATGCGACAGCCTGCGTTTTTACTGTTTGGGAAACTCTTACAAAAAGAAGGTGGAGCATATCGGGCGCTGCCCGCAGTGGTCGCAGGACGATGTGTTGCTATTGTAGCGGGTGCGAACATAAAGTATACAGAAAAATACAGGGAGCTTCGCACCAAAAGATAGTTGAAAAATGATGTAAAAGAGCACGAAATAGTTTTGATAGAAGCAGAGAGTGGGTATTTTGTAATATCAGAACGACGAATTTTCGTGTTTGTGCTGCAAAAGCAAACAATATTTTGTGAACTTTTGCTGTCGCCCTCCACACGGAGGGCGTGGATAGAAATGTTCATGGTTTTGCTCCTTTCAGTCGGGCGTTGAGGTCGCCCTCCACACGGAGGGCGTGGATAGAAATAATCATCGCAAAATACCCCCCATGATACGGATAAGTCGCCCTCCACACGGAGGGCGTGGATAGAAATCTGTTGTTGGCTCGAATGGTGATATATCTTTTCCTGTCGCCCTCCACACGGAGGGCGTGGATAGAAATAATCAAAATAAATCCGTATGCTCTGCCCCCCGCGTCGCCCTCCACACGGAGGGCGTGGATAGAAATATCAATGATCAGACGGCCATCATAGATCCAACGGTCGCCCTCCACACGGAGGGCGTGGATAGAAATACTTGGTTTGCTGCCTTGACCTGAGCTGCATCGAACGTCGCCCTCCACACGGAGGGCGTGGATAGAAATTTACGGAGAAACGGACGATGTATTTTGATCGTTACGTCGCCCTCCACACGGAGGGCGTGGATAGAAATATTTATGATTCTGATCACAACACTACGGCAGAAGGTCGCCCTCCACACGGAGGGCGTGGATAGAAATTCCCGGGCACCGGCCCGCCCGGGTGGGCTGTGTGGTCGCCCTCCACACGGAGGGCGTGGATAGAAATCTTCAGACAGTCCATCAGGTCGCGCTGCTCGGTCGTCGCCCTCCACACGGAGGGCGTGGATAGAAATCGGGATGAGATGGAACGCCGCAAGCAGGCGGCCAAGCGTCGCCCTCCACACGGAGGGCGTGGATAGAAATCTCTTACCAACGAGTTTCAAGCGCAACTGGCTGGGTCGCCCTCCACACGGAGGGCGTGGATAGAAACTTTTCGGAGCTGCGGGGCGGCACCGGGCGCTTCAAGTCGCCCTCCGCATGGAAAGTGTGGGTGAAAGTCTTATTTTGATAAGTTAGCCATGACTTGCAGTGCTGACCTTCTGTACGCAGTACGTATGTGGAGTTTGTGTGGTGGAGCCCCCACCTATGGAACAAGAAGGGAATAAGGCATCAATTTCATCCCACAAACTCAAAAATCCCGAATGCGAGAGCGTTCGGGATTTTTTTCGTATTCACTATTCATTTATTGCTCTTTATTGAGCGATACCGCCTATTCAGAATTTTGGAAGCGAGGAGAGAGTACAGCCTTGGTTTTCATGCGATGCCGTCGCAGTCAAGAATTCGAATCAGAATCTTCGTAATATAATTCTGGGGGTTTACCTCCACAAACTGATCGATGATATTGATGCAGATGACATCCTCGGCCAAGGGCAGTTCGGTGGAGGTGCGCATCCGGGTGAAGGTATCCCAGATCGTGGAGTAAGGCCCGGAGTGGTAACCGGTCAGATAGGTCCCGGCGGGAATCTCATGTACCTCGTGCTGCGAGGCCTCGGGAACTTCACCGATGAGATATGCACCGAAGGACTGCTCCTCGCCCCGATAAAAGGCCAGAGTGGGATACAGATAGAACAGCTCATTGGAAAAAACCTCACTGAGATTTCCCAGTGCAATATACTGCATGGTGTCAAAATACTCCGCACTGACCTTTTCAACACAAAGATTTTCCAGCTCCTGCTCGGTAAAGGCGATTTTCGTCTGAATCACCGCGTCCAGACGCAGCAGCTCCTGCAGCTGGTTGCGCAGGTTGCTGGACTGATGGCGCAGATAAGAACAGGTTTCTGTGAAACTGCGCTGGCCCATGAAGCCACTGATCTCCGACAGTGGGCACCCCAATCGCCGCAGATAGCGAATCAGTGCCAAGGAATAAGACTGGTCAAATTTATAATAGCGGTAGTTGCTTCCTTCCTCCCGGCCCTGCGGCAGCAAGAGTCCCTTTTCTTCATACAACCGCAAGGTTTGCACGTCCACATGGAACAGCCTGGCCAACTCTCCGATTCGCAGATATTCCTTCATAACACACCTCCCGTGCTGACGGTAAAAAAGATGACAACCGCCGGGCTTCGACGGTTGTCATAATAGGGTGAATTTATGCTTTTGTCAAGAGGCGGTCAGCCGATGAGCTTGCCGCCAAGGTACCGGGCCTTGATGTTTTCGGTGGTTCCGATGTAGCAGAACCGCTCCACGACCTGAGCCGGGGTGAGCGGAAAATCCAGATCTTCCATGCCGTCGATCACCAGTGCGTTGAACACATAGTCCTTTTCGAAGCTGCCTACCTTCCCGAACACGCTTCCACCTGCTTTGGTGGCCAGATAAAAGGCGTTGGTGAAGGTAATGGGGCTGGCGGTTTCCGGCTCATAGAACCATTTCAGCTTGGACAACTGGACGGCGCGGCCGATCTGGGTGTAGATACCCATGGAATGTCCGCCGCCCACATCGGTGCCCAGGGTGATATTTACGCCATCGCGGTGAAGTGCAGAAACGCCCATGATTCCGGCAATGATGTTGGTGGTTGCATCCGGGCAGTGAACAGTATGGCCGCCGTGACGTTTGATGATTTCGATATCATCTTTGGCGGGGAAAATGAAGTGCGCACCCACAACCGGGCCGTTCTCCATCAGGCCCGCTCTCTCGTAGATTTCGGTGTCGCATTTGTATCCCGGATAAACGCGCAGAGCCTCCTGGGCTTCCCAGCGGGATTCCACCAGATGAGTCTGCAAGCCCACATGATATTTCTTGCCCAGAGCACCCAGCCCCTTCACCAGATCCTCGCTGCAGGTGGGAGCAAAACGAGGGGTGATAATGGGCTTTGCGGTTTTGTGATTCTGGCAGTCGGCCAGATACTGCTCGGTCTCCCGGAGCGATTCCTCCACTGTCTCGCACAGGTACGACGGAGAGGCGATATCCATGTTCACCTTGCCCACATAGCCGTAAAGGCCGCGTTCCTCCATGCGTCGGATCAGATACGAGGTTGCCTCCCGATGAATGGTGGCGAAAATGCAGGCATGGAAGGTTCCGTGCTTGATCATATCGTCAATGAAGGCATCGTAGATCGGCCGGGCGTAGTTCATGTCCGCAAAGCGGGCTTCCTGGGGGAAGGTGTACTGATTCAGCCAGTCGGACAAAAGCATATCCATGCCGAGGCCTCGCTCGATGTACTGCGAAGCGTGGACATGCAGGTCCGAAAAAGCCGGAATGATCACGCCTTTGCCATAGTCCGTGACCTCGGCATTTTTATACTGCTCCGGAAGAACACTGCAAATCTCCCGAACCTTTCCGTTTTCCACAATCAGATAGCTGTCTTCATAGGCGACCAGCTCGTCGTAGCTCTTTGAAAACAGGATGTTACCGTGCAGAATATTCACTGTATGTTCCTTTCTTTTATCAAACCGCGAGTCCCGATACAACAGACAGGAATCGAATTGCAATACCAGCCAAGAGGCCAACAAAGGGGTCAACCAGCGCGGTAACCGCAATGGTGGCACCGCCAGCCAGGGCGTCCGCCGGGCTTGCGCCGTCAAAGGTGGCTGCCGCATACTGGGGAACGCTAACCATAGAGCCCAGCACGAACAGGAAACCGGAAATGGAGACCGCCGGGATAAACCGTGCAATCTTCGGTACCATACGTGCAAAGAGGATGAGTGCCATCACCACCATCAGCAGGATACCGGCCGCCACCGGGTGGGGCGCTGCCGCTGTGGAGGAGAGGGTGATTTCAACGGGAGTACCGCCAAACAGACCGGTCAGAATGTCCGCTGCACCGGAATAGATGGTCAATCCGTCCACATTGGGGTTCTCCATTCCGGCCATGCCGGAAACGATGCCGCTGTAAGCGATGTTCGTGCCAATGGACAGGCAGGCCAGAGCAAGAGCGCCCCGAATGACGTTGAAATTTGTAACGGGCTTGAAGAACTTGAATTTGCTCTCTTCCTTCACTTCTTCCATGGGGCCCTTGTTCAGGATCAGGAAGCAGGCAATGCTGGCAGCCATGCTGATGACTAGGGTCCAGTTCAGGTCTTTGGTCAGAAAATAGGCAGCAAACGCGGAAATCAGGGAGACTGCGCCGGTTTTCTTGCTCTCCTTGATCAGGTCAATGGCCACGCGGATAACGATGATGCCCACACCGGCCTCCATACCGGAAATGATGGAATTGCCCGCAAAGTCAACGATGCGCTGCAGCAGGCCCAGAGCGCCCAGCACCACCATGATCACGCCGCTGTAAAATACGATGCTGATGCGTTCCCGGAAGTTTTTACCCACGCTTCCGGCCAGAACAATGGTCTCACCCTGAATGTTGATGGGGATGACCGTCTTGAAGGCCAGCATGCCGATGATGCCTGCACAATAGCCCAAAGCGGTAGGTGCAGACAGGAATCCGAAGCTGAGGCCCATGATGATTCCCGAAAGGCCGTTGATCACATTGCCAAGCACCGAAAGGATGTCTTTGATAATCTCAAATTCCAATATAATTTCCTCCCTCTCTGTTCCTGCATGATACAGGATTGTGTTTCCCTATACAGGGCTGTTTTGCCGGTAGAACGATTTCTTTCGACCGTTAATGGCTTCCAGTGACAGGATAAACCCTATGGTAACCATAGAGTCAAGGCCCTTTTTATGAATTTTACTGTGCCGGTTGATGATTCCGATTTTCCTACCGATTCTTCTGGGGCAGGTGAGTCGGTATCAGCAGGCCGCATCATCGGAAGAGACAGAGAATACGCCGGATCAGCTGGAGCTGTAAGAACACATCGAAATGGCAGGGAAAAGCCGGGCGAAGCTGAGAAGCACGTCCGGCTTTTCTGATATCGCGGGAGATGGGAACAATGTTCAGAGATGATGTTCTCAGCCTGTTTGCCGGTTTTTGAATTCCGTTCAGCTGTCGGACAAAAGCTGGCGCGCCACATCGGGATGCTTATCGCGCCGGACTGTTATTAGCCGGTATCTCAAACAGAAAAGGCTCAGCCATTCGGCTGGGCCTTTTCTGTTGGGAGAATTCAGGAAAAAATAATGTCGAACATCTTTTTCAGGTATTCTTTCTGGTTATATTTGCCGTGGCTGCTGCTCCAGTCCAGGGCCATGCCCATGAGGATGGCATTGTAGGTGGTAATCAGCAGATCCGCGTCCTTGTCGGACCGGATAACGCTCTCCTCCTGCCCCTGCACCACCAGCTTGCGGATCAGCTGCAGCTGGACCAGATGGGATTCGCTGGCCTTGCTGCAGCGCAGTGCCGAAAAATAACTCGAGCCGTTTTCCATATCGGCAAGGATCATTGCCTTCAGCAACGGAGCAGTCAGTTTGACTGTGTTGTCGATGCTGTATTCGTATATTTTCCACAGCTTCTGCCGGGTGTCATGGATTACCAGCAGCTCCGGCATAATAGAGAGCACGTCTTGAAAGAGCAGCTCGTAATAGCGGAAGATAATATCGCTTTTTCCATTGAAATGGTAATAGAAGGTGCCTTTGGTTACTCCGCATACGCTGCAGATCTCGTTGATCGAGGTGTCGTTGTAGCCGTGCTTCTGGAACAGCTCGATGGCTGTTTTCACGATGCGTTTTTCAATGTCGTTCAAAAGATCATACCCTTCCGCCTGTATGTTATAAAAATATTATACCGCGGTATAAAAATCTGAACGAGTTTGGAAAATTGAATGAAAATCGGGAGTCGCTTTCATTGTATTGCCCAAAACAGATTGTTAAACTATTGACAAATTCCGTAAAAAACGAATGATTTTATCGAAAAGGAGCAATGCGTTATGGGAAAATACGATTGTTTGTTTGAGCCTTTGCAGGTGGGCTCCATCCAGCTGAAGAACCGTATCGTTCTGGAGCCGATGGGCATCCACAGCCACCGGTTGGTCAATGCGGACGGCAGCTTCACCGAGGACGGCATCGCCTACTACGAGACCATCGCCAAAGGCGGCACAGGCCTGATCATTACCAGCGCCATGCCCGTAAACTCCGCGTTTGATCTGTCCAAGGGCAGCAAGGCGGCTATGGATCTGGCGGGCGAGGAGTTTATCGAGAACACCAAAAAGCTCACCGAGCGCCTGCACCGCTACGGAGCAAAGATTTTCATGCAGCTGTCCGCCGGTGCGGGCCGGGTACAGCCGCGTTTCATTGCGGACGGTGAACCGGTTGCTCCCAGTGACGGACTGCCCAACTTCTGGAATCCGTCCATCACCCATCGGGCACTGACCCGGGAGGAGATCGAGCAGTATATCCGCTGCTTCGGTGAGGCTGCGCGCAAGGCAAAGGAAGGCGGTGTGGACGGCGTGGAAATCCATGCGGTGCACGAGGGCTATCTGCTGGATCAGTTCACCCTGGCCTTCTGTAACAAGCGGACGGATGAATCCGGCGGCAGCCTGGAAGGCCGTTTTCTGTTTGCAAAGAAGATTGTGGAGGCCATCAAGGAAAGCTGCGGGAAGGATTACCCGGTTTCCATCCGGTACAGCGTACGCTCCATGATGAAGGGCTTCAATAGCGGTGCGCTGCCCGGAGAGGTATTCACCGAGGTGGGCCGCGACCTGAACGAGGGCATCGCCGCGGCCAAGCTGCTGGAGGCTTGCGGCTATGATATGCTCAACGCTGACAACGGCACCTACGATTCCTGGTGGTACGCGCATCCCCCTGTCTATATGCCGGAGGGCTGCAACCTGGCCGAGTCCGTTGAGATCAAAAAGCATGTCCACATCCCGGTGGTATGCGCCGGCCGGATGGAAAATCCGGGGCTGGCCCTCAAGGCCATCCAGGAAAAGCAGATCGACGGCATCGGTCTGGCCCGGCAGTTTCTGGCGGACCCGGAATGGCCCAACAAGCTGATGAAGGAACAGGAGGAAGAGATTCGCCCCTGCATCGCCTGCCACGCGGGATGCTTGAACCGTATTTTCAAGGGTCAGGATCTCTGCTGTGCACTGAACCCGGCGGTGGCTCGGGAAAAGGAATACGCCATTACGCCTGCCGAAACGAAAAAGCACATCGTAGTTGTGGGCGGCGGCATCGGCGGCATGAAAGCTGCGCGGGTCTGCGCACTTCGCGGCCATCAGGTGGACCTGTATGAAAAGAGCGGCAAGCTGGGCGGCATGTTCATTCCGGCATCCGCCATGTCCTTCAAGGAGTCGGACAAGCGACTGATCGCCTGGTACGAGCACCAGATGGAAAAACTGGGTGTGAACCTGCATATGAACACCGCTGTCGACAGCAAGATGTTGAAAGAGCTGAATGCGGATGAGGTCTTTGTGGCCACCGGTTCCAGCGCCCGGACTCTGCAGCTGCCGGGCTTTGAAAGCGACCGGGTGCTCACCGCTGTGGATGCGCTGATGAATCCCGAAAAGGTACAGGGGGACCTTGTGATCATCGGCGGCGGCCTGACCGGCATTGAGATTGCCTACGAATATGCGCGTAAGGGCTCCCGGGTGACCGTGCTGGAAGCCATGGACGAATATCTGAATGTGGATCTGGCGGCAGCAAACCGGAACTTCCTGCTGGCTGCGGTGGACCTGTACCACATTGATGTGCAGGTAAACGCAAAGGTAGGTGCCTACACGGACGGCAGCGTGACTTATACCAACCCGGATGGGGAGCACAGCGTTAAGGCAGACACCGTGATCGTCAGCATCGGATACAACAGCGAGAATTCCCTGGCAAAGGAGCTGGGGGGCGAGCATGTACATGTGATCGGCGACGCCGACCATGTATCCAACCTGATGGGGGCCATCTGGCAGGCCTATGAGGCGGCTATGAAGCTGTAAGCCTTTACAGAAAAAGGTTAAAATTAAGGAACGTTTCCAGGAAAACCGGCACAGGACGAGCAGAAAGGCTCGGGCCTGTGCCGGTTTTTTGCGTTGAAAATGCAC
The DNA here is from genome assembly GCF_027853465.1 of Allofournierella sp. CML151. NCBI lineage: Bacteria > Bacillati > Bacillota > Clostridia > Eubacteriales > Oscillospiraceae > Allofournierella > Allofournierella sp. CML151. The sequence continues at coordinate 41,275 of NZ_JAPNNW010000007.1, read as the reverse complement.
GGTGCAGTATGCGAGGAACCGGTTGAAATTGGCCGGATCATCCGGATAAAAAGCTGAAGGATGAATACGAATAGTAATTTTATGGAATAAGGTTACTGAGTGTATCTTGATTTTGAAGCTGTAGGAGAAGAAAGACTGCGGTACCCTCCCCGAATGCGAGAAGACGCGCTATAATAAAGGAGAAAGTCAGGGGAGGAAAAGCTCCCTGTAAAATGTGCAAAGGAGACAGCATATGGAGATCCGGGAATACCGGCCGGAGGACTGCGCAGAGCTCACCCGGCTGTTTTATGACACGGTACACACCGTCAACTGCAAGGATTACACCCCAGCTCAGCTGGATGCCTGGGCGGATGGAACGCCCGATCTGGAGCGGTGGAACCGGTCGCTGCAGGAGCATTTCAGCCTGGTGGCGCTGGAAGGGGAAAAGATCATCGGCTTTGGCGATATGGATTCCACCGGCTACCTGGACCGGCTGTATGTGCACAAGGATTATCAGGGCAAAGGCGTCGCCACTGCCCTCTGCGACCGGCTGGAGCAGGCCGTGGACGGGACCATTGTTACCCATGCCTCCATCACCGCCCGGCCCTTTTTTGAAGGACGGGGCTATGTGATGGTGAAGGCGCAGCAGGTGGAGCGCAAGGGAATTCTGCTGCGCAATTTTGTGATGGAAAAAAGATGTTGAGCAACAGCTATGCAGCATAAGAAAATGCAGGGCTTTCCAAGTCAAACGGAAAGCCCTGCATTTTTATGTCTGTGCCTTAAGTGGAACTCAGGCGTTTTCGCCAAAGAAGAGGGCGAGATCCTCCTCAACGGTGCCGATGCCCGCGATGCCGAACTGCTCCACCAGCAGCTTTGCCACATTGGGGCTCAGGAAAGCAGGCAGCGTGGGACCCAGGTGGATGTTCTTCACGCCCAGATACAGCAGCGCCAGCAGTACGATCACCGCCTTCTGCTCGTACCAGGCGATGTTGTAAACGATGGGCAGTTCATTGATGTCCGCGAGACCGAAGGCTTCCTTCAGCTTGAGGGCAATCACGGCCAGCGAGTAGGAGTCGTTGCACTGACCGGCATCCAGCACACGGGGGATGCCGCCGATGTCGCCCAGGGGCAGCTTGTTGTATTTGTATTTGGCGCAGCCTGCCGTCAGGATCACCGCATCCTTGGGCAGTGCCTTGGCGAACTCGGTGTAGTAGTCCCGGCTCTTGGCGCGGCCGTCACAGCCTGCCATGACTACAAACTTTCGAATCGCGCCGCTCTTTACTGCATCCACAATCTGATCAGCCAGGGCCAGTACCTGAGCGTGCGCAAAACCGCCAATAATCTCGCCGGTTTCGATTTCGGTGGGCGCCGGGCAGGTCTTGGCCTGCTCGATGATGGCCGAGAAGTCCTTGGCCTGGCCCACTTCACCGGGAATGTGTTTGCAGCCGGGGTAACCGGCGGCGCCGGTGGTGTACAAACGGTCCTTGTAGCTGGCTTTGGGCGGTACAATGCAGTTGGTGGTCATCAGGATGGGACCATTGAAGCTTTCAAACTCCTCTTTCTGCTTCCACCAGGCATTGCCGTAATTGCCCACAAAGTTGGGGTACTTGCGGAAGGCGGGGTAGTAATGGGCGGGCAGCATCTCGGAATGGGTGTAGACATCCACACCGGTGCCCTGGGTCTGCTCCAGCAGCATCTCCAGGTCCCGCAGGTCATGGCCGGAAACCAGGATGCCGGGGTTTTTGCCCACGCCGATGTTTACCCGGGTGATCTGCGGATTTCCGTAAGCGGTGGTGTTGGCTTTGTCCAGCAGGGCCATACCGGTCACGCCGTGCTTGCCGGTTTCCAGGACCAGGGCGGTCAGCTCCTCGGCGGTCAGGCTGTCATCCAAAGTGGCGGCCAGAGCCCGCTGCAGGAAGGCGTCCAGTTCCGGGTCCTCCTCCAGCAGAGCGTTGGCGTGCTTGGAATAGGCGGAAAGGCCCTTCAAACCGTAGGTGATCAGCTCCCGCAGGGAACGGATGTCCTCGTTTTCGGTGGCCAGCACACCCACGGTGCGGGCTTTCTGCTCCCAGTCGCCGCTGCCGTCCCACAGAGCGGCCTCGGGCAGGGCTTCGGGATTGCTCAGCTGGCCCAGCAGGGGCTGTTTTGCGTCCAGAGTAGCCTGGATGCGGGCTACGATTGCCTCTTTATCAAAATTGGCGTTGGTGATGGTGGCAAACAGGTTCAGGGTGATCAGATGATTGATGCCGGACGGAATCTCTTTGCCCTCGCTGCGCAGGGCGGTGGTCACCGCGCAGATGCCCTTGCTGGCGTACACCAGCAGATCCTGCATGGCGGCCACATCGGGGGTCTTGCCGCATACACCGGAAAGGGTGCAGCCCTTGCAGCCGGCGGTTTCCTGGCACTGATAACAAAACATTTTCTGTTCCATGGTCAAAAGTCTCCTTATGGGTAGGGATGAAGAGAACGCGGGCGCGCTCTTTGCGAAGAGCCAACCGGGAAAAGGCATTTTACCACCGGAAAGCTGTTCTGATGATACCGCGATTTTGAAAATGAGTATGTTTGAAATCCAACATTTTAAAAGAAGGCAGTAAAAGATAATTGTGGAATAAAGAAATATTGCGCATAAATGAAACCGGAATGCTTTGGGATTCATGCAGGATTCTGAATAACCCATGAAAAAACTTGGGATTTTTATGCACAAAAACGGGAAAACTGTCACTATTTTTTCATTGACCTGAAGACTTTTCTGTGATAGAGTGATAACAAACAGGAAGATGTTTACCAATTCACACAAAGAGCATAGGGAATTGGTGAATTTGCCTGTGAAATTGCTCCAAAAGTTGTCGATAATCCCATTTGACAAACGTTGGGCAAAACGGTATGCTTTATTATGTCACATAGAGGTCCGGCGGGTAGGCCGGTTCAGGTCGCCGCGTATGACTCAGATCACTCCAGAATTGCTTGAGCAGGCCAAGGCAGGGCAGGAAGCTGCGCTGGCCGCTGTGCTTGCCCATATGATGCCGGTGATTCGCAGCCATGCGGCCGCGGGCGTTTGTCCCGGCCTGGATCTGGACGATGCGGTGCAGGAAGGAATTATCGGCTTGTTTGCCGCCATCCGCAGCTACCGCCCCGGCGAAGGAACCTCGTTTGGCACCTATGCGGGCCGTTGCATCCAGAATGCGATTCGCACCGCGAAACGAGCGGCCGGCCGTAAAAAGCATGGTCCGCTTAATCAGAGTGTTCCCCTCAGTGAGGAGAGCATTGCCCCTGGCCCGGAGGAGTTGGCCATCCAGAATGAGCAGCTGCAGGATACCCTGCAGACCATTCAGACCCGGCTTTCCCCCCTCGAGCAGGAGGTGCTGGAGCTATTTTTGAACGGCTGCAGCTATGAGCAGATTGCTCAGACGCTGAACCGCAGCCCCAAATCGGTGGAAAACGCGCTTTCCCGCCTGCGCCGCAAGCTGAAAGAGGCGCGTGGCTGAATTTTTGAATTATGTGGGCGGTGCCCCATAAGTATATATGCCCCTGTAGCTTAACATTTAGAGCATTGGTCAATTCCAAAGGTGTCGGTTGAAATCCTTCCGCGGGCAAAAAAACAGAATGCAGAGGAGAATCTAGCATGTACGAAGATAAGACCCTGGTATGCAAAGACTGCGGTAAGGAGTTTGTATTCACCGCCGGCGAGCAGGAGTTCTACGCCAGCCGTGGCTTTGAGAACGAGCCCCAGCGCTGCAAGGCCTGCCGTGACGCTCGCAAGAACGCCACCCGCGGCACCCGCGAAATGTTCGAGGCTACCTGCGCCGCTTGCGGCAAGGTTGCTCGCGTGCCCTTCCAGCCCCGCGAGGATCGCCCCGTTTACTGCAGCGAGTGCTTCGCCAAGATGAAGGAGAACGGCTGATCCGTTTTCGCCTCTTTGCGATCCAAAGCCCCCGGCAAAAGCCGGGGGCTTTTTCTGTGTCCGGGGCGTGGCCTTGTGTTTTGGGTGTATTTACGGTACAATGAACAGGCGGCAGAACGGCGCAGCCGGGCCTGCCTGTGCCCATTATATAATAATGTAAGAGCAGGCGAGAGCGTTGCGCTCTGCCTGAGAGGAAAACCGGCTTTTGCCGGAAAACGGAGGAGCCCTGTTATGGCATGGAACCAAACAGCTTGCAAGCGCTGGCGGCTGGTTGCCGCAGGTGTGCTGGTGGCAGCGGTCACGGCGCTGGCCCTGGCCTGGACCAGCTACAATGTGATTCACACGGTGAACGGCCAGTCGGAATATTACCAGGCACATGATTATTATGCCGAGGATCAGGTGATGCTGGCAGCGGACCCGGCTCAGGGCTGGACTCAGGGAATATTGGCCGGGCCGGATACCCCGCTTTACGGCGTACGGCTGTATTTTTCCAGTCTGGACCGGGTAGTGCACGGTACCTTGTATGTGGACCTGCTGGACGAAAGCGGTCAGCGGCTGACCGGCGCTGCGCTGGATATGACCGAGATTCTGGGGTTGGACTTCCAGGGAATCGTGTTTGAACAGCCGGTTTTCCCGGAAAAGGACGCCACCCGCTACACCCTTCATATTTATTATGCACCGGCCACGGAAGAGGATGTGCTGGGGCTTGTCTACGGTACCGGCCCCATGCCGGAAGAGGCGGAACTGGATGAAAATCAGATTCCTCTGGTACTGGACCCGGATGCAGCAATCAGCGCTAACGCGGCGAATCCGGCCTTCCCGCTGGAGGGCGGAACGGTGCAGCCGGAGGGCGGCGCCACCGCGGCAATGCAATATATCACCAACTACAGCGGCAACATCGGCCTGTGGCTGTGTGTTCCGGTGGCGGTAATTCTGTTCGCAGCGGTGCTGGGAGCCTGGTGGCTGATTTTCTGGAAAAAGGCATCCGCACCGGCTTGTGTAGCTTATGCGGTTGCGGCTCTGGGTCTGGGTTGGGCGCTGATTACACCTCCCATGGCCGGACCGGATGAATATACTCATCTGGCGGGCGCCTACTCTATGGCCAGCCGGATGATGGGACAGTCCGGCGTGCAGGTGGATTACGACGACTGGGGCCGTGAGGTCTATACACTGCCCATGCGGGAGTGCGATGCCCCCTATATGCGGGATCGTTCCGGTGAGATCGGAGTATTCGGCTACAAGCAGATTCTGGATCATCCGGGCGGCTTCGGAAACAGCGGCCAGCTTACCAAAGAGGTGGAAGTTGTGGCCCCGGCGAATCCCCAGGCGGTGCAGTATCTGCCCCAGGCGCTGGGAATCCTGTTGGCCCGGCTGATCGGTCTGGGCTTTTATCCCATGTTGCTGATGGGGCGGCTGTTCAGCGTGGCGGCTTATACTGCACTGGCAGCGCTGGCGGTACGTGTTGCGACTCAGGGAAGCAAAGAAATCTTTGGCGCGGCAGCGCTGCTGCCCATGGGCCTTTCCCTGGCGGGCAGCTTTTCGGCGGATACCATGGTACTTGGCATGGCCTTCCTGTTCACCGCTCTGTGCTTCGTTGGTATGACGGAAAAGAAACCGGTGGGCCTTGCTCGCCAGGTGGCTCTCCTGATTCTGGCTGCGCTGCTTGCCCCGGCAAAGGCAATCTATTTGGGTATGGTGGCGCTGGTCTTCCCCATGAAGGCGGAAAATCTGGGCGGTAAGCTGCGCAGCCGCGTTTTCAAAGCGCTGGTATGCGCGGCGGCATTGATCGGCTGGCTGGCGGCCAACGGCTCCACCATGACCTATATGCTGCGCAGTGTGGATACTGAGCGCATTCAGCTTGCGATTCCGCCCGCACTGATTCTGGCAGCAGCTTGTTGGGTGGCCTGGTATAAGCTGCATCACAAGCGCTGGTTCAAGTGGGCGGCTCTTGGTGCATGCGGGCTGATCCTTCTGGCGGGTGGGACCACCGTGCTCTGGGTGCTGGCCAACAGCGGTCAGACACTGACCCCGGAAGAGATGGCTGCGGGCATTCAACCCAACGGTGAATCCATTTATACCTTCAGCATCGGCTACATGCTCAGCCATCCCAGCCAGACCATCAAGCTGCTGGCCAACACGGTGGTGGATCAGCTGCCGGTCTATCTGCAGGGACTGGTGGGCGCGCTGCCCGGTGAGCCCATTGTGCATAAGCTGTCGCTCAGCTGGAGTCTGACCATTCTTCTGCTCCTGGTCCCGGTGTGCGCTTCGGTGCGCCAGAACGAGCAGCCGGTGCGGCTGACCCGGCCGGTTCGCTGGGTTATGGGTCTGGTAACTGCTTCGGTGGTGCTGCTCATGGTGGCGGCAGCGCTGATCTGGACGCCCATCAATGCAACCACCGTGTTCGGCATTCAGGGCCGTTACCTGTTGCCGGTGCTGCCCCTGTTCCTGCTGCTGCTGGGTGAGCAGGGAGCCTTCTGCACTCGGCGGGATGTGAGCCGGGGGATTCGCGCGGCTTCGGTCTTTGTCAGCGCAGCCGCTGCACTGGAAAGCTTTGCGCTGTTTTGCGGGGCCTGACGGTTGCAAAATATGGAGAAATTGGGTATAGTATAAGTACCGGTGGCCTGTGCGGCTGCCCGAGTTTATAAAGGAAAGCGAGATCGAACATCATGATCATTACCAAAAATACCATCATCGGCGATATTCTGGATACCGACGGAACCGTGGCTCCCTTCTTCCTGGAGATTGGCATGCACTGCCTGGGCTGCCCCTCTGCCCGCGGCGAGACCATTGAGGAGGCCTGCATGGTTCATGGCACCAACGCGGACGAGCTGGTGGCCAAGCTGAACAAGCACTTCGGCAACGAATGATTGCCCCCAAGCTGGACCAGCGGTTGCAGGCGGCGGCAGACTTGGTTCGCCCCTGTGATACCGCCGCGGACATCGGATGTGACCACGGCAAGCTGTCGGCCTATCTGGCCTGCACCGGCCGTGCCCGGCGGGTGATCGCGGCGGATCTTCGCCCCGGCCCTCTTTCTACTGCCCGGAAAACCTGTGAGGAAGCGGGCTGCCTGGAGAAGGTGGAGCTTCGCCTGGGTGACGGACTGAGCGTACTGGCCCCCGGCGAAGCGCAGGCGGTGGTGATTGCAGGCGTGAGTGCCCAGACCGCCATCGAGATGCTCACCGCCGCCCCCTGGGTGCGGAATGAGAAGACCCAGTTGGTGCTCATCCCGGCCACCAAGGCACCGGTACTCCGGCGCTGGCTGTGGGAAAACGGCTTCTCGCTGAATGCCGAGCGTCTGGTGTGCGCGGCGCACCGCTGGTATGCGGTGATGGACGCGGTGTATACCGGAGCGGTTCGGCAGCCCACCGACGCAGAGTGCCTGCTGGGGCTGACCCAGGAGCAGCCGGGTGCGGCGGAATACCGGGCCCAGCAGCTGAGCCGGCTGAAAAAGTTCCGGCGCGGGCTGGACCAGGACCCGGAAGCCGCCCGGCGTGCCGACGCGCTGCTGCGGCAGCTGGAAGGCGAAGGATAAAGGAGGAAGACCCAACATGGCAAGAGTGCGAGAGATCTGTGAGTGTCTGGAGCAGCTGGCCCCGAAGGACCTGGCGGAAAGCTGGGACAATGTGGGCTTGCTGGTGGACTGCGGAGCTGAGGTAACCAGTGTTCTGGTGGCGCTGGACATCACCGACGAGGTGGTGGCCGAGGCTGAGCTGCAGGGCTGCCAGCTGATCGTGGCCCATCACCCGGTGATCTTCAAACCGCTGCGCACCCTTGCCCGGCGGGACGTGGCCTTCCGCCTGGTGGAGAAGAATATCTCCGCCATCTGCATGCACACCAATCTGGATGCGGCAGAGGGCGGTGTGAACGACGTGCTGGCCCGGCTGTTCGAGGTGGAAAACCCGGAGCCCTTCGGGGAGGAGGGAATCGGCCGGGTGGGCAGCGTGGAGCTCACCGACGCAAAGGCGCTGGCCACCTTGTGCCAGAGCCGTCTGAACGCCCATGTGAAGCTGGCGGATGCGGGCAAGCCCATCCGGCGGCTCGCGCTGATCGGCGGCAGCGGCGGCAGCATGCTGGCGGACGCGGCAGCGGCGGGAGCGGATGCCCTGCTCACCGGCGAAGCCAGTCATCACGATGCTATTGACGCCCGGGCCATGGGCATGAGCCTGATCGTGGCCGGGCATTACAGCACCGAATTTCCCATTGTGCCGGTGCTGGCGGATCATCTGAGCCGCCGCTTCAGTGGGCTGCGGGTGATCTGCAGCCGCCGCAACAAGGACCCCTTTTCTTATTTATAATAGGAAGGAGCAGCCGTCATGTGGAACGAGCAGGACAAGAGCAGCGTGGGCTATAACGAGGAAATGTTCGGCGAAGCGTCCGCAGCCGGACGGGAGGCAGAGGAACAGCCTCGGCCCCGCGAGACATCGAGCGGCGCTCGGGCCTTGCTGACCCGGCAAATCGCTCCCGGTGAACATCTGCTCTGGTCTGGCAGCCCGAAAAAGCTGCATGGTCCCCGAGGCGCGGGCAAGCTGTTTGCTGTGTTTTTTCTGGGCTTTGCCTGCTTCTGGGAGCTGATGGCGCTGCAGACCCTCACGCTGGGGGCAGGGCTGTTTGGCATCCTGTTCCCGCTGTTAGGCATTCCGTTTATTCTGGTGGGCATTAAACTGCTGTTCCCTCAGGTGGGCGGACCCAAGCCGGAAGAGATCGTCTATGCTATCACCGATCAGCGGGTGCTGGTGGTGACCAGAGGCCGGGTAAGTTCCTGGGAGCTGGACTCCATCCAGGGCGTGGAAAAACGCTATTATCAGGATGGGACCGGCGACCTGATTCTTTCCAACGGTCAGGTGGAAACTTATTATCACAAGGGACATACCCACCACCGCAACATCACGATGGAATTTTCCGGTCTGGCTGATGTGGATGCCGCTGAGGCGGCACTGCGCAGCCGTTGAACCAAGTTGACTGCAAGCAGGCCGTGCCGCCCGGCACGGCCGCTTTTTTTACAAAGAGGTGAGACCCATGGCATTGGATGCCGCATTGCTGGCCCTCGCGGCCCGCGAATTGAAACAAACTCTGCTGGATGCCAAGATCGACAAGATCTTCGAGCCCACCCGGGACGAGGTGGTCATTACACTGCGCACCCGGACGGATACCTTCAAGCTGCTGCTTTCTGCTCGCAGTGGTTCCGCCCGCGCCTGCCTGACCCAGGATACCTTTGAAAATCCGGCGGTGCCGCCCAGCTTCTGCATGCTGCTGCGCAAGCACCTGACCGGTGGCCGTTTGGTGGACCTGCGGGTGGAGCAGGGTGACCGTCTGGCTTTCTTCGAGTTTCAGTGTACCAACGAGATGAGCGATTTGGTCCGCAACATCCTTGCGGTGGAGCTGATGGGCCGCTATTCCAACCTGGTGCTGGTGCAGGACGGCCGGATCATCGACGCCCTCAAGCGGGTGGATTTTGAGGATTCCCAGATTCGCCAACTGCTGCCGGGTCTGGCATACACTTTGCCCCAGAAGCCCAACAAGCCGGATCTGTTCGCGGTGAGCAGCGCCGGGCTGGTGGCTGCCGCCTGTCAGAAGGATCTGCCGGTGGCGGATGCGCTTATGCGCAGCTGTGCCGGTGTGGGCCCGGTGGTTTGCCGGGAGGTAGCCTACCGGGCGCTGGGGGAGAGCGCATCCCAGGCGGATATGCTCACCGAGAGCGAGAAGACCGCACTGATCGCTGCCATCGATGGCATCAAGGCGGATTACGAGGCGGGCGGCAAGCCCTGCCTGGCCTGCGATGAGACCGGCAAGCCGGTGGAGTTCAGCTTCACTCCGCTGACCCAGTACGGTGAGCAGCGCCTGACCCATTATGACAGCTTCAGCACCATGCTGGAGGGCTACTATTCCACCAAGGACCGGGCCGAGCGGCTGCGCCAGAAGAGCAAGGACCTGGCCAAGACCGTGAAGAACCTGCACGAGCGTGCCATCCGCAAGCAGGCCGCCCGAAAGGAAGAGCTGGCCCAGAGCGGCAAGGCCGATCAGCTGCGGCTGTACGGCGAGCTGCTGCAGGCCAACCTCTGGGCAGTGGACAAGGGCATGCGCAGCGTACAGGTACTGAACTACTACGACGGGCAGACCATCGAGATTCCGCTGGATGCCCGGCTGAACGGCGTGGGCAACGCCCAGAAATATTTCAAGGAATACAAGAAAAAGCAGACTGCCGCCAAGATGCTGAAAAAGCTGCTGGAGGAAGGCGAGCGGGAGATCGAATACCTGGGCACTGTACTCTACGAGGTGGAGACTGCCACCGGTGAACAGGCGCTGGGTGAGATTCGCGCCGAGCTGAAAAGCCAGGGCTATCTGAAGTACTACAAGATCCGGGACAAAAAGCAGAAGCCCGCGGATTTTTACCGCTACCGTTCTTCGGACGGCTTTTTGATTCTGGTGGGCCGCAACAATCTGCAGAACGACAAGCTTACTCTGCACACCGCACGGGGCAAGGACCTGTGGTTCCATGTGAAGGATGCTCCCGGCAGCCATACCGTGGTGATGAGCGAGGGCAGGGATATCCCTCTCACCACCCAGAACGAGGCAGCTATGCTGGCGGTGGTGCATTCCAGCCTGGCAGGCGGTGCCAAGGTGGCAGTGGACTACACCGAGGTAAAGAACATCCGCAAGACCGGCGACCTGAAGCCCGGCATGGTGCTCTATGAAAAATACGAGACCGGTTATATCACCCCGGAGGAGGGCATTGAGGAACGCCTGCGGGAACAGCCGGTCAAGCGATGAGAACGGCAACTTGAAGGAGGAATGAATATGTATTGCAAACAGTGCGGCAGCTATCTGGAGCCGGACACTCTGAATTGCCCGGTATGCGGCGCCCCTGTACCGGAGCAGCCTGCTTCCGAACCGCAGCCTGTACAGGCAGAACCGGTGCAGCCCCAAGGCGCATCGGAGCAGCACAGTGCCTCCTGGGAGTTTGGTGCAGGCGTTACGGGTGGTCCGTCCACCCCGCCGCCCCCGCCTTATGGCGAGCCCCGCTATCAGCGGCAGGCACCGCCGGCACCCGCCCCGAAAGCAGAGGATGAGCCGGAACAGCCGGTCAAGACGCTGGAGTGGCTGTGGAGCCTGATCCTTACTGCCATTCCCATTGTGAATCTGGTGGTGCTGCTGATCTGGAGCTTCGGCGGAGGTACCAGCATCACCAAGCGCAACTGGGCCCGGGCCAAGCTGATTCTGGTGGCGGTGGGAACGGTGATCGGTGTGATCCTGTGCATTGCGCTCTTTGGGATGATTGCCTATTTTACCGGCTTCGGTTACGGCGGCTTCGGCCATGGCGGTTATGGCTACGGCTTTGATACGCCCTTCTATTATTATTGATGCAGTATCCCCGGCGCAGGCGAAAAGCCCTGCGCCGGGAGGATTGCCTCCGAAAGTGGGCCAGGGAAAAGCCTATGTTAAAACGCGTTTGGCATATAGCCGAAAAACTTTTGAAAAATTTTATTTTTTTTACAAAAAGCCCTTGCAACGGGCGAATCCATGTGCTACAATAAGTCTCGGCTGCAAATGGCTTGTGTACCAAGCTGCGCAAGCCATGATATGCGTTGATGCGGGAGGTTGCCGTCACACGACGGGTTTTTCCGCGGAGTATGTCCGATCTAGAACCGGGCGAAAGAATTACTGAGAGCAAAGGGATACGTACACTGTCGCATTCTGCGCGGCGTACCAATGTCCAACACAATTTGCCGAAGTGTGTCCGGGGGAACTGCCAAGCGGTTCACCGGCTTTTATCGTGCCAAATTGTGAAACACCCGGCGCTGTGTTCAGTAGTTGATCGGCCGCCTAGGCACCAAATAATTACAGGAGGCGACGAAAATGGCAGTCAAAGAGAAAATCAGAATTCGTTTGCAGAGCTACGATCATCAGCTGATCGACGGTGCTGCTGAGAAGATTGTGGAGACCGCTAAGCGCACCGGCGCTCGCGTGTCCGGCCCCATTCCTCTGCCCACCGACAAGGAAGTGGTCACCATTCTGCGTGCTGTTCACAAGTACAAGGACAGCCGTGAGCAGTTTGAGACCCGCACCCACAAGCGTCTGATCGACATTCTGAAGCCGTCCAACAAGACGGTTGAGGCTCTCATGAGCCTGCAGCTCCCCGCTGGCGTAGACATCGAGATCAAGCTGTAAGCTTACATTTAAACAGGTAAGGGCGGCCGCTCTGGTGCCGCCAACTGCCGGATTCAATGAAGGCAACATCGATCGAAATGCTATCCAAACGGAGAGGTCATGTTGGCATCCAAGTTACTCACGATGTCAACCAATAACCTTATAGGAGGAAAAGAAAAATGCAAAAAGGTATCATCGGCAAAAAGCTGGGCATGACTCAACTGTTCGATGAGAACGGCAAGGTCGTTCCCGTAACCGTCATCGAGGCTGGTCCCTGCACCGTAGTGCAGAAGAAGACCGTTGAGAGCGACGGCTATCAGGCAGTTCAGCTGGGCTTCGGCGAAGTTTCCGCTAAGCGCGTAAACAAGCCCGCCAAGGGCCACTTCGCTAAGGCGGACGTTGCTCCCAAGAAGACCCTGCGTGAGTTCCGCCTGGCGGATATCAGCGCCATGAACGTGGGCGATATCCTGAAGGCCGACGTGTTCGCTGCTGGCGACCACATCGACGTAGTTGGCGTAAGCAAAGGTAAGGGCTACGCCGGCACCATCAAGCGCTGGAACGGCCATCGCCTGCGCGAGAGCCACGGCACCGGCCCCGTTGCCCGTCATGCGGGTTCCATGGGCGCCTGCTCCACTCCCAGCCGCGTATTCAAGGGCAAGAAGCTGCCTGGCCACCTGGGCGCCGAGCGGGTTACCATCCAGAACCTGACCGTCGTCAAGGTAGACGCCGAAAATAATCTGATCGCTATCAAAGGCGCTGTTCCCGGCCCCAAGGGCGCTGTGGTTTGCATCAGCGATAGCGTGAAGGCGTAAGGAGGGAAAGCACAATGGCACAATTTGACGTTTTGGATATGAACGGCAAGAAAGTTTCCACCGTAGAGCTTTCCGACGCCGTGTTCGGTATCACCCCCAACGAGAAGGCTGTGCACGCCGCTGTGGTCAACTTCCTGGCCAACCAGCGTCAGGGCACTCAGAGCACCAAGACCCGCAGCGAGGTTCGCGGCGGCGGCCGTAAGCCCTGGCGTCAGAAGGGCACCGGTCATGCCCGTCAGGGTTCCATCCGCGCTCCCCAGTGGACTCACGGTGGCGTTGCTCTGGGCCCCAAGCCCCGCGATTACAGCTACCGCATCAACCGCAAGGTTAAGCGTCTGGCCATCCTGAGCGCCCTGAGCGCCAAGGCTGCTGCCGGCGACATGATCCTGGTCGACAACCTGAGCGTTGCCGAGTACAAGACCAAGACCGTGGTCAACATGCTGAACGCCCTGGGCGTTAGCAAGAAGGCCCTGATCGTTACCCCCGAGGTCGAGGCTAAGCTCGTGAAGAGCGCCGCCAACATCCCCGGCGTGGTTACCACCGTGGCTACCAGCGTGAACACCTACGACGTTGTGAACGCCGACAAGTTCATCCTGAGCGTAGACGCGGCCAAGAAACTTGAGGAGGTTCTGGGCTAATGAAAACTGCACAAGACATCATCCTGGCTCCTGTCATTACCGAGAACTCTATGGCGGGCATTGCTTCCAAGAAGTACACCTTCAAGGTTGCCACCGATGCCAACAAGGTAGAGATCGCTAAGGCCGTTGAGAAGCTGTTCGGCGTCCAGGTCGAGAAGGTTAACACCATCAACGTGCGCGGCCGTTACCGCCGCCAGGGCATGCACGGCGGTTACACCGCCGCCAAGAAGAAGGCTGTTGTTACCCTGAAAGAGGGCAGCAAGGGCATCGAGTTCTTCGAGAGCATGGTATAAGAGATCGTTTCAAACGGTTTCTTCCAAGAGCCCGAGCAGGGCTCATGTATGGGGATATGACCCCGATAACAATTCATAAGTAACAAAGGAGAATAGCAATGGCTATCAAGAAGTATAAGCCGACTACCCCGGGCCGCCGCGGTATGACTGTTACTGACTACAGCGTGCTGAGCAAAGTGGCCCCCGAGCGTAGCCTGCTGGAGCCCATGAAGAAGGCTTCCGGCCGCAACAACACCGGCCGCATCACCGTTCGCCACCACGGCGGCGGCAATCGCACCAAGTACCGTGTGATCGATTTCAAGCGCAACAAGTTTGATGTTCCCGCTACTGTAAAGACCCTGGAGTACGATCCCAACCGTTCTGCTCACATCGCTCTGGTTCAGTACGAGGACGGCGAGAAGCGTTACATCCTGGCTCCCGAAGGCCTGAAGGTTGGCGATGTGATCATGGCTGGCCCCAACGCCGACATTAAGCCCGGCAACGCTCTGCCCTTTGCCAACATCCCTGTTGGTACCATCATCCACAACATCGAGCTGTACCCCGGTAAGGGCGGCCAGCTGGTGCGCAGCGCCGGCAACATGGCTCAGCTGATGGCGAAAGAGAACGGCTACGCTCTGGTTCGTCTGCCCTCCGGCGAGATGCGCAACATCCCTCTGAACTGCATCGCTACCATCGGCCAGGTTGGCAACGTGGATCACGAGAACGTGAACATCGGTAAGGCCGGCCGCAAGCGCCACATGGGTTGGCGTCCCACCGTTCGCGGTTCTGTTATGAACCCCTGCGATCACCCCCACGGTGGTGGTGAGGGCAAGAGCCCCGTTGGCCGTCCCGGCCCTGTTACCCCCTGGGGCAAGCCTGCTATGGGTTACAAGACCCGCAAGCATCACAACCGCTCTGACAAGTTCATTGTCAAGCGCGCGAACGGTTAAGAGAGGAGAACGAACATGGGTAGAAGTGTTAAGAAGGGACCTTATGTCCTGCCTGTTCTGCTGAAGCGCGTTCAGGAGATGAATGCCGCCGGTGAGAAGCGGGTTCTGAAGACCTGGAGCCGCTCCTCCACCATTTTCCCTGATTTTGTCGGTCACACCTTCGCGGTGCACGACGGCCGCAAGCATGTGCCTGTGTATGTAACTGAGGATATGGTTGGTCACAAGCTGGGCGAGTTCGCCCCCACCCGTACCTTCAAGGGCCATGCCGGCTCTAAGACCGGTAAGTAATTAAAAGGAGGAGTAAAGCAATGGAAGCTAGGGCACATCTTAGATACGCCCGCATCAGCCCCCGGAAGGTTTCGGTTGTTCTGGATCTGATCCGCAACCAGCCTCTGGATAAGGCGCTGGCGATTCTGCAGTACACCCCGAAGGCCGCTTGCGAGCCCCTTCTGAAACTGGTGAAGTCTGCTGCCGCGAACGCGGAGAACAACCACAACATGGACAAGAACAGCCTGTATGTGGCCGAGTGCTTTGTTACCCCCGGCCCCACCCTGAAGCGCATTCGTCCCCGCGCCCAGGGCCGCGCTTACCGTGTGCTGAAGCGCACCAGCCATGTGACCGTGGTTCTGAAAGAGAAAGAGTAAGGAGGTAAACACAATGGGCCAGAAAGTCAATCCCCACGGCATTCGCGTGGGTGTAATCAAAGATTGGGACAGCCGCTGGTTTACTTCCAAGAAGGAATTCGGCGACACCCTGGTCGAGGACTACAAGATCCGTAAGACCCTGAAGAAGCAGCTCTTCGGCGCGGGTATCCCCAAGATCGAGATCGAGCGTACTGTGGACAATCAGTCCGGCGCTCCCAAGCTGAAGGTCAACATCTACTGCGCTAAGCCCGGTATGGTTATCGGCAAGGGCGGCAGCGAGATCACCAAGCTGCAGGAGCAGCTGGCTAAGATGACCGGCAAGGCTGTCAACGTGAACATCGTTGAGGTCAAGAACATGGACACCAATGCTCAGCTGGTAGCTGAGAACATCGCTTCCCAGCTGGAGCGCCGCATCGGCTTCCGCCGTGCGATGAAGCAGTGCATGGGCCGTGCGATGCAGCGTGGCGCCAAGGGCATCAAGACCCAGGTTTCCGGCCGTCTGGGCGGCGCGGACATCGCCCGCACCGAGAGCTACCACGAGGGCACCATTCCCCTGCAGACCCTGCGCGCCGACATCGACTACGGCTTCGCTGAGGCTGCTACCACCTACGGCCGCATCGGCGTTAAGGTGTGGATCTACAAGGGCGAGGTTCTGAAGGGTTCCAAGCCCGCATCCCGTAAAGAAGGAGGCAACAAGTAATGTTACTGCCTAAGCGCGTCAAATACCGCCGTGTGCATCGTGGTCGTATGACCGGTAAAGCCATGCGCGGCAACACTGTTAACCAGGGCCAGTATGGTCTTGTTGCTCTGGAGCCCGGCTGGATCGACTCCCGTCAGATCGAGGCCGCCCGTATCGCCATGACCCGTTACATCAAGCGTGGCGGTAAGGTTTGGATCAAGATCTTCCCCGATAAGCCCGTTACCGAGAAGCCCGCTGAGACCCGAATGGGTTCCGGTAAAGGCTCTCCCGAGTACTGGGTGGCCGTTGTGAAGCCCGGCCGCGTGCTGTTTGAGCTGGCCGACGTGAACGAGGAAGTCGCTCGCGAGGCTCTGCGCCTGGCTATGCACAAACTGCCTGTTAAGTGCAAGTTCGCTAAGCGCGAAGAGAATGTAGTAGAGGAGGGTGGCAACGCATGAAAGCTGCAGAACTGCGCGGTATGTCCGCTGCTGACCTGAATAAGAAGCTGGCCGAGCTGAAGGAAGAGCTGTTCAACCTGCGTTTTCAGCACGCCATCAACCAGCTGGAGAACCCCGGCCGCATCGAGACCGTTAAGCGCGACATCGCTCGTGTGCTGACTGTCCTGGCTGAGAAAGCGTAAAGGAGGTTAAACGATGGAACGCAATTTGAGAAAGACCCGTGTGGGCACCGTTGTGTCCGACAAGATGGATAAGACCATCGTGGTTGCCGTGAAAGACAGCGTGCAGCACCCCCTTTACAAGAAGATCCTGAAGCGCACTGTTAAGTTCAAAGCCCACGACGAAAACAACGAGTGCGGCATTGGCGACCGTGTAATGATCATGGAAACCCGCCCCCTGTCTAAGGACAAGCGCTGGCGCATGGTCAAAATCGTAGAGAAGGCGAAGTAAGCCTGGTACTTTGAAAGGAGGATCTGGCAATGGTTCAGATGCAAACTTATCTCAAAGTGGCCGACAACACCGGTGCCAAAGAGTTAATGTGCATTCGTGTGCTGGGCGGCTCCCGCAAGAGATACGCTAACATCGGTGACGTTGTGGTTGCTTCTGTTAAGAAGGCAGCTCCCGGCGGCACTGTGAAAAAAGGCGACGTGGTCAAGGCTGTGATCGTTCGCAGCAAGCAGGGCCTGCGTCGTGAGGACGGCAGCTACATCCGTTTCGACGAGAACGCTGCGGTCATCATCCGTGAAGACAAGAACCCGAGAGGCACCCGTATCTTTGGACCCGTTGCTCGCGAGCTGCGTGAGAACGGCTACCTGAAGATCTTGAGCCTGGCTCCGGAATCGCTGTAAGGAGGTTTTAAGAATGAACAATCTTCATGTTAAAACCGGCGACAACGTAATGATCATCAGCGGTAAAGACAAAGGCAAGACCGGCAAAGTGATCGCTGTTAGCCCCAAGGAGGGCAAGGTGATCGTTGAGGGTCTGAACATGGTCACCAAGCACGTGAAACCCCGCCGCCAGGGCGAGCAGGGCGGTATCGTGAAGGCCGAGGGTGCTATCTACGCCTGCAAGGTTATGCCGGTTTGCCCCAAGTGCGGCAAGGCCACCCGCGTGGCTCACGCTGCCAAGGATGGCAAGAATGTGCGCGTCTGCCGTAAGTGCGGCGCCGAGCTGTAAGGAGGGAATACAACACAATGGCACGTTTGAAAGAAAAGTATGTCAATGAAGTTGCTCCCGCCCTGATGAGCAAGTTTGGGTACAAGAGCGTTATGCAGATCCCCAAGCTGGACAAGGTAGTCGTCAACGTTGGCTGCGGCGACGCTAAGGACAACCAGAAGATGCTGGACGCCATCCTGAGCGATATCGCTCAGATTACCGGCCAGAAGCCCGTTGTGTGCCGTGCCAAGAAGAGCGTTGCGAACTTCAAGCTGCGCGAAGGCATGCCCATCGGCGTGAAGGTCACCCTGCGTGGCGAGCGTATGTACGAGTTCGTGGATCGTCTGTTCAGCGTGGCTCTGCCCCGCGTGCGTGACTTCCGCGGTATCAACGGCAACTCCTTCGACGGCCGCGGCAACTACGCTGTGGGCATCAAGGAGCAGCTGATCTTCCCGGAGATCGACTACGACAAGATCGACGCTGTGCGTGGCATGGACATCTGCTTCGTGACCACCGCCAAGACCGACGAAGAGTCCAAGGAGCTGCTGAAGGCTCTGGGCGCTCCGTTCGCTAACTAAGGGAGGGTACGACTGTGGCAAAAACTTCTATGAAGATCAAGCAGCAGCGCGAGCCTAAGTTCTCCACCCGCGGTTACAACCGCTGCAAGATCTGTGGCCGTCCCCACGCCTACCTGCGCAAGTACGGTATCTGCCGTATCTGCTTCCGTGAGCTCGCTTACAAGGGCGAGATCCCCGGCGTGAAGAAAGCCAGCTGGTAAACACTGTTTTAAGCTGTGAGTTCCTTTGCGCTCCTCCCCGTGCCGGTTCGGCGCGGCGGGGGAGGCGGCAAGGGGTCTCACACTTAAATATATGTGAGGCGAATGCCTCGCAACTGTCCGAACAAAAACGAAACGAAGAACCTTAAAGGAGGTTAGTGGCATGCACATTACTGATCCTATCGCGGACCTGCTCACCCGCATCCGCAACGCCAGCACTGCCAAACACCCTTCTGTAGACGTTCCCGCTTCCAACCTGAAAAAAGCGATCTGCCAGATTCTGGTTGACGAGGGCTACATCAAGAGTGTGCAGCTGATCGAAGACAACAAGCAGGGTACCCTGCGCCTGACCCTGAAGTATCAGGAGAACGGCACTCCCGTTATCGCCGGCCTGCGCCGTGTTTCCAAGCCCGGCCTGCGCATCTACACCAACTGCGAAGATATGCCCAAGGTCATGAAGGGCCTGGGCACCGCGATCATCTCCACCTCTAAGGGCGTTATGACCGATAAGGCTGCTCGCGCTGCCCATGTTGGCGGCGAAGTACTCGCCTTTGTGTGGTAAGAAAGGGGCAAAAAGACAATGTCGAGAATTGGAAGAAAACCCATCGTCATTCCTGCGGGCGTTGAAGTGACCGTGAATGGCCACAACGTTACCGTGAAGGGCCCCAAGGGCACCCTGAATTCCAACATCCATCCTCTGATGAACGTAACCGTCGAGAATGGTGAAGTGCTGGTGACCCGCCCCAATGACGAGAAGCAGGCCCGCAGCCTGCACGGCCTGACCCGCACCAACATCAGCAACATGGTGGAAGGTGTTGTGAACGGCTTTGAGAAGAAGCTGGAGGTTCAGGGCGTTGGCTACCGTGTAGCCAAGCAGGGCAAGAGCCTGGTCATGAACCTGGGCTTCTCCCACCAGGTGATCGTCGATGAGACCGACGACATCAAGATCGAAGCTCCCGATGCTAACACCATCATCATCAAGGGCATCGACAAACAGAAGGTCGGCCAGTTCGCGGCGGAAGTCCGCGAGAAACGTCCTCCCGAACCCTACAAGGGCAAGGGCATCCGCTATGCTGGTGAGCACATCATCCGCAAAGAGGGCAAGGCCGGCAAAGGCAAATAAGGTAAGGAGTGAAAGACAATGGTTAATAAGCCTGACAAGAACGAAGCTCGTCTTCGTCGTCACCGCCGCGTGCGCGGTAAGATCAGCGGCACCGCTGAGCGCCCCCGTCTGGATGTATTCCGCTCCTCCAAGCACATCTATGCCCAGATCATTGATGACGTTGCCGGCGTGACCCTGTGCAGCGCTTCCACTATGGAGAAGGGTTTTGAGGGCTTCGGCGGCAACATCGAGGCTGCTAACAAGGTTGGCAAGATGATCGCCGAGAAGGCTCTGGAGAAGGGCATCAAGGTCGTAGTATTCGACCGCGGTGGCTTTGTATATCACGGCCGCGTAAAAGCTTTGGCTGAGGGCGCTCGCGAGGGCGGCCTGGAGCTGTAAGGAGGATACACATGCAGAGAAATAACGAGACCGGCAGTGAAATGCTGGAAAAGGTTGTTGCGATCAACCGCGTATCCAAAACCGTTAAGGGCGGCCGTATCTTCAAGTTCAGCGCTCTGGTAGTCGTTGGCGACGGCAAGGGCACCATCGGTTTTGGCCTGGGTAAGGCTGGCGAGGTTCCCGAGGCGATCCGCAAGGGCATCGAGGACGCTAAGAAGAACATGCACACCATCGCCCTGAAGGGCACCACCATTCCTCACGAGATCGTGGGCGAGTTCGGCGCTGGCCGCATCCTGATGCGTCCCGCCGCTCCCGGTACCGGTGTTATCGCCGGCGGCCCCGTGCGTGCGGTTCTGGAAGTTGCCGGCATTAAGGACATCCGTACCAAGTGCCTGCGTTCCAACAACCCCTGCAACGTGGTTACCGCCACTTTCGAAGGCCTGTGCCGTCTGGTAAGCGCTGAGGAAGTTGCTGCCAAGCGCGGTAAGACCGTGAAGGAAATCTTAGGTTAAGGAGGCAGTCAACCATGGCAGAGACCGAGAAGAAGGTAGTAGCCACCGAGGCTGCTGAGAAGAAGCCTGCAGCCAAGAAGACTGCGGCTAAGAAGACCACCACCGCCAAGAAGCCCGCTGCCAAGAAGGCTGAGGGTGAAAAGGCTCCCGCTAAGAAGGCTGCCTCCAAGAAGGCTGCCGCTGCTGCTACTGTTACCGTCAAGCTGGTTCGCAGCCTGTCCGGCCGCAGCGAGAAGCAGATCGCTACCGCTCTGAGCCTGGGTCTGAAGAAGATCGGCGACGTGACCGTTCAGCCCGACAACGCCCAGACCAACGGCAAGATCGCCAAGATCAGCCACATGGTAGCGGTGACCAAAGCGTAACAGCAAGGAGGTGCAAGCAATTGAAGCTTCATGAATTACAGCCCGCTCAGGGCTCCAACACCGCTGCAAAGCGGAAGGGCCGCGGCCACGGCAGCGGCAACGGCAAGACCGCTGGCTACGGCCATAAGGGTCAGAAAGCTCGCTCCGGCGTCAAGAAGGCCGGTTTCGAAGGCGGCCAGATGCCCCTGCAGCGTCGTCTGCCCAAGCGCGGTTTCAACAACATCTTTGCCACCAAGTACGCCAACGTCAAGATCAGCGACCTGGAAGCGAAGTTCGAGGCCGGCAGCGTAGTGGATACCAAGGCTCTGGTAGAGGCTGGTATCATCAAAAAGTCTCTGGACGGCATCAAGGTCCTGGGCAACGGCGAGCTGACCAAGGCTCTGACCGTTCAGGCCGCCGCCTTCACTGCTTCTGCTAAAGAGAAGATCGAAAAGGCAGGCGGAAAGGCCGAGGTGATCTAAGGTGTTTGATACGTTCCGGAATGCGTGGAAGATCCCTGAGCTGCGCAAAAAGCTTCTGTTCACCCTGCTGGTGATCGTGATCTTCCGGATTGGCTGCGTCATCACTGTGCCGTACATCAATCCGGAGGCGCTGCAGCTGTTCGCGGGCGGTACCGGCAATATGCTGGACTACCTGAACATGATGAGCGGTGGCGCTTTGTCGCAGTGCGCGATTTTCGCGTTGGGCGTTACTCCTTATATCAATGCCTCGATCATTATTCAGCTGCTGACTGTAGCCATCCCGGCTCTGGAGCGGCTGAGCAAAGAAGGCGAAGAGGGCCGGCGCAAGCTGACCCGCATCACCCGCTACACCGGCGCCGGCATCGCGCTGGTGATGAGCGTGGGCTACTATCTGGTTCTGCGCAGCTACACCGGCGTGCTGGCCTACACCACTGGCTGGGAGAGCATCTTCTCCGCTGTGGTTATCGTGTTCAGCTTCACCGGCGGTGCGCAGCTGCTCACCTGGATGGGCGAGCAGATCGACTTTAAGGGCATTGGCAACGGCATCTCGCTGCTGATCTTCGCGGGTATCGTATCCCGCTGGGGCAACGTGATCACCACTGCCCGCACCATGATCACCAACGCCATGAACGGCGAGATCAAGTACTTTATCCTGATCCCGGTGATCGTGATCCTGGCTCTGGCGGCTATCGTGTTCGTGGTCATCCTGACCAACTCCGAGCGCCGCATCCCGGTGCAGTATGCAAAGCGTGTTGTGGGCCGTAAGATGTATGGCGGTCAGTCCAGCCACATCCCCCTGAAGGTGAACATGAGCGGCGTTATGCCCATCATCTTCGCCAGCGCCCTGCTGAGCATCCCCGGCACCATCGCCAGCTTTATCCAGACGGACAGCCCCATCTGGCAAGGCTTCTTCAGCGTGTTCAACTACAACAGCCTGCTGTACGCGGTGCTGTACCTGCTGCTGATCCTGGCCTTTAACTACTTCTATGTGGCCATTCAGTACAACCCCGTTGAGATTGCCAACAACCTGCGCAAGAACAACGGTGCCATCCCCGGCATCCGCCCGGGCAAACCCACCAGCGACTTCATCACCAAGTGCCTGTCCAAGATTACCTTCGTAGGTGCGATCTTCCTGGGTATCATCGCCGTCATGCCCATCATCCTGGGCAACGTTGCCGGCATGAACATCCAACTGGGCGGTACCAGCCTGCTGATCGTTGTGGGCGTGGCTCTGGATACCGGCCGCAGCATGGAAAGCTACATGCTGATGCGCCATCACAAGGGCTTCTTAGAGTAATGAAAATTTCAATGACCCATGAGAAAGGGGACAACCCGGTATGAATATCATCCTGTTAGGCGCTCCCGGTGCAGGTAAAGGCACTCAGGCGGAGGTAATCTGCGACAAGCTGAAGATCCCCGCTGTGAGCACCGGCAACATCCTGCGTGCTGCTGTCAAAAACGGCACCGAGATGGGGCTGAAGGCTCAGGAGTTTATCGACAAAGGCGCGCTTGTCCCTGATTCCGTCATCATTGGCATCATCAAGGAACGTCTGGCTGAGCCGGACTGCGCCAATGGTTTCATCCTGGACGGCGTGCCCCGCACGGTGGCCCAGGCTGAGGCACTGGAGCAGATGGGCGTGGTCATCGACAAGGTGGTTGACCTGGAAGTGGCGGACGAGATCATCATTCATCGCCTCGCCGGCCGCCGCGTATGCTCGGCCTGCGGTGCGTCCTACCACGTGGAAAACAAGCCCAGCCGGGAGCCTGACCGGTGCGATCGCTGCGGCGGCGCGCTGATCATCCGCAAGGACGATGCTCCCGAAACCGTGAAGGGCCGCCTGAAGGCCTATCACGAGCTCACCGAGCCGCTGATCGCGTTCTACCGTGAACGCGGCAAGCTGGTGGTGGTAGAAGGTCATGAAAGCATTGCCGACACCAGCGAACTGCTGCTGAAAGCACTGGAGGCGTGAGCATCGTGATCCAGATCAAAAATGCCAAAGAGTTGGAGGTCATGCGGCGAGCCTGTGAAATCAGCGCCGCCGCCCTCCGGCTCGGGGGCGAGTCGATCGAGGCTGGTATTACTACCGCCGACATTGACAAGATTATTTACGACTATATCGTGAAGCAGGGTGCAAAACCCAACTTCAAAGGCCTTTACGGCTTCCCGGGCACCGCGTGCATCAGCGTCAACGACGAAGTGATCCACGGTATCCCTTCCAAAAAGAAGGTGATCCGGCCCGGCGATATTGTCAGCATCGACACAGGCGCTGCCTGGGGCGGCTTCAACGGCGACAATGCCTGCACCTTCGGGTGCGGCAAGCTGGACCTGGAAGCCCAGCGGTTGCTGGATGTGACCCGCGAGTCGCTGCACAGGGGCATTCGTGCCGCGGTGTGCGGCGCCCGCATCGGCGACATCAGCAACGCCGTGCAGACCTATGTTGAGGAACATGGGTTTTCGGTGGTGCGCAGCTTTGTGGGCCACGGCGTGGGCAAAGAGCTCCACGAGGACCCCGAGGTGCCGAACTACGGCAAACCCGGGCGCGGCCCCCGGCTGGTCAGCGGCATGACCCTGGCCATTGAGCCCATGGTCAACCAAAAACACTATTCAGTGGCAACACAATCCGATGGTTGGACGGTAAAAACGGCGGACGGCGGTCTTTCTGCCCATTTTGAGCACTCGATCGCCATTACCTCCGCAGGGCCGGTCGTCTTGACAAAGGACTGGGAGGGACCGGGATGGACTTTGTAAAAGGTCAGCTCGTTCGATCCCTTGCCGGGCGCGACAAGACCCGCACCTTTGCGGTAATGGCCGTGGAAGGCCAGATGCTTTCTCTCGCAGACGGCAGTCTGCGCAAAGTAAGCCGGCCGAAGGCCAAAAAGATAAGGCATGTGGCCCCCACCGCCACCGTCCTGCGGGAAGAGATTCTCGCAGACGACACACAGCTCAGTGAGGCGATCCGCGCCTATGACGCTGATCACCCCATGTAAACTCACGAGGAGGGAAGAGCTTGTCTAAAGAAGACGTAATCGAAGTTGAGGGCACGGTCGTAGAGGCCCTGCCCAATGCCACCTTCCGGGTGGAGCTGGCAAACGGCCATCGGTTGCTGGCACACATCTCCGGCAAACTGCGGACCAACTTCATCCGCATCCTGCCCGGCGATAAAGTAACACTGGAAATGTCGCCCTATGATCTTACCAAGGGCCGCATCACCTGGCGCTCCAAGTAAGAGCGTCCTTGAGTCAAAAGGAGGTTCATCATCATGAAGGTTAAACCTTCCGTGAAACCCATCTGCGAAAAATGCAAGGTCATCAAGCGCAAAGGCCGCGTGATGGTCATCTGCGAAAACCCCAAGCACAAGCAGCGCCAGGGCTGATTTAAAGCCCAAAACGCTAGGGGGGCAAGTGCGTAGATTCCCGGCGCAGCCCCCGACATGGACATGGGATGTTAATTTAGGAGGTTTTTAAACTATGGCACGTATTGCCGGCGTTGACCTGCCCCGCGAGAAGCGCGTTGAAGTAGGCCTGACTTATATCTATGGCATTGGTCCCAGCACTGCTAAGCAGATCCTGGCTGGTACCGGTATCAATCCCGACACCCGCGTTAAGGACCTGACCGCTGAGGAAGAGGGCCTGATCCGTGAGTATCTGGACAAGAACAACATCATCGTGGAAGGTGACCTGCGCCGTAACGTTGCGCTGGACATCAAGCGTCTGGTGGAAGTCCAGTGCTACCGCGGTGTCCGCCATCGTAAGGGCCTGCCCGTTCATGGTCAGCGCACCAAGACCAATGCCCGTACCCGCAAAGGTCCCAAGCGCACTGTGGCGAACAAGAAGAAGTAAGGAGGAGCAAGAGAAATGGCAATCAAAGCTGCTGCTAAAAAGGGCGCCGTCCGCACCAAGCGGCGCGAGCGCAAGAACATTGAGCGCGGCGCTGCTCACATCCAGAGTACCTTTAACAATACCATTGTTACCATTACGGATACTCAGGGCAACACCGTTTCTTGGGCCAGCTCTGGCGGTCTGAACTTCCGCGGTTCCCGTAAGAGCACTCCGTTTGCTGCCCAGTCCGCTGCCGAGACCGCAGCGAAGGCCGCTATGGAGCATGGCATGAAGACTGTTGAAGTGTACGTGAAGGGCCCCGGCGCTGGCCGTGAGGCTGCCATCCGTGCCCTGCAGGCCACCGGTCTGGAAGTCAACATGATCAAAGACGTTACCCCCATCCCCCACAACGGCTGCCGTCCCCCGAAGCGCCGCCGCATTTGATCGAAAGGAGAAACTACAGTTATGGCTAAGAATATGCAGCCTATCGCAAAGCGCTGCCGCGCTCTGGGCATTTCTCCTGCTGTTATGGGTTATGCGAAGAAGAACACCAATCGCAATCCTGGCGGCCAGATGAGAAAGAAGAAGAGTGAGTACGCTCTTCAGTTGGCCGAAAAGCAGAAGGTCAAGTTCGTCTACGGCATCATGGAGCGTCAGTTCCGTTCCTACTACGAGAAGGCCAGCCGTATGCCCGGCAAGACCGGTGAGAACCTGCTGATCCTGGTGGAGCGCCGCTTGGACAACGTGGTTTACCGCCTGGGCTTCGCCGCTACCCGTCGTGAGGCTCGTCAGCTGGTGAGCCACGCTCACTTCACCGTGAACGGCAAGAAGGTTAACATTCCTTCTTACCTGGTGAAGGCTGGCGACGTGGTTGAGGTTGCCTCCGCCAGCCGCTCTTCCGTGAAGTTCAGCAAGCTGACCGGTGAGGACGCCCCCGTGGTTGCCCTGCCCCAGTGGCTGGATCGTGAGAAGAACTCTCTGAAGGGCACTGTTACCAAGCTGCCCGTTCGCGAGGATATCGACCTGCCGGTTGAGGAACACCTGATCGTTGAGTTGTACTCCAAGTAATAAGCTCAGCGCATAGGGAAAGCGAACAACAAAGGCCGGCCAAACGTGCTTTGGCCGGCCCACCAAGGAGGGTTTTACTATGATGGAGATTGAACGCCCCAGAATCGATACCACCAGCCTGTCTCCGGACGGCCGCTACGGCAAGTTCGTCGTTGAGCCTCTGGAGCGCGGTTTTGGTACCACCTTGGGCAATAGCTTACGGCGTGTCCTGCTTTCGTCGCTTCCCGGCGTTGCCGTCACCAGCGTAAAGATCGATGGCGTAGTCCACGAGTTCAGCACCATTCCCGGCGTGAAAGAAGACGTGACCGAGATTGTACTGAACCTGAAGGGCATCGCCGCCAAGCTCTACGCCGACGGACCTGTCACCGTGCGCATCGAAGCGTCCGGTGAGGGGGAGGTTACTGCTGGCAGCATCAAGCCCAGCGATGAGATCGAGGTGCTCAACCCCGAATGGCACATCGCCACCCTGGAAGAGAACGGCAAGCTCGTGATGGAGCTGACCTTCGACAAGGGCCGCGGCTATGTGCCGGCAGAGCGTAACAAGCAGGCTGTGCTGGAAAAGAACGACCTGAATGTTCTGCCCATCGACAGCATCTACACCCCCGTTCTGAAAGTCAACTACACGGTGGAAAACACCCGCGTTGGCCAGATCACCGACTACGACAAGCTGACTCTGGAAGTTTGGACCGACGGCACCATCAACGCCAAAGAGGCTGTTAGCCTGGCGGCCCGCGTGCTGACCGAGCACCTGAACCTGTTTGTCAACCTGTCGGAAGAGGCCATGGGCGCTGAGATCATGGTGGAGAAGGACGATAAGGGCAAGGAGAAGGCTCTGGAGATGACCATCGAAGAGCTGGATCTGAGCGTGCGTTCCTTCAACTGTCTGAAGCGTGCCGGCATCAACACCGTGGAAGACTTGATCAACAAGTCCGAGGACGAAATGATGAAAGTTCGGAACCTCGGCCGCAAAAGCCTGGAAGAAGTCATGGCAAAGCTGGACTCCCTGGGCTTCACACTTACCAAAGACGACGAGTAATTACTGCAAAGGAGTGAAACGGGATGCCCGGTACCAGAAAACTCGGCCGGACCAGCGATCACCGCAACGCTATGCTGCGCGCTATGGTCACCTACCTGTTTGAAAACGGCAAAATCGAGACCACCGTTACCCGCGCCAAGGAAGTTCGTTCCATGGCGGAGAAGATGGTAACCCTGGGTAAGAAGGAAGATCTGCATTCCAAGCGTCAGGTCTTCTCCTACATTACCAAGGAGACCGTTGCCAAGAAAGTCATCGATGAGTACGGCCCCAAGTACGCCGACCGCAACGGCGGCTACACCCGCATCATCAAGATCGGCGCCCGCCGCGGCGATGCTGCCGAGATGGCGATCATCGAGCTGGTTTAATCAAAGCCTGCGATCCCTGCCCTGTAACGGGCAGGGATTTTTTGCTGTTTCAGGGAATTGGAATGCAGCTGGAAAATCCGGCAGTCCAACCTGAATTTCACAGCAAAGAAGCCCCCGAAAATATTGACGGAACGCCCCGGGATGCCTATAATAAAAGTTGTTGTTTTTCCCGCCCGAGGGGTGCGGCCGGAATGGTGCGCGCCGTGCAGGGCGATCCCATTGGCAAAGGAGCGAATTGACCCATGAAACCCTTGATCCTGCAATCCGACTTCGGCCTGGCAGACGGCGCGGTGAGCGCCATGTACGGTGTGGCCGAGGGCGTGTGCGACAGCCTGCGCGTGTACGATCTGACCCATGACATTCCCCAGTATGATATCTGGGAAGCCAGCTACCGCCTGATCCAGACGGTGCAATACTGGCCTGAGGGCAGCGTGTTCGTGAGCGTTGTGGACCCGGGTGTGGGAAGCGACCGGCGCAGCATTGTGGCAAAGACCAGCGGCGGTCATTACATTGTCACACCGGACAACGGTACCCTGACCCACATCAAGCGGATGAGCGGTATCGTAGAGGCCCGTGTGATCGACGAGACGGTCAATCGCCTGCCCAATTCCGGCGAGAGCTACACCTTCCATGGCCGTGACATCTATGCCTTCACCGGCGCGCGCCTGGCTTCCGGCGTGATTGGCTGGGAAGAAGTAGGCCCGGCCATTGATCCGGCCAGCATTGTGGAGCTTCCGGTGGTGGATGCTGTGCTGGATGGTGATGTGGTGAGCGGTACCATTGACGTGCTGGACGTACGGTTCGGCAGTCTGTGGACCAACATTCCCCGCACCCTGTTCGCGGCATTGAACATCGAACACGGCCAGCGGGTGGAGATTACCATCAGCAACGACACCCGGGTGCTGTACAAAAACATTATGGTATACGCCAAGAGCTTCGCGGATGTGTATGTGGGTGAGCCTCTGCTGTATGTGAACAGTCTGGACAACCTGGCTGTAGCCATCAACCAGGGCAGCTTTGCCCGGGCCTATAACATTGGCACCGGTACCTCCTGGCGCATCAGTGTGCGCAAGGCACCCCGTATGATCTACGAATAAGGTCCGTCCGGGCCGGAATTTAGAGAGTTCTTGCGTGCTTCCGGTCCGTGATTCATACAAGAAAAAGTGAGGGAATCGTCATGAAAAAAATGTCTGTAAAAACCGTTGTCGCCATCGGTATTGGCGCAGCTCTGTTCTTTGTGCTGGGTAAGATCTCTATTCCCACCCCGGTACCCAACACCTATGTAAGCCTGCAGTATGCTATCCAGGCTGTGTTTGCCGGTCTGTTCGGACCCATCGCCGGCCTGGTAATCGGTCTGATCGGCCATGCTTTGGTGGACTTCACCGCTTACGGCCCCTGGTGGAGCTGGATCATCGCTTCCGGCGTGTTCGGTCTGCTGACCGGCCTGTTCCTGGGCAAGCTGGATCTGGAGAGCGGCGAGTTCGGCAAAAAGCAGATCATCCTGTTCAATGTTTCTCAGCTGATCGCCCATGTGATCTGCTGGGGTCTGGTAGCTCCCGTTCTGGACATTGTGATTTACAATGAGCCTCTTGAGAAGCTGTTTGCTCAGGGCCTGACCGCCGGTATCGTGAACGCCATCACCACCGGTGTGGTGGGCACTATCCTGCTGGTTGCTTACGCCAAGACCCGCGCCAAGAAGGGCTCCCTGAACAAGGAGTAATCCACCGGCCTGGTTGGCCTTGATCCCGAGCAAAAGCGGGGCCTTCCGGCAAAGTACGCCGAAAGCCCCGCTTTTTCTATGAATAGCCCGCATTGAACGGCGGGCAGATATTTCCAAACAGGGAATGTGTTTTCCCTGCAATACCGCCGCCCCATCTTCCGGCGCGCGGGAAGAGCTACAAAAACGGAGGAACCGCCGTGGCACAGCCCATCATTGAATTCAAGAATTTTGGCTTCCAGTACGACGCCCAGGCAGAGCCCACATTGTATAACATCGATCTGGCCATTCAGCCGGGAGAACGGGTGCTGATTGCAGGCCCGTCCGGCAGCGGCAAGAGCACTATTGCCAGCTGCATCAATGGATTGATCCCTTTCAGCTATCCGGGCCGCTGCACCGGCAGCCTGACGGTGGACGGAGTGGATGCGCCCAATGCCAGCATCTTTGAGCTTTCCAAGCATGTGGGCACCGTTCTGCAGGACCCGGATGGCCAGTTTATTGGCCTGACCGTGGGCGAGGACATTGCCTTTGCGCTGGAAAACCAGTGTGTTGCTCAGCCGGAGATGAAACAGACCGTGGAGCGAGTGGCCCGCCTGGTGGATGTGGAAAATCTGCTGGAGCAGGAACCGCATGCTTTGAGCGGCGGGCAGAAGCAGCGGGTGAGTTTGGCCGGTGTAATGGTGGATGACGTAAAGGTCCTGCTGTTTGACGAGCCGCTGGCCAACCTGGACCCGGCCGCCGGCAAGCAGACCATTAAGCTGATCGACCAGGTGCAGCAGAAGACAGGGGCTACGGTGATCATCATCGAACACCGGCTGGAGGACGTGCTCTGGCGCAGTGTGGACCGAATTGTACTCATGGGGGAAGGCCGTATTCTGGCGGATACCACCCCTGAGGCCCTGCTGGCTGGGAATCAGCTGGCGGAAAACGGCATCCGGGAACCTCTGTATATCACGGCTCTGAAGTATGCGGGCGTATCGCTGGAAGCAGAGAAAAAGCCCGCTCACGTGGATACGCTGTGCCTCACCGAACAGGACAAGGCAGCGGTTCGCACCTGGTACCAGCAGACGGTGGCCCGGCCGCAGGCTCCTGCGGCGGCTCCGCTGCTGGAGGTCAAAGATCTGTGCTTTGGTTACAGCGAGGGCGTGACCAACCTGCGGGATGTGAGCTTCACGCTGAATGAGGGCGACATGGTGAGCATTGTGGGCCGGAACGGCGCGGGCAAAAGCACCCTGGCCAAGCTGATCTGCGGCTTTGAAACACCCCGCAGCGGCAGTGTGTGGCTGAATGGCCGGAACCTGGAGGGAGATACCATCAAGGAGCGGGCCGCTCACATCGGCTATGTGATGCAGAACCCCAACCAGATGATCAGCCAGAGCCTGATTTTTGACGAGGTGGCGCTGGGCCTGCGCACCGCGAAGCTGCCGGAGGACGAGGTGGAGCGCCGGGTGAACGAGGCGCTCACCATCTGCGGGCTGTATCCCTTCCGGAAATGGCCGGTGTCTGCGCTGTCCTTTGGCCAGAAGAAGCGGGTGACCATTGCCAGTGTGCTGGTGATGCAGCCCAAGGTGCTGATTCTGGACGAGCCCACCGCCGGTCAGGATTTCCGCCATTACACTGAGATCATGGAATTCCTGCGCAGCCTGAACCAAAAGGGCTACACGGTGATCATGGTTACCCATGATATGCATCTGATGCTGGAATACACCAGCCGCGCTCTGGTATTTAACCAAAGCCGGATGATCGGCGACCTGACTCCTGCAGAGCTTCTGTGCGACAGCACTCTGGTGGAGCAGGCGGCTTTGAAGGAGACCAGTCTCTTTACCCTGGCCCAGAAATGCGGCATTCAGCCGCCGGAGGCCTTTGTACAGCATTTTATCGACTACGACCGGGAGGTACGCGACAAGTGGCAAACAGTTTGATCCTTTCCTATCTGCCCCGGGGCAGCGTGGTGCATAAGCTTACCGGCACCACCAAGCTGATTGTATTCCTGCTGTTCAGTGTGGCCACCATGGTTACCTACGATACCCGGGTGCTGGTGGTTTTTCTGGTGATGAGCCTGGCCATCTTCAAGATCAGTCGGGTGCACTACCGGGATGTAAAGCTCATTTTGTGGATGGCGTTTGTCTTCCTTTTGCTGAATAACCTGTTCGTGTACCTGTTCAAGCCGGAGTACGGCGTGGAGATTTATCAGAGCCGCACCCTGCTCGTGCAGCTGATCGGGCCCTATACCATCACGGTACAGCAGCTGTTCTATCATCTGAATATAACGCTGAAGGTTGTTGTGGTCATTCCGCTGGCCCTGGTGTTCATCCTGTGCACCGATCCCAGCGAGTTTGCGGCCAGCCTGGCCAGCATCGGTGTGAGCTACCGCATTGGCTACGCGGTAGCCCTGGCGCTGCGCTACATTCCGGATGTGCAGCGGGATTATCACAACATCAACCAGGCCCAGCAGGCTCGTGGTGTGGATATTTCCGGCAAGGATAAGCTGATGGACCGGCTTAAGGGCAGCGCAAACATTCTGCTGCCGCTGATTCTGGGCAGCCTGAACCGCATCGAGGTCATATCCAATGCCATGGAGCTGCGCGGCTTCGGCAAGAACAAGCGCCGTACCTGGTACGCAAAGCGGCCCTTCGCCACCCGGGACCGGGTGGTGCTGATTCTTGGTGCAGTGATTGCCATTGGCTCGCTGATTTTCACCTTCTGGGACGGCAACCGCTATTACAACCCGTTTATCTGATTGAAATTGCCCGCCTTGTACGAAGCTCTTCCGGCGAAGGCGGGCGTTTTGTATGTGCAAAATGAAAAAATTGGGCACAATACCGAGGATGGGAGAAAAAGTTTGGTTATTTTGATAGGGAAATAACAAGCGAAAACCGGACAAAAAGCACCCTTCAGCCGGTTAAAGTCGGAGATTTTGCGCAGAAAAATTGGGCAAAACGCCCAATTTTGACGCATGGAAGAACAGCGGGCCGGGCAAGCCGCAGAAAATGACGAAAAGAATAGAATTGCCGAGCATAAAAGTAAATTTTATGTTAATATTAAATTGAACGATGTCTGCCCCAAACGGGCAAAACAACCATTTAACAACGTAAGGAGCGTTTAATGATGTATCAATCCAACGGTACAGAGATCCACATGGCAAGCAACGGCGTTGCTGAACTCGGTCTGATCGCCACTCCCGGCGCACAGGAGTTGACCGCCCTGATCGATCGCCATCTGGTGGCTTGGGCCCGTGAAAAGGGCGTGGACCGCGAGACCTTCATCATCCCCAGCGAATGCCCCCGCTTTTCTTCCGGCGACGGCAAAGGCGTGATCCGCCAGAGCGTTCGCGGCGACGACTTATACTTTGTGGTGGATGTGGGCAACTACAGCTGCAAGTACAAGATGTTCGGCAACGAGAACTGCATGAGCCCGGACGATCACTACCAGGATCTGAAGCGCCTGATCCAGGCTGCTTCCGGCAAGGCACGCCGCATCACCGTCATCATGCCTCTGCTCTACGGCAGCCGTCAGCATCGCCGCTCCTACCGGGAAAGCCTGGACTGCGCTTACGCGCTGCAGGAGCTGCACAGCATGGGCGTTGAGAACATCATCACCTTTGACGCTCATGACCCCCGCGTTTCCAATGCGGTGCCCCTGATGGGCATGGACAACGTGATGCCCACCTATCAGGTGCTGAAGACCATGTTCAAGTGCATCGAGGACTTCAAGCCCACTCGTGACAACTTCATGGTCATCAGTCCCGACGAGGGTGCCATCAACCGGAATATGTACTACTCCAGCGTGCTGGCTGTAAACCTGGGCATGTTCTACAAGCGCCGCGACTACTCCCGCATCGTGAACGGCCGCAACCCCATCGTGGCGCACGAGTACTTGGGCGAGAGCGTGGAAGGCAAGGACGTATTCATCGCCGACGATATCATCTCCTCCGGCGAGAGCATGCTGGACATCGGCTACGAGCTGAAGAAGCGCGGTGCCAAGCGCATCTTCTGCTACGCCACCTACGCCATCTACACCAATGGTCTGGCCGAGTTCGATAAGGCCTACCAGGAGGGTATCATCTCCGGCGTGTTCGGCACCAACCTGACCTACCGCACCCCTGAGCTGCTCAGCCGTGAGTGGTTCCATGAGGTGGATGTGTCCAAGTACATCGCTCATTTCATCGACGCCATCAACCACGATATGAGCATTGGCGATATCATCGATCCTCACAGCAAGATCGATGCTCTGCTGAAGCGCTACAATGTGAAATAAGCAGCTGCTTTTATACAAAAAGTAAAGCAACGCCCCGGCTTTTCAAGGTCGGGGCGTTGCTTTTTTCGTGTGTATGCGTTATTTCAGTTTGGCGAACTGATCGATGGCAGTTTGCAATTGGGCGATTACCTCATCCGTGTCCTCGCCGCTGCGAACGCAGTGCTCCAGGTGTTCGGTGAGGATCAGCTTTGCCACCTGGGTGATGGCACTGTTTACACTGGAGAGCTGGGTCAAAAGATCGCCGCAGGGGCGTCCTTCGTTCACCATTTCCCGGATGCCGTTCAACTGGCCGCTGATGCGGGCCAGACGGCGGTTCACGTCGGCGGAATGTTGGCAGTGGGGGCAGTGCATAGCGGGTCCTCCTCTTGGTTATGGAACATTAAAATCAGATATGCGGAGAAAGCCCCCGCGACAACTTGGAAAACAGAACACCCGGCGCAGCCCAAAACAGGCTTGCCGGGTGTACGAAACGGAAAAATAAAGATTAATTTAACCGCCCGTATATCTTGCCCAGGTGAGATCAAGCACAGGGCCGAAGGGATCGAACACCACATGGTCCACACCCTGTGCCATCACCAGAGCCTGGTCCTGGTACCACAGGGGCGAGATCGCTCCACCAGCCAGCAGGGTCTGTTCCGCCAGAGCGATCTGGTCGGCAGGTGTATTCAGCTGACCGGCCAGCTGCTTGACCTGGCTGTCAAAAGAAGCGGATTCCCAGCCGGTGAGCGCACCCTCCGTGAACTGCTGCAGAAAAGCCACGCTGTCTGAGCTGGAGGGAGAGAAGGGCAGAAGCGCGATCTGGTAATCGCCGCTGGCAACAGTACTTTCCAGTTCATCCAGCGGCACAGCTTTCAGAGTGAAGTAGGCGGAAAATGCCCCCAGGTCCTTCTGCCATTGCTGGCTGACCTGTTCAATCAGGGCCTGATAGTCTGCTCCCTCCGGATACAGTACCTGGATGCCGGAGAACTGCTGCAGCCCGGCTTCGTTCAAACCGGCCCGGCAGAGTTCCTTTACATCCCCAACAGCGGGCATCTGACTTCCCACGGCATCCCGATAGCCGGAGCCGTTTACCTGAATGGCGGGCGGAATCAGTCCGTCTGCGGTGGAAAAACCGGTGGGCAGCTGTTCGACGCCTGCGGCACTGGCGCCCAGGGCGAGCCGCGCGTTTTGCGAGGCCAACTGTTTGTCCTCGCAGTTGAATACCAGTGCCCAGGTGGTGGCGGTATAGGCGATGGAGGGAAGGTTTCCGGCGGCGGATGCCTCATCAATGGCGGCGGTTACATCTCCGGCGGCCACGGCGGCGGCGCCGGTGGCTGGGGTCTGGTTTTGGGCCACCGAGGTGCCGGAGGCAGGCTCCGGTGTGGGGGTGGCCTGTGCGGTGGTATCCAGCACGATGCGCAGGCTGGTGATCAGGCTGCCGCTGGCACTGCGGCGCAAAAACAGGCCGTTTTCGTTCCAGTTATACAGATAAAAATACCCGTTGGCCAATGTGGTGGCTGCGCTCAGGCCGTAGGCGCCGGCACTGTGTTCAAAAAATTCCTCGTTGCAGGGCATGGCACCCGGCTGGGCCAGCTTTTCCAGAAACGCCGGGTCAGGGGTGTCCAGCTGGTAGACCACGGTGCGCTCGTCCGGTGCGCTCACTCCCAGAGCGCCGTTACCGTCAGCGCCCTTCAGGTTGGAGTACAGATCCCGGTAGGGGCTGGCGGTTTCTTCCCGGAACACCCGCTCCATGCCGAACACAAAGTCCGCGGCGGTAAGGGGATATTCCTTCTCATGCTTTTTCAGCTTGGTGTAAGCCAGATTGTCTTTTAATGTAAAGGTATACGTGAGACCGTCTTCGCTCACGGTATAGCTTTCGGCACAGTCCAGCACCGCCTCGCCGTTTTCGTCGATACGGGTCAGGCCCCGGTAAAGATTGGTCACAGCGATGCGCTCGGGGCTTTCCTGAGCGATTTGGGGGTCCAGATTGGCGGGCACGCGATCCACCCGCCAGGTGAAGCTTGCGCCGCCGGAGCCGCAGCCGGTGAGAAGTCCGGCTGTAAGAATCAGGCAAAGCAACAGGCAGAGAATACGATGGAATCTCATGGAAAAAGGTCCTTTCGGTAAACGGCCGGATGGGCCGGTGATGTTGAAGAAAAATGTCCGAAGACATACATCTTTAGCTTATCAAAAAATGAGGCAAAATACAAACCCGCACCGGGACAAATGACGCAAAATCCGTAAATAAACCGTAAATTTTGCCGCTTCCCGGTTGATTTTGCCGCCAAATGGCCGAAATGCCCGGTAAGACCGGGGGATTTGGTTGCGCGGGCGGCCAAAAGTGACTATAATAGCAACAGACCATTTTTGATCACACCAATCCAAGAGAATCAAGTACCAACAAGGGAAAAGGGGTTTTGCAATATGCAGAAGGATCAGCAGCGGCTGGCCGAATTCATCAAGGGCAAAAAGGTAGCCTTCATCGGCGCCGGCGTAAGCCACAAAACATTGATCGGGCAGTTCTGCGCCATGGGAGCACAGGTGACTCTGTGTGATAAAAAGCAGCTGGCGGACTTCGGCGAGTATGCCGATACACTGAACCAGCTGGGCGTGGCCCTGAGTCTGGGCGAGGATTACCTGAACGGCCTGGCCGGGCAGGATATCATCATGCGCACGCCGGGCTTCGAGTATTATACCCCTGCTTTGCAGGCGGCCAAGGCGGCGGGAAGCCTGGTGACCAGTGAGATGGAGCTGTTCTTCGAGTACTGCCCCTGCGAGATCACCGCGGTCACCGGTTCGGACGGCAAGACCACCACCACCAGCCTGATCGCCGCTATGTTTGAGGCGGCGGGCCGTACCGTGCATCTGGGCGGCAACATCGGCCGGGCCCTGCTGCCCATCCTGGATCAGATCGACCCGGCGGACGAGGCGGTGGTGGAGCTTTCCAGCTTTCAGCTGATCAGCATGCGCCGCAGCCCCAAGGTGGCGGTGGTCACCAACGTGACCCCTAACCATCTGGATCACCATAAGGATATGCAGGAGTATGTGGACGCCAAGCGGAACATCCTGCTCTGGCAGGACGAGAGCTGCCGGGCAGTGCTGGGTTACGAGAATGAGATCACCCGTGGTATGCAGGCGGACTGCAAGGGCACCCAGTGCTGGTTCACCCGTCTGCGGGAGACCGACAACGGCGCTTTCCTGCGTCAGGACGGTATGCTTTGCATGGCGGAAAACGGTACCGTGACCCCCATTCTGCATAAGGACGAGATCAAGCTGCGTGGTGTACACAACATCGAGAACCTGCTGGCTGCCTGCGCTGCCGTATGGGGCCGGGTACCGGTGGAGGCCATGGCCAAGGTTGGCTCCAGCTTTACCGGCGTGGAGCACCGCATCGAGCCGGTACGCCTGCTGGACGGCGTGCAGTGGTACAACGACTCCATTGCCTCCAGCCCCACCCGCACCATCGCGGGCCTGCGCAGCTTTGACCAGAAGATCATCATCATCGCTGGTGGCTATGACAAGAAGATCCCCTACGAGCCGCTGGCTCCCGAGATCCTGGAGCATGTGAAGGTGCTGGTGCTCATGGGCCAGACCGGCCCCAAGATTGAGGCGGCGGTGCGTGCCTGCCCCGGCTTTGCAGAAAGCGGCCTGGTCATCGAACACGCCAAGGATATGGCCGAGGCGGTTCAGCTGGCCCGCAAGAATGCAAAGCCCGGTGATGTGGTCAGTCTGTCTCCCGCTTCTGCCAGCTTTGATTTGTACCCCAACTTTGAGGTGCGCGGCCGTCACTTCAAGGAACTGGTGAACGCGCTGTGATCTGTGCGGTCAATTCCGAGCAAACCCGGCGGCGTTTTGCGGCCGCTTTGGCCGATCCCCGGGCTGCCGGCATAGCCTGCCAATTGGGAGCGACGGAGGCGGTGTTCGGAACACTGCCCGGCTCCGGTTGGCAGTTTTACACCGGCGGTGAGGGGGAGACCCCCTTTGCACTGGGCGTCCGTGGGCAGACAGCACTTCTGGCCGGTCCGGCGGATGCCGAAGAACTGGGCGGTTTTCTGGGCTTTCTGGGCGTGAGCAGGCTGCGCTGTGCCGGAACAGTACCGGAGGGCTGGCAGCTGCGGAGACGGTACTCCCGGATGGTTCTGCCCGCCGGTGAGCAGTTGCCCCGGCGGGAGCTGCCTGCGGGTTTTTTGTTGGAGAAACAGCCTGCCGTAAGCCGGGTAACGGAATTCCTCTGCCGGGGCGAAAGCCTGAGCGGGGACCAGCAGACCCGGGACTGCTTTTACAGCGAGACCTGTACGCTGGTGAACCACGGCCGGGCGCTGCTCTGGGCGGCGCAGGATCAGACAGGGGAGATCGCCGCCACGGCGGGAGCTTATGCCATCTGGAACAGAACTGCCTATCTGGCCGGTGTGGAAACCGGACTGCATGCCCGAGAGAAGGGCCTGGCGGGTGCACTGGTGGCCGGACTGGCAAACCGCCTGGCAGAGCAGGGAATTTTAGTGGAGCTGCTGTGCCTGCCTGCCCTGGAAGAATTCTACCGGCGGCTGGGATTTACCAAACAGGGTGAAGTGAGCGGCTATAGCCCTCAGCCGGATTCGGACTGAAAAAAGCCGCCTGTTATCAATACGAGGAAAGAGGATATTATCATACATGATCGAGCAATTTTTTGATGTGAGCCCCCGTTTTCAGGAGCTGGACGCCCGCGCTATGGAGCTGTGCCGCCCGGAATTTGAGAAGATTGACGCCATTCGCGATTACAACCAGGTGAAGATGCTGAAGGCCTTCACCGATAACCGCGTGGCTGCCACCCACATGATGGGCAGCACCGGCTATGGCTACGACGATGCGGGCCGGGACCGTCTGGATCAGGTGTTCGCCCAGGTGATGGGTGCGGAGGATGCACTCTGCCGTCCTCATTTTCTGTCCGGCACCCATGCGCTGACCGTGGCGCTGTTCGGCCTGCTGCGGGCAGGCGATACCCTGCTGGCTGCCACCGGCCGTCCCTACGACACCCTGGAAGGCGTGATCGGTATTGGCGATGCGGGCAAGGGCTGCGGTACCCTGGCGGAGTACGGCGTGAAATACGACGAGGCTCCTCTGCAGGACGGCATGCCGGATTATGAGCTGATTGCCGAAAAGGCGAAGAACGCCACCGTCTGCCATATCCAGCGCAGCCGTGGTTATTCCAGCCGGGCTGCCTTTGACCTGGCCACCATTGAAAAGGTAATCCGCACCGCCAAGCAGGCCAACCCCAACGTGGTGGTTATGGTGGACAACTGCTACGGCGAATTTACCCAGACCGCCGAGCCCACCAGCGTGGGTGCGGATCTGATCGTGGGCAGCCTGATCAAGAACCCCGGCGGCGGCATTGCGCCCACTGGCGGTTATGTGGCAGGCCGGGCCGATCTGGTGGAAAAGTGCGCCCACCGGCTTACCGCCCCCGGCACTGGCCGGGAGCTGGGCTGCACGCTGGACAGCCTGCGCCAGCTGTATCTGGGCCTTTACTATGCCCCTGGCGTGACTGCCGAGGCAATCAAGACCAGCATCTACGCCAGCTGCCTGCTGGATCTGCTGGGGAAGAATCCGCTGCCCAAGTACACCGACCCCCGCA
Organism: Allofournierella sp. CML151; assembly: GCF_027853465.1. NCBI lineage: Bacteria > Bacillati > Bacillota > Clostridia > Eubacteriales > Oscillospiraceae > Allofournierella > Allofournierella sp. CML151. The sequence continues at coordinate 2,179 of NZ_JAPNNW010000007.1, read as the reverse complement.
ACGACATCATCACCAGCTTTGAAACCGGCGACCCGGCGGCCATGGTGGCCTTCTGCCAGGGCATTCAGGCGGGCAGCCCGGTGGACAGCTTTGCTGCGCCGGAACCCTATGCCATGCCCGGTTACACCAGCGAAGTAATCATGGCGGCAGGCGCCTTCACCAACGGCAGCAGCATCGAGCTCAGCTGCGACGGTCCCATGCGCCCGCCCTACACCGTTTACCTGCAGGGTGGTTTGAACTTTGCAGCCAGCCGCGCCGGTGTGCTGCTGGCTGCCCAGCGAGCATTCGACGGCCAGTAAGAAAAACATTCTGAACAAGCCCCGTATCGGTTCGATATGGGGCTTTTTTGTGCTTTGTTTTGTACGATCGGTACTGTGCATTCTTACGGAAAAATTGATATAATTTTGTAAGAACTGCAATACTTTTGAAAGAACAACACAGAGAGTGAACACAATTCACAAAATAATCTTGAATTTCGGAAGGAAACTGGGGATCTTGTTTGCTTGTGAAATATTGCTAAAAAACTGACAAAGTTTTTTCCTGTCAATGAGCAAAAATGTGAAAAATCCCATGCTTGCACTTTGTGAATGATTTGTGTATAATGCCTTGGTGCCCTATTGCAAAGAGAGAGTTTTAAATAGGAGGAATCAACGAAGTGTCTTATGATTTTTTGTGGCAGATCGCTCTGATCCTGGTGAGCACCAAGGTTTGCGGCCTGATTACCCGCCGCTTCCAGATGCCCCAGGTGGTAGGTGCTCTGCTGGCGGGCCTGCTGCTGGGTCCCGCCGTGTTCGGCCTGCTGCCCAGCGACAGTGAAATGATCAAGCAGCTGGCGGAGCTGGGTGTAATCGTGATCATGTTCTCTGCCGGTATGGAAACCGATATCCGTGACCTGAAGAATGCGGGCAAGTCCGGTTTCCTGGTGGCGATGCTGGGTGTTCTGGTACCGCTGTTCGGCGGCGCGGGTCTGGCTGCCTGGCTGGCTCCCACCGAGAATATGCTGCAGAACTTCTTTATCGGTACTGTTCTGACCGCTACCTCCGTGAGCATCACGGTGGAGGCCCTGCGTGAGATGGGCCGCCTGCAGAGCCGGGTGGGCAACACCATTCTGGCAGCTGCCATCATCGACGATATTCTGGGCATCATCGCCCTGACCATCATGACCAGCCTGGGCGGCGGCGGTGAGAGCATTGCCATCGTGCTGCTGAAGATCGTTCTGTTCCTGGTGGTTTGCTGCTTCGTGTACGTGGTGGGCCTGAAGGCTCTGGACTGGTACATCGAGCACACCGGCCGTAAGGATCTGCGGCGTTTCCCCATTGCGGCTTTCGTGGTCTGCCTGATGATGGCCTGGATTGCCGAACACTTCTTCGGTGTGGCTGATATTACCGGTGCCTTTGCGGCTGGTCTGATGATCGGTGCTACTAAGAAGGCGGGTTATATCGCTTCCAAGTTTGAGCCGGTGCAGTACCTGTTCCTGGCTCCCGTATTCTTCGCCAGCATCGGCATGACCGTGGTGCTGCCCGCCATGAATGCCCAGATCGTGATCTTCAGCGTACTGCTGGTGGTGGTTGCGGTTTTGTCCAAGTGGCTGGGCTGCGGCGTAGGCGCTAAGCTGTGCGGCTTTTCCACCCGTGAGTGCAACCAGATCGGCCTGGGCATGGTATGCCGCGGCGAGGTTGCGCTGATCGTTGCCAACAAGGGCGCGGAAGTGGGCCTGATGCCGGATGCTCTGTTCGGACCCGTGATCATCATGGTTATCATCAGCACCATTCTGACCCCGATTCTGCTGAAGCTGGCCTACCGCGGCGAGGATACTCTGAATCTGGAAGAGAGCCCCCTGGAAAACCGCAGCGAGGCTTTGGAACAGCTGGATATCGTTACCGATCAGCTGCTCACCCGCGAACAGGAGATCAAGGAAAAGAATCAGAAAAACTGATTTGGTTTTGTGTGCGGGCCCTGCAAAAGGGCCCGCACATATTTTTTCAAAAAAATAGAAAAAAGGGCTTGCATTCTTTTTTGAGTTATGTTATATTGTTTAAGTCGCCGAACGGAAGGGCGGCAAGATAATCCTCCTTAGCTCAGTCGGTAGAGCATGCGGCTGTTAACCGCAGGGTCGTTGGTTCGAGCCCAACAGGGGGAGCCAGAAAAAAGCGCATCGGGTAACCGGTGCGCTTTTTCT
>NZ_JAPNNW010000061.1:0-208 GCF_027853465.1 Allofournierella sp. CML151 | reverse complement strand
TTTCAGAGAATATGAAGACCCGTTCAAAAATATAGCAGATCTTGATGATGATTCACCGGAGATCCCGACCGACAGTAGAAGAAAGAAGTAAAAAAGCAACGCCAAATGCGGTTGGCGTTGCTCATTATGCACCTTTAGGTGCTGCTGGAATAATGGCCCTTATAGGGCCGTTCTGCAAACCCCACGTTCAACGTGGGGTTATGATTTG
>NZ_JAPNNW010000060.1:0-227 GCF_027853465.1 Allofournierella sp. CML151 | reverse complement strand
ATCACTTGCTGCGGAAGATCGACGCAGCCATTGATTTCAAGAAGATCTACGAATTTGTAGAGGATCTGTACTGCGAGGACAACGGCCGTCCAAGCGTAGACCCGGTGGTACTGTTCAAAATTGTTCTGATCCAGCATATCTATGGGATTCCTTCGCTCCGCCGAACTCTGGAAGAAGTGAGCATGAACCTGGCATACCGGTGGTTCATTGGATATCCGCTGAATGAG
>NZ_JAPNNW010000006.1:0-156088 GCF_027853465.1 Allofournierella sp. CML151 | reverse complement strand
CTCCACAAGGCCGGTGGCCTCGCTGAGCCGGAAGGTGATGATCTCGCCCTGCCTAAGGGCCTGGGGGTCGCAGCGCTTCACATAGATCGCGCTGCCCACCGGCATTGCCGGTTCCATACTTTGGGTCAATACGTTGTAGATTTGATAGCCAAATAGTTTTGGTACGCTGAAAGGAAGGGCGACGGCCATTACCGCCAGCAGAAGTGCCGTGGCTACGGCACTCAGCGCCTTTGCTTTCATGGCCGCCGCCCCTTTCGTTTAATTGTTAGATATTATCTGCCAAAATTACTTGTTGCCAAACTCCTGGAACTCGATTACATTGCCGTTGGCATCGGTCAGAGTACCATCAACCATTTCAATGAACTGGCCTTCGCTGAAGTTTTCAGCCTGAGTAGCAAAAGCCTGAACATTAATAGCAAACTGAGAGCTCGCGAAGCTATTGTCCCAAGTGGTGGGAATCTGGATATCACTGAACAGATCCAGAACTACATCCTCAGTGCCATCGGGATCAACAACCTGATTGTAAACATACAGAACGCCATCAGTGTCGCCCACGTTGACATAATACTGATCCCAGTTGTTCATAGTTCCCTGACGCATCATCGCATCATTAACCAGACCCATTACATCGTAAGAATCCGGACGACCAGATTCAGCATCGTTGTAGTCTACACTTACGAAAACGCCCACGTAAGCAGCAGAAGAATTCTTATCTACGGTCACATATACATTTTTGTCCAAATTATCACCGGGCAGAACATTGTCATAAACAATGCCATCCTTACCTACAGTTGCTTTATCGCTATCCGAGGTATCCGTCAAGGTGATATCCACATTACCAGTGGTAAACGCATTGTTCTTTACATCGGTCTTATCGGTGAAGTAAGCCAGAGTAGCGCCGATGGACAGGCAAGCTACCAGAGACAGGCTAACCGCTGCGGTCAGAATATTTTTTTTGTTCATGATTCACTCTCCAGATTATTAGAAATAGTTGATTCCTTTTAATTAGGCATTCGCGCCCTGGTACTCAACCTCGCCATAAGCTGCCTTCACGTCAGCAAAACCATCTTTCTGAATAGCTTTCACAGAGATCTTAATGTCTTCCAGAACTGCACCAGTCTCTACGTTACCGTTTACAAACACTGTATCAAACAGATTCGCCACTACCTCATCCGGTTCGCCATCATCTCCAGTGTAAGTGAACTCATATACATATTCGCCATATGTATCATCCGGAATAATGTCACTTACAGCGCCAGAAACATCATCATAAACCTTCCAGCCTTCTCCCAGCAACAGCTCCTTAATATTCAAGGTAACACCATTCTCTTTGTCCACGGGCTCGATTTTAACAAAGAAGTATGCATCAACATCAGAAGTAAAGGTAGCAGTTACATCTTTGTCGATATCCACACCAGGAACCAGCTCGGTATAGGCAATACCCGTATTATTGGAAGACGCATTACCATTAGAATTGGCATCTGCGTTTTCTTCCAATTCAGCAGTCAATCCATTTGCAAATTCGAAGGTATTAGTCTTCGGGCCATCGGTTGCAGTCAGATAAGCCAGAGTACCACCGATGGAGATGCAGGCTACCAGTGCCAGGGACATACCGCCGATCAACATGTTTTTCATTTTCATAATCGTTACGCTCCTTTTTTGTGTTTTTATTTCGCCGTTTTAAAAAAGAACTTTGTTATGAAGTAAAAGCGGTTTGGTGACCGGGCCCTGGGCAAGCCGCTTTTGCTTACTGAGTGGATTATACCGGCTTTCGCTTAAAAACCAATTAAAATTCGAGCTCTGAATTTTAATTTGTTCCAGCTTTTTCCGGTTCGGATTGCTGTGCCTTCTGCTTCTTTTCGTCCTCGGCTGCATCAATGATGGCTGGGATAAAATTCAGCAGAATCACCAGCATCACCACACCGCAGATGGACATAATGCCCACCGGGGTACGGATGTTCTGGATGGCAAAGCCCAGATAAGGCAGATGGAAATCCGCCCGGCCATAGACCTGGCTGAACTGGATATCGCCGTCCGCGTTTTCGTTGGCGTCGCCCTGGGTGACCAGGGTCTGGGCATCGGCATCGATGCTCATGACCCGGTGGGTCACGAAGGTCTCGCCATCGGACAGATAGTAAGTACACACATCGCCGGCTTCCAGCTCGCTGGCCTCCACCGGCTTCACATATACCAGACTTCCCACCGGGATGGTGGGTTCCATGCTGCCGGAGAGCACCGCCATCTCCTTGTACCCAAGAAGCATGGGTACAAGGATGACGGCGGCAGCCGCCAGCAATACGACCAGAATGATCGTGGATAAGATATTGCAGATTGTTTTGACCATTCCGGTCCTCCTAAAGTGAATTTTCGGTTATTGGATCAGCCCTTCTTGTCAAAGGCTGCTTTTGCATCGCTCAATTTATATTGAGCATTTGCAGGCGCTAAAACAGCTTCCTGATAAACTTCGATGGAAAAAGTTGCCGGTTTGCTTGTGTCAAATACATCCGTTTCGGTTTCAACTTTTACATTCGAATTACCCGATTCATCCGTAGCGATTGTGAACAGAGGCGCTGTCATGGAAGGGTTGCTATCGGTAGAAGGCTGAAGGATTTTCTTGTAATAATAGAAACCATCGTTTCCATATTCCCAGTTAGCCGTATTATACGCACCGTTCATATCCACCGTAACACCTTCCGGCAGGTCGGTGATCACAGCCTTTGCACGAACATACACCGGCGACTCCCCGGTATTTTTCACCTGCGGGGCCTTATTAACCCCTGTCTCTTCAAAGATTTCCGTGCTTACCTTTGCCAGCTTGAAGGTATTGATCAGCGGGCTGTCGCTGGCCTTTAAATAGGCCAGCGTACCACCTACCAATACAAGCGCCACTAACAGGGAGGAAATCAAGGTTTTCATCACTCTTTTTTTCATGGCCTTTCTCTCCTTTCCTGTCAGTTAGAGCCTTTTTCGTTCTGGTTCTCGTCTGCCTGTACCCAAACCCACTGCTTCGTCTCAGCGTTCCAGTTGAATCTGTTCTCCACAAAATCCTGGTCACCGGGGGTCGGATCATTGGTAACGGGATTGTTGGTGAACTTCACCTGTGCGTCGGTTACCTCACTGCTTTTGACTACACCGCTCTGGGTATCTTTATCATTACAGGTATAACCGGCTGCCTTCAACTCTGTCACAGTATATGTACCAACCGGCACATCCTTCAGCCAGACCTGTTTGGTAACACTTGCACCATTCTTAAAGTCATCCTTGCTGAAGTTCAGATAGCGGTAATAGGTTGGAGTTACACCGTCCTCATCAACGGGACCGGTGATCTCGAAAATAAAGGTCACATCATTGCCCATGGTGGTGTTGATGCCGGTGAGCGTTTTGCTGATCAGCAGATCACCGTTGGCAGGAGTGTACTCATTTTTCAGCTCCAGTGTAGTAGGCAAAGCTTTCACCACAGTGCCTGTAGCAGTCATTATGCTTTTTGCTTCCTGCCAAATGTAACCTTCTACAGCATTGTGTCCGCTCTCGGTTACAGTGTAGTCACCGACTGGTACTTCGCCCAAGTTAATGGTAGCAACTGTTCCAGTCCATTTGACTCTCTCAGTATCATTCGCAGGAATCACTTGACTGTAGTCGTCCGGGCCGCTCACAGTAAATTTCAGCTCATTTTTCAGCTCATCCAGTGCTGCGCTATCATTCTCCAAACCGGTAACGGTCTTTTTGATGATCAGCGTGCCAGTCGCTTTTTCGTAATGATTGGTCACGGTAACCTCAGAGACAGGAGTGTCATTTTGGTCTACATCCACCGCAACAATCCCGTCAGCGAAGTCGGTTTTGCCAGTGATTTTATCACCCTTATCACGATCATATTGATTCCAGTGCTCCAACTCATCCGATACGTTGCCGAGATAGGTCTCTACCATACTTTCATTCTTGAAAACATAGTCGCCGATCTGGGGTATATTCTCTTTAACTTCTGTAATTTCATACTGGATTGCCGGAAGGTTTTCCAGCGTTACAGTTTCACCGGCTTTCAGTTTAATTGCTGCTTGATTATGTTCATCGAATGTCCTTGTTGTTTCTTTAGAACCCCGGATTAAGGTAAAGCTCTTGCCCGCAAACTTCGGACCGTAATCTTCCTTGTCCATCAGTTTCTCCGGGTGTGCCGGTTCGATGACAATGGTGTAAGTGGCATCCTTCAAATCTGCAGTACCTGCAGGTACATCCTTCACCTCTTTTTCAATCGTCATATTACCAGTGTAGCGGTTGGTGAAACTTACCGTAGTAGGAGATTTGATTTCCAGCTCCTGGAACTCCTTCTTATCAAGCATATCCTCCTCATCAATGGCAGCATCACCGCTACTTTCACTATTTTTTCTTACCGCTTTACCAACACCGGAATAGATTTTTTCACCGGTGGAGTCATTTACAACAGTCCAGTTTGTGCTCTTAGCGCCCTGCTTGGCATAACCGGGCAATTCCGCATGCTGCTCGAATACGGTGTAGTAGCAACCATCGCCGCAAACGGGAACTTCAATCACCTGTGTATAAACCCAGTTGCCCGCATCATTCTTTTTAAGTTCAGCTCTTAATTCCGAGTTTGATGCTTGAGACAAGTCGCTAGACGTGGCCACTTCATTGAGCAACTCATAAGGATAGACTTTGAAGTCTCCACCGCTGTCCTTAAGTGGCGTTCCATTCGGTTTTGTCGCAAATTCTTTGATTCGATTCCATTCTTCCTGATTTGTTGTGGAGCTGACTACTTCTGTACTATAACAGTAGTTAATATCAAATGCGAACTGATCGTCTTCTTTTTCGCCACCTTTTTGATTGAACAGCAGATAGTAAACATCTTCATCCGTCAAACCGTAAAATTCTTTGGTCAAGGTCAGAGTAGTCAACACATGCTCATATGTATTGGTCAAATCCACACACTGCGTTTTTTCCGGTTCATCATTTCCCCATACAGCGCAGTTGATTGTCACGCCAGCCTCCGGGTAATCTCCGCTTGCATTTTGACTATCAGAAGTTATTTTATATTCGGCACTGCTAATCCACTCGTCAACATCTCCGCCTGACTCTTTAATTGTATAAGTGGTATCCAAAACATCAAACTTCCAGGTGTATGTAGTAGAATTCTCACTCGTAATTTTACCTGTATATCCCAGAACACCTCTGTTTGGATCACTATCGCTCTCCGGTATCAGTTTCAGAGTATATTCCTGTTCCCAACTGCCTTTTTGACCACTTACTGAAATTTCAAAATCCTTTGCAATTTCATTGAGAACATCGTTTGCATTCTCGAAGGTCTTGGTCACGGTTAGCTGACCATATTTGGGAACCAGAATACCATCAATATGCCAATGGTCAGTATTATTCAGCTTAAACACATACCATCGAATGGTATAATTATCCGTAGTCAACTCATCAGATTCAACTTTATGATCTCCGACTTTAATTCCCTGGCCTTTTGTATATCTATTCCAATCGGATTTGATTCTTTCAAAAACCTCAGCATCCGTTGGGAAGCTTTTTAGCTTGAATGGTGTAGGATCGCCCTTTTCGTTTGCACCTGTATAACCAGTTTTCAACGATCTGATATCGCCATCCACATCAAATGCGCTTCCGTTTGTCGCACCTTGAATTACAACATATTCTCCATTTGATGGGCTTGTATAGGAGAATTCTTCTGGATGCGTAGAAATTCGCGTACTATACACCGACTCAGTAAAATTCTCTTTATCTGTGTCTCCAGCACCATTGCCACTATTCGCAATATTCGAATACAGATTCACATAAAAGTGTACACTTTCATTGTTACTTGGGTTAATATTATCCCAGGCACTATCATCATGAGGCCAACCACCTAGCCACCAGCCGTAGGTTATCGCGTACGGAGAAAATCCTTCTACCGTGAAGGTACTAACCATATCCATGGTAGCTCCCTCTGTCTCGGTCTCTTCCACGACCACATGGCCAGCGGATTCGGTAGCATCCGCCACGGTCTTCACGGCAGTCAATTCGCCGTTTTCGTTTTCTTCCAGGTGCTGCACAGCCACGGTCTCGGGGTCGGCATCCTCGGGCAACATAGCCTTTGCGTCGATGGTCACTTCCACCGGATACAGGGGCTCGATCTCCTCGCCGTTCACCTCAAAGCGAATGTCCAAGGCGATCATGCCGTCGTATTCCACATTGTCTTCGGCCAGAGCCTGCTCCACCTGCGCAAACTCCGCAGTCTCCTCCGCGATCAGGTCAGCTTTCAGCTCGGCATCCACAGGCAGCGCGCCTTCCGGCACCTTCACGGTCACGGTGATGTCCGCGTTTTCCACCTGGGCGGTGGCCTCGTAGGCTTCTTCATTCATCGCCACGGGCTCCTCAGTAGCCTCGGGGGTCTCGGTGGGAACCGGAGTCTCGGTGGGAACCGGAGTCTCACTGGGCACAGGAGTCTCGCTGGGCACAGGGCTCTCGCTGGGCGCGGGGGTCTCGGTGGGCACAGCGGTGCCCTCGGGGGTCTCGGTGCCTTCGGGAGCTGCAGTGGGCTCGGCGCTGGGCTGCTCGCTGGGCACAGCAGTCTCAGCCGGGGCCTGGGTGGGCTCGGCGCTGGGCTGCTCGCTCTCGGTGACAGGCTCGGCAGTGGGCTCGGCCACAGGCTCCGCGGTGGGAGCGGGCTCGCCGGCGGGCTCCTCGGCCGGAGTCTCTGCAGCAGGCTCCTCGGCAGGAGTTTCTGCGGCGGGCTCCTCGGTGGTGGTATCCTCCGGCAGGGGCACTTCCTCTACCTGCACCTCACTGGTTGCCTGGCTGCTGGCAGCCAGCTCGCTGCCTGCCTCGGCGAAGGCGCTGTTGGGCACGATGCTGGCGATCATCATTACCGCCAGCGCCATGCTGAGTAAACGGCTCCACATTTTATGTTTCATAGTCTGTTTCCTCCCTAACCGGATTCTTTGGTCGTGCAAGATTTAGTTCGTCCTGCGGGGGTGACTCGTCTTCCAGGGTTGCGTCCACCGCGCTGTCCATCAGCTTGATCAGCTCCAGCGCACTGCGGAAATTTGCTTTCTCTCCCGTCTCGGCCCAGGTCACGCTGCCCTGCCAGGTGGAATGTTGGCGGTACATCACATGCACCACAAAGGTGGCCATCTTTCCTTTCTGTTCGGCAAGTTCATCCCTTGTCATCTGCGGCTCCACCTTCTTTTGTGTGGTCTGCGGCTTCGGCCTTGCCGGGCCGAAGTGCCTGGGCTGCTGGGTCCTGGCCGGATAGTTCAGCCGGTCGCACAGGCGGTCGATGCTGTCCAGTACGTCGCTGGTTCGTCCGATCGGCTCCGGCTGTTTGGAATAGCAGTGATAGAGCCTGCCGGTCACTTCGCCGCCCGCCCATGCATCCACGCATACGCGGCACAGGTTCGGCGCCCCGGAATGGAAACCTTCCATGTTCAAATGCTCTTCACCTCGTCTTCCTCAAAGCTTTGAGCATACTATCCCACACGGCACTTAAAATCCGCTTAAAATCCGGCACAAAAATTTCATCTTTTTTTAAGAAGGGCAAAAAAATCCCCGGCAGCGCCGCAAAAAAAGCTGCCGGGGGTTCTTTTTATTCACATTTTACTGATAGAATCAGGGTACCTTAACCGGGATATTGTACAATAGAATTACCACTCTATTAATAAGGAAAGGAAGGATCGATTTTGCCCAACTGCAAAAGCACGGCACTCACGCCGCGCCGGGTAAAGGCTTACCTGGACTGGCTGACGGAACGGGAACGCAGCCGGAGCACATTAAAGAAATACCGCCGGGACCTGGCCAGCCTGCAAACGTTTCTGGCAGGCCGCCCGCTGAGCAAGGCCGCGCTGCTGGCCTGGAAGGCCCAGCTCAGCGAGCGCTATGCCCCGGCCACGGTGAACTCCATGCTGGCGGCGGTGAACGGATATCTGGTCCATGCCCGGCTGCCCCAGCTGCGGCTGCGGCCGCTGCGGATTCAGCGGCAGGTATTCTGCCGCCAGGACCGGGAGCTGAACAAGGCCGAATACCTGCGGCTGGTGCAGGCGGCCCGCCGCCGGGGCAACGTGCGCCTGGCGCTGGTGCTGCAGACCATCTGCTCCACCGGCATCCGGGTGAGCGAGCTGCAATACATTACCGCGCAGGCGGTGGAGCAGGGCTACGCCGAGGTGAATAACAAGGGCAAGCGGCGCACCATCTTTCTGCCCCGCAAGCTGTGCCGGGCACTGCAGCGGTATCTGGCCGGGCAAAAAAAGCTGGCCGGTCCGGTGTTCACCACCCGGACCGGCCAGCCACTGGACCGAAGCAACATCTGGCGTGCCATGAAGGCGTTGTGCCGCGCGGCAGGTGTGGGGACCCGAAAGGTTTTCCCCCACAATCTGCGGCACCTGTTCGCCCGCACCTACTACGCCGCCCAGCGCGATCTGGTGCGTCTGGCCGACCTTCTGGGTCACGCCAGCACCGCCACCACCCGCATCTACACCATGGAAAGCGGGCGTATTCACGCCCGCCAGATCGAACAGCTGGGGCTGCTTGTCACATAATAACTATTTTGTTGTTGCCCCCACCGGCTTTTGTCTTCTACCTATATAAAATAATAGAGCATATCCGGTTTTATTTCAAGTAATTCACCCCCTTTCCACCCGGTTAATCTGAATCAGAACCGCAGAAAAACAAAGCCGATGGTTATCCATTGAACCATCAGCTGGAATGGCTAACGTCGGAAAATGACGAATTTTGTCGATTCTCAGATGATTCTCCCCCTTGAAAGCGTATCCGCCTCTTTTAAGTAGGAATTTTAAACAACAAAATAGTTATTTTGTTGTGCGTTCCCTCCGTTTCGGATATTCCGCAGCCACTCCGGCTGCCAAAGGTGATGCATAACAATGACACAGGATACCATCTACGTTAAATTATTCGGCGAGTTCTCCGTTTGGGCGAACGGCCAGCCCCTCCCGCTGGACAGCTGCACCACCAAGGCCATGCGCGTGCTGCAGTTTTTGTTGTTCCGGTATCCGGCGGGCGTTTCCCGCAATACCCTGATGGACGCCTTCTTTGTGGAGGATTCCACCAGCGACCCGGCCAACAACCTGAACGTGACCATCTCCCAGCTGCGCCGCCGCCTGAAAAAGGCCACGCTGCCCGGCGATGTTGGCGTGCAGCTGAAGAGCAACCAGTATACCCTCACCTGCTCGGTGCCCATCCTCACCGATGTGGCCCGCTTTGAGGACTGCATGACCCAGGCCGGGCAGACCAGCGATGTGAACCAGCGCCTGGAGCTTCTTCTGGAGGCTGAGCGGCTGTATTCCGGGGATTTTCTGCCCCATCTGGCCATGGACGACTGGGCCGTGACCACCGCCGCCAAATACCGCATGGATTATTTCGCCTGTCTGGACGCGCTGACCCAGCTGCTGCCTGAGCGGGGCGAATGGGAGCAGCTTCTTGGCATTGCCACCCGGGCCAGCTCGATGCACCCGCTGGAGGAGTTTTTCTGTCTGCGCATCGACTGCCTAATGAATCTGGAGCGCTACCAGGAGGCAAAGCAGGTATACGACCAGGCCATCCGCACCCTCACCGAGGACTTTGTGGTGAAGCCCAGCGCCGAGCTGACCCGCCGGTTCCAGCTGCTGAGCCTGGCCAATCAGGACAGCCACGAGACCATCTTCGAGCTGAACAACCAGCTGCGGGAGAGCGAGCACCAGCGAGGCGCCTACTATTGCAGCTATCCCAGCTTCATCGACGTGTACCGCATGTGCTGCCGCATGATCGAGCGCACCGGCCAGAGCGCCTGCCTGCTGCTGTACTGGCTGGTGGACCCCAAGGGGCACGCCCTGACCGACACCGAGAAGATTGCCCAGGCCGCGCCGCTGCTGTCCAGTGCCATTCACGACAGCCTGCGCCGGGGCGACGCCTTTACCCAGCACGGCCGGGACCGGTTCCTGGTGCTGCTCATCGGCACCGACCGGGAAAACTGCGAGATTGTGGACCAGCGCATCCAGGCCCGCTACAAGCAGCAGCCGGTGCGCGGGGTGGCGCTGCGCCACTCCCTGCAGACCGTGGAGACCGACATGCCCTTCCCCAACAGCGGGATCTGGCAGCCCCAGTGAGAAAGAGTGTGAGACCTATGAACGATTTTTGCAATATTCGCCCCAACAACGAGCCGGGCCGGCATTTCTGCGGCTATGGGCCGGTAAGCGTGCTGATTCAGGTAACCGGCCGCCAGGAGGACAGCTTCACCGGTGTGGCGATTCCGCTGTGCGGCAGCGTGCCGCCCTTCGCTTTTTCCAGCTTTCCTCAGCTCACCGCCCTGCTGGACGAGTTGTGCGACGAGCTGGGCCGCCCGATGCGCAGCGAGGCGCTGAACAGCTTCTCCGGCAGCGTCAGCCCTCTGCGTCTGGTTCCGGCCCAACCGGTAACAACCCGTAAGCTGGGACATTTCACCATCGAGATCCTCTACCGCCAGAACCAGAGCCTGCAGGGCCGCATCATCGTGCCGGGCCGGGGTGAAACCCCCGCCGGGCGGCAAAGCTTCCGCAGTGACATTGAGCTGCTGCACCTGATGCGGGAATATATGGGGTGAGCATCCTCTGCTTTTTGAGTAGCCGCATCCGCCGGACGCCGGGCAAATGCCCTGCGCCCGGCGTTTTTGTATCCAGGCACAGCTGCTCACCGTGCAGCAAAAAAGGCAGACCCCGCAGGGTCTGCCTTTTGTTTTGTTCGTTTTTCGGATTACCAGGGAGTGAGCTCCAGGTACAAATCCTTGTACTGACGGGCGGAATTGGTCCAGGACACATCCTTCGCCATATCCCGCTGGACCACCTCATCCCAGTGGTAGCGGCTGGTGAAGTACTCGGTCTTGGCCCGGTTGATGGCGTCCAGCAGCAGGCCCGCGTCGTAGCGGTCGAAGGTGAAGCCGTTGCCGCCGCCGTTGAACACGTTGTAGGGCTCCACGGTGTCCTTCAGGCCGCCGGTCTCGCGCACGATGGGCAGGGTGCCGTAGTGCATGGCGTTCAGCTGGGTCAGGCCGCAGGGCTCGAAGCGGGAGGGCACCAGCAGCACATCCGCACCGGCATAAATCCGGTGAGCGCGGGATTCATCGTACTGGATGCAGGCGCTGAACATGCCCTTGTAGGCGTTCTCGTAGTAACGGAAGGTGTCCTCATACTCCTTGTCGCCGGTGCCCAGTACCACCACCTGGGTGTTGCCGTCCATGATCTGGGGCACGATGGCGTTCACCAGATCCAGGCCCTTCTGGTTGGTCAGGCGGGAGATCAGGCCGACGACCAGCTTGCCCTCGTCCTCAACCAGACCCAGCTCCTTCTGCAGGGCCAGCTTGTTCTGAGGCTTGCGCTCCAGCACGTTGGTGATGTCGTAGTTCACAGCCAGGGCCGGGTCGGTGGCCGGGTTCCACATGCCGTAGTCGATGCCGTTCACGATGCCCCGCAGCTTGTAGCTGTGGTAACGCAGATGGTCCTCCAGCTTTTCGCCGTATTCCGGGGTCTGAATCTCCCAGGCGTAGGTGTTGCTCACGGTGGTGATGCGGTCGGCGTAGGCCAGGCCGCCCTTGAGCATGTTGGCATCCCGCCAGGCCTGCTGCAGCGCGCCCATGTTGAACACCTCGGCGGGCAGGCCGGTCCAGTAGCGGATGGTGGGAATGTTGTAGATGCCCTGGAACCGCAGGTTATGGATGGTGAGCACGCTCTTGGCGTGGCCCACCGGGGAATCCTTGAACAGGGTCTTCTGGAACACCGGCACCAGAGCTGCCTGCCAGTCGTGGCAGTGGATGATGTCGGGAATCCAGTTCATGTAATTCAGGGCAGCCAGCGCGGCCTTGCTGAAGAAGCAGTACTTGGGGATGTCCTCCACCAGGCCCACGTAGGGGTTGCCCGCGGAGAAGAACTCCTGGTTATCGATGAAGTCATAGACCACACCGTCCCAGATGTACTCCATGATGCCCACGTAGTAGCTGCGGCCGGTCTCGCCCAGGTCCATGTAGAACTCGCCCCGGTAGACCATCTTGTCCTGGTACTTCTGGGGGATGCAGGCATAGCGGGGCAGGATGACCCGCACGTCGCAGTTCTGCTTGACCAGCTCGCGGGGCAGAGCATACATCACGTCGCCCAGACCGCCGGTCTTGACGAAGGGATGGCACTCGGAGCCGATGAAGGCCACGCTCCGGCGGGGGGTGTCGTACTGGGGCTGGGCGGGAGCCGCCTCCACCACAGGCTCGGCCACCGGCTCGGCAGCGGCTACCGTCTCCGCTGCAGGTGCGGCGGGCTGCTCGGCCACGGGTGCGGCCTCAGCGGCAGGCTCAGCGGGCTTGGTTTCCTCTGCCACCGCCTTCTTGGCGGCAGGCTTGGTCTTTTTGGCTGCGGGCTTCTTGGCCGCAGGCTTTGCCTTTTTGGCAGGCTCGGCCTTCTCGGCGGGCTCAGCCTTGGCAGCGGGCTCGGCCTTCTTGGCAGGCTCCGCCTTGGCGGCGGGCTCGGTTTTCTTGGCGGGCTCCGCCTTGGCGGCAGGCTCGGTCTTCTTGGCAGGCTCCGCCTTGGCGGCGGGCTCGGCCTTCTTGGCAGGCTCCGCCTTGGCGGCGGGCTCGGTCTTCTTGGCAGGCTCCGCCTTGGCGGCGGGCTCGGTCTTCTTGGCAGGCTCCGCCTTGGCGGCGGGCTCGGTCTTGGTTACGGGTTCACTCTTGACGGGGGCTGCTTTCACAGACTCCGCGGGTTTCTTTGCGGAAGTCGAAGCACCTTTGGCTTCGGCGGTCTTTTTCTGGGTGGACTGCGCTTTTTTCTGTGCCACAACAACTCTTCCTTTCAAATGGTGATCTCACCGCGCCGCAGGGCGATGGGCCGCCCAAAAGGTTCCCCTTCGGCCCAGCCTCTGGTTTCCGGCACGGCGTGGGAGCATGCCGTTTGCCGCTCCCGGGTCCCTATATCAAAAGTTAGCATATTCCCGCCGGAATTGCAATTGCCGGAGCGGTTTTTTCTTCTACCACTCTAAAGTTTTACACAAAGCAGGCCTTTCGCTGTGGAAAACCGCCCCTGAACCGGCGGAAAAAGCGTTGGTCAGCCAACCGCTTTTTTGCGCCGCAGCGCCTATACTGGTATCCGGGGGCAGCGGTCCGATTCCGCAAAGGGCGTATCCGCCCTGCTCCTCGGAAGGAGCATATGTATGCAGCACACCCTTTATCTGGCCGCCCTGGTCCAGATCTGCCTTTCCGGCTCGATTCTGGCGGCGCTTCTGCTCTGGCTGTTTGTCACCCATACCCTGGGCACACGCCGCCAGGCGTTTTAACAGGCAACGCTCCGGCAAGCCGTGCAAGCGGTGGGCCGGGGCTTTGTTCTGCCGTTCGGCAGCGAACGGGCCCCTCCGGTTGACGGCGGCAAAAGGACCATGCTATGCTGGGTTCAGAAACGCACCCGGAAGGAGGAGGTTCCGTGAATTCGAAACGAATCGTCGCCGCCGCACTTTTGCTGCTGTTGCTGTGTTCCGCCGCGGCACTGCTCGCCCAAAAGGTCCTGTTTCCGCAAAAGCCTCCCGACAGCATGACCTCCTTTCTGGCCGCGGCTGAGGAAGTCTCCGTCAATCTTTCCCAGGTCTTGGACAGCGAATCCGAGGAAGAGCTCATACTGTCCCTGAGCGGCGCGAGTTTGAACTTTGAGAAGCTGTGCTGGTACGCCCCTTTGCTGCAGAATCGCTACGGCTACGGCGAGGAGGGCGCAAAGAACCTGCCGCTGCAGCAGACCATCCAGCAGAATTGCGACGCCTTCCAGGCCATTGCCACCGGCTGCCTGGCCGGAGACCCGCTCACAGAGGAGGACCGGCAGACCCTTTCCCGCCTGCAGGCTGATCTGGAGGCGATGCTCGAAGCACTCCGGCAGGAGGACGGCCAGTTCGACCCCAATGCCTGTGAGGACGCGTATGTTTTTCAGGTGCTTTCCGATTATGCAAACGCCGCGGCCTGACGCTTTTCCTGCGTTATGCGCCGCCCGGTTTCCATTTTTGCAGAAAGGAGGGACCCCACCATGAAACAGGAGCTCCGCAGCTTTGCGCTGCTGCTCTTCGGCATTCTGCTGGTGGAAGCAAGCCGCGCCATCGGCGGATTCGGTGTGGACGAGCGAAGCTGCTTGTTGTTGCTGTCAGGCATTGCCTTTGGCCTCTGGGGGCTGATTCGCATGTTTTACCCCAAGGAATAAGCCGCCTTTTTCGCCGGCATACAGAAGGACCGGTCAACCCGATGGTTGACCGGTCCTTCCGTGTTTGTGCGATTGTATCGAGGAATCTGTCAGGCTTTCCAGTCCCGGATCTCTCTGAGACCCGGCACCAGCACCTTTGCGCTGGTCTCCAGAATGATGCGGCCCTTTTCGGCGGTGGCGCCCGCCGGGTCGCCGCCGATGCCGATGGGCGTTCCGTCGGCGGTTTTCCAGTCCTCGGAAACCCAGCCGATGGTCACGCTGCCGCCGGTCTTCAAGGTCTGGTTGCCCACGAAGGCGGTGGGAATGCCCGCCTGAGCCGTTTCCAGCTTGACCAGCGAGGGGTCCACCGCCATGACCATGGAGGTCTCCATCTCGCCGCCGTGGAAGTCATAGATGTTGCCGGGCGTCACGGTGGCCCGCACGTCCGGATGGCCGAAGGCCCCCGAGGAGAGGATGAAGGGCGAGATGCCCAGCTCACTGCGCAGCTCCCGGCTGAGCACCTGCACAATGGGCGCGTTGCCGCCGTGGCACACCAGAAAGGCCAGCTTTTTGAAGCCGTGCCGGGCCAGGCTCACGCTGATGTCGTACAGAAGATTGTAATAGGTGTCCGGCCGCAGGGTCACCGAGCCGCAGAAGTTGCGGTGCTCGGTGCTCAGGCCCACCGGGATCACCGGAAAGGCCAGAATGGGAAAATCCTTCTCCCCTGCCTCCTCTAGCGCCCGGCCCAGATACTCCACCATGGCCTCGGCGATGATGTCGTCGGTGCCCAGCGGGGCCTGGTTGCCGTGCTGCTCCAGCGCGCCCACCGGAATCAGGATAATGGTCTCTTCCTTGTCCACCTGCTCCATCTCCAGGCGGGTCAGGTCTCTGTAATTCCGAATCATGCGTTCCCCTCCAGCTTGCGCACCACGTTGGCGGCCTGAATGCGGTCATACAGCAGGTAGCCCACAATGTAGTTGAGCAGCAGCTTGATCAGGTTGAAGGGCACGGTGGCCAGCACCAGGAACAGGGGCAGGTTCTGAATCATGGGATTGATCGCCCCCACGGTCAGCACAACCTGCTCCAGCGAAAGGCCCATGGCCCTGGCATACAGCGGCAGGGTAATGCAGGCGTTCAGAAAGCAGGCAAAGGCGATGCGGATGGGCAGGCTCACGCCCAGCGCGGCAATGCAGGCCTTCCGGCTGCCGCCGCCCCGCTTGAACACGGCCCACAGCGGCAGGATGAAAAGCAGCGCGCCCAGCAGGTTGGCGAATTCCCCCACGAACATGGTGGAGGTGCCCACCGTGATGAGCTTGATGAGAATCTTGATGATCTCCACCATCAGGCCGGACACCGGCCCCAGCAGGAAGGTGGCCAGCACGGCGGGCACGTCGCTGAAGTCGATCTTGTAGAAGGGCGGCATCAGCGGCAGGGGGAACTCCAAGGACATGAGCACCCCGGCAACGGCGGCCAGCATGGCGGTGAGTACAACGGTCTGGGTCTTTTTCATGGATTTCATAACGTACAGTCCCCTTTCGGTTCGGTATTTTACAAGGCTCGTAAATTCTCCGAACGTTGGGGACAAAAAAAGGCTCTGCATGCAATGGGGCACACAGAGTCCTGATTTCTCTCCATTTCTTCTCTCATCCAGACTATACTGTCGGTTTTGGAATCGCACCAAATCAGCCGCTTGCGCGGGTCGCGGACTATACCGCCGGTAGGGAATTTCACCCTGCCCCGAAGAATTTATTCACTTGTTCCACTTTAGTATAGCACAGCGCCGCAGTCATTGCAAGCGGCCCGGCTGCCCCGGAGCAGCCAAAATATCCCGTTCTGTTTTATGCAATTTTACGATACGGCATGGCAAACCGGCGCGCCGCTCCCCCGCTCACAGGTTGAGCAGCACCAGCGCCGCCAGAATCATGCCCGCCGCGCCCAGCTGGCGGCGGTTGAGCCGCTCCCGGAACAGAAAGAAGCTGGCCACGCTGATCACCAGAATCACCCCCACGCTGTAGGAGGGGTAGACCAGAAAGGCGGGCAGCTGGCCAAGGGCCGCCAGCAGCAGCCGGGAGGACAGGAAGTTCGGCACACCCGCCAGAATGCCGAACAGCACATCCCGCTTTGTGACCGGACGGCGCTGCCGGAGCAGCAGCACCAGGGTGGCCAGCCCGGCAAACAGGAAGATATAGAACATGAACAGCCCGTCGTCCTGCCTGCGGCCCAGCTGATTGAACACCTTGGACATGGCGTCGGCGGTGCCGTTGAGCAGCAGGGTCAGCACCAGCGGAATCAGATACACCCTCTGCTCCGCCGCCTCCCGCCTGCCGGACAGGCCGTTCATCACCACGGCGGCCGCCACCGCCAGCACCACGCCCAGCCCCTGCAGCAGGGTGGGCCGCTCGCCGAACAGCGTCACGGACAAAAGAATCGGCACCAGCACCCCCAGCCGGGTGAACACCGAGGAGAGAATCGCCCCGTTTTTGTGGATGCTGTAGCCGTTTGCCGCAAGAGACGCCAGATAGACAAGGCCGGTGATGGCCCCCAGCCAGCAGGGGGTGGCATCGCCGTTATAAAGTGTTCTGGGCTGCAGCGTGGCAAAGGCCAGCACCGCGCAGGTGATGTAGTTGACCAAATACACTCCGTACGGGCTGCCGGTGTTCAGATATTTCAGCACCAGGGCCAGCACCGCGCTGAACACCAGGGCCAGGAGCAGAAAAAGCATCCGGGGGTTCCCCCTTTCGTTTTTTAGATGTTTCACACTCTACTATATAACATCTTCGCCTCGAAGAAAAGCCGCCGTTTTTCTTCATATCCACATCCGAGTCAGGACCCCCGGCTAAGCCGGGGGCTTGAGTAAGCCCTAGAAGGGCATCGTACCGGCAAGCCTCTCAAGAGGTACTGAAAAGATCTACCACTTGCATCACTTGCCCCACAACCCGTAAACGGGCATTTGCGTACTAACACAGCTTTTCTTATGTGGATAAATTGCTGTTTATATTTCGCTTCGCTCGATACTTGAATCTAAAGTCTCTTTACTCTCCCCAGCCGAGCTGGGGGTTCTTGTTGTGCTAAAGCATTTAAACACAGAAAACCGGCCAACCATTGGTTGACCGGTTCGGCAGCATTTCGGGCGCCGCAAGCACCCTTATTTTGTTTCATGCTTCTTTTTGCCTGATTTCATTTTACGATTCACTTTTTTAGTGCGCTCAAGCCGCAATATTTAATCACCCTTCTTCCGTTTCCTCCTCAAACTGCGATAGCTTTCTGGCTTCTTCTGCCAGCTCTTCCCAGGGCCATCTCATGGTGTGATGTTTTCGATAGAACAACAGTTGCAAATCCACTGCAAAAACAGCATCAATCGATTCGTCATAAGATATAACTAAGCTCAATCTGCTTCCAGCCTCTTGCAAATCCGCCAGCTTAATCAATACAGTTTTTAAATTTCCTTTTTGAATTCGAGGCTCTTTTCCGTTTGTTATTTCGTATATCTTATTACGAGAAAATCCATGAATCAATTCATCGTCTGTAGCATTTACAACAGCCTCCATAACGAGGGCATATATTCCAGTAGAATTCTTTCTCTGCCTAATTCCTGCAGATAATGTTTTGGCAAATTGTTGATACAATCCATCTAGTTGATTAGCATAGGATTTTGCGGCATTTACATAAAAACACGGGTCAGTAATAATGCTACAATACGTCTGTGTTTTTTCTATATTAGCTTGCTCTTCCACTAACTTAAGAAGTAGCGACTGCAAAATACCTATATTACCAAAAGAATCTTGAATCATATCTTCTACAATTTTCGAGTCAATCCGTATATTTAACGCATTGCAACCTTTTTCTATTACACGCTCCAAATCATTATCAGACCAAGATACTTCGAGTTCTTCAATTCGTCCAGTCAAATCTGGATTCATTGATGTCAATAAATTAGTTTGAGTCCAAACACCAATAATAATAACAAAACATCCGTAGTCCCATAGAGTTTTTAAATCATAAGACAATTTGCGTCTGGCTTCTTTTCCAAGATAGTGAAAATCTTCAATCACCATTTTTTTGCCTGATTGATTAATAGACTGTGCTATAAACTCTAAATTTTCTACACTTGTTTGGTAATCAATTCCCGTATCTATAGAGCTATTTCGCATATATGATCCAGCAAGCCCAGTGTTTGCGTTTCCCAGTAAGGGAACTTTTAATTCAGCATTGCCCGAAATTTCTCCAGAAATTTGGTTTTGTGTTTGACGTTGAACATTAAATGCTACATGGAGTGAGGATAGGCACTGACGATAAATATCATCAGCATTCATTCCAATTCTGCATTGAACAATTAAGGCATCCTCCAAACATTTCTGACGCAACCAAGATTTTCCACACTTAGATGGTCCTTTAATTGCAATATGTGTTTGTCTCCGGAGAAGTCTAGAAAGTTTTGTGTCTAACTCGTTACGATCGTAATACGAGTAATCGCTCATCTGCGGCGATACGCCAAAAACGTCACATGTAAATGGCATCTTATCCTCCAGTATTTTGTCAAGATTTATTTATCCGCTTATTTTATTGTTTTTTATTGTAGCAAAAAACGTCTTTGTTATCAAGATAACAATTTACTTTCGCAAGCACAAAGCCGGTCAACCAATGGTTGACCGGCTTTGTTGCATGTTTTAATATTTTTAGAAAATCAGGTGACGCCAAAGGCAACGAAGTGGCAGCTGCCGCAACGGGATGGAGTGCCCCCGCTCTCAGAGCGCCAGGCTGACTGCAATCAGAAACATGGCATAGTAGTAGGTCAACAGATTGGCCACGTGCACGGCAGGGTGCCTGGAAGGGTAAAAATACAAAAACAGAATCAGCAGATCCGAAATCCAGAACAGCACTGCCCCTGCCAGCACCAGAAAGCACCAGGGCTGGCCCATGCCAAAGGCCAGCTGCAAGCCTTTGCCCAACAGCGCCGAGACAAAGGCTGCGTAAAGTACCACCCAGGGGCGCATCCGCCCGGTCTGCATTCCCGGCATGCCGGACAGCACCACCGCGCCGCCGACTCCCAGCACCGCGGCCAACGGCACCGGCCAGTTCATGGGCTGCAGCCGGCACAGGCCCCACACAAACAGGCTGTGTCCGGCCAGAAAGGCCCCCAGTCCGGCCAAAAACAGGGCCGGACGGCGCAGGTCGTTGTAGAGCGCCAGCACCACATCCCCCGCCACGCAGCACAGCAGCGCCGGCAGCAATCGCCAGAACGCTTCGGGACGGCTGCCCAGGGCCGCGCACACCGCCGCCACAACCACAAACAAAAGGCTGCACAGTGTTTTTTCGGGCAGATAGCCCCGCCCCGGCAGGCGCAGCCGCCGCACCAGCAGCCCCAGGGCGGCGGTGTAGATCACTCCCATTCCGACGATGTACGGCATGCTCATAGGCCGCGCCCCCTTTGCATTATTCCACCTTCAGTATAGGAAAAAAACGCCCGGCCGTCAATTTGTGCCCTGCCCAAAAATCCGGCAGAGCCTTTGGCTACCCTGCGAGGCGCCGGTGCCCGGGCCCTGCAGAAAACAGGACCGTTTCATCGGCAAAGCATATAAGGCTCCTGGTTCTTTTAGGCACCATTCTTTTGTTCCATCGTCAGTCCAGACTTTATAGTCTGGAGAGGCATCATACTAATCATGGAAGAACAGTTGTCAGGACAGAGAGTGGAAATACATTGCGCACAGATACCCTGACTGCCTGGGGTGTTGCCGTTCTCAGCAGATCTGAGATGAAAAAATCTATAAAAACGGTAACTTTTACAGCTTGAATATAGTATTATTATCAGCATAGAAATGTGTTTTCAGAGGAGTGAGAGGATGGACAAGCTATATAAAACAGTGCTCGCAACGGTGACAGCTGCTTCGGTACTCGTCTGCAGCGCCTGTGCGGGCGCTCCGGCAGCAGATCAGGTCCAGGACCCGGATGCCGGAAAAACATTGCCGGAGATGACAGAGAAGATTACCATACCTGCCTCGATATTTAAGTTTGCCAATACAGATATCGAGGACAACATGGAGGCTTTTGAAGATTACTGTACCGATGTAAGGCGTGACGGGGATGATCTAATTCTGGAAGTGACGCCGACGCAGAAAGAAGAACTTATAGAGATGTACGCCGGGTCCATTGACGATGTGCTGGAAGATATGGAGAAAGACGAACAGGGCTATTATGTAGAGGCGGATACCGATCACAGCCGTTTCATATATCATATCGACGAGAATATCGACGGTATTCTACAGGCAAAGATGCTGTTGACGATCACGACATCGGATGTCCTGACCGGAATCATGGAAACAGGGGATCCAAACTGGAGTGTCAGCGCAAAGATCGTGAACTGCCATACGGGGCTGACTGTCGGTGAAGGCACATTTCCGGACGGGAGCATCACCTTCGGGCCCGACGAATGGAAGGCCAGTTATGACGGCGGCGCATGGCTTGGTGCCAGACAGGAAGAGGTTATGGACATGACAGGCCTTACCGGGCCTTATGAGGAACTGACCGATACACAGAAAGGGGTCGTTACATCTGTCGTGCAGATGCTGGACTGGATCGAAGGGAAATATGAGCAGCAGTTTCATTATATATCCTACGCGCCGGGAGACGCCGTCGAGCAGGAACACCTAAAGGTGTATCCGGAACAGGGCGGTGAATCGGATGTTGTGACAGTGTACCGCACATATGAAAACGGCATGTACCGGTATGAAGACGATTACGGGGCGATCCTGATGCGCCCCGCCTATGAAGAGCAGGTACGCGCATTTGCAGAGCAGTATCTGCCTTCCGAAGGGATAAAGATATACACGGAGATAAAGAACGGCGGCAGCGGCGCGGCAGAAGAAGAAGCGATACTGAACGAGGTTTCCGCCGTGACGTATATTTTTATGGACGACGCCCTGTGTTCAGAACAGTACGAGGCGTTTCTGGAGGCTGTGCCGGACTGGCTGACGGAGAACTGTCAGGGCGTGCCGGCCGGGATCTATCTGCGCATGGCAGAGTCTGAAGCGTGGAAACAGATTGGCAGATCTGATTATGAGGATAAGCTCCGGGAAGATATCTATACCGAAGAGGCGGAGTGCGCGATATCCGGGAGCGGGAAAGTGACCGTATATTAGCTGAAAGGAAGAGAATTTATGAGGAAGGTATTACTGCTTATCGTATGCTGCGCCCTTGTATGCAGTTTGAGCGGATGCATCGTTTTCAGGCGGGGATCATCCAATGCATATCGTTCTGATAAAGAATTGGCGGATGAAATGATAGAAAACATTATCGGGTGCGCAGAGAAGGAAGATGCAAAAGCGCTGACGGGATTATTTTCGCAGTATGCCGGGGACAGTACGCTAAACTTAACGGAACAGGCGGAAGAATTCATAGAGTTTTTTCAGGGCGAATGTAAAAGCTGGAAAGGAAATGCAAGTTCCCATGAAAAAAGTGAACACGGAAAAATAACATGGCGGGAATTGAGAGGGCACTATTCGGTTATTACAGATGAAGCACAATATGAAATCGCATATATTTATATTCCTTTTTACAGAGAAGAACCGGATAAAGAAGGGCTTACTGCGATAGAGATCACTACGGAAGAAACTTTTAACAAGGATGAATTTCTCTGGAGTCTGGATCAGAAACCGGGTATCTATGTGACAGAAACCGGGGAAGAGACGTATTCGGAACAGAGGCTGATCACTCCGGAAGAACTGATCCGGGCGGCAGGACTTACAAAAGAACAGTACAGCAAAGTTGATCTGGAACAGTTTATTGAGGATTTTGACATCACGACAGAAGATGTGGATACGCTCAACATACCTTTGCTCCTGGAAGAATACGAACCGGAACGCAAATTCGGCATGTATGATGTAAGTTATCTCATTGAAGACGGCATAGAAGAACGCACATCTGATTTTACAGAAAATGTATATGCTGTAGCTTTTATGGAAAATAAGAATACAAGTACAGAATGTGTATATTATGATCTGCCGGACAGAAAAAGGTATCAAACGTCGGACGCGTATCTCTTTGATGACCTCTACCAGATACAGGGCGGATATTATGCGGACGGACAGCAGATCATTGAGGCGTTAGACAAGTATGGTGTTTTTGGCTGGGAATCCGGAACGGGTGAAGAGGAAATTACAGATCCCCAGCATATGGTGCTGGCTGTATTATATGATGACGGAACGGTCTTCCGTGTAGAAGCGTCCGGCTTGTTGTCGCAGGCGCTGCCGGACGAATACGATGAAGTGAAAGAAATGCTTCTGTCAGGAGAATACAGCGGAAGTTAAAAAAGAGTTTTGTTTCAAAGGGGGACGCTATGGATAGAGTGTTTGAAGATGAATTTATGGATGCGCAGTCACGGATTATTTCACTATGTGTCGAATTTGCGGGGAATAGGACTGATAAAGTTTATGCCTATGGCTCTATCGAAGAAAGCAGTATTTCGTTCTGGGGAAGCGGATCTTGAGAAGATAAAACAAATATGCATACATTACGAAAAACCTGTCCCCACGGAATTAAGAATGATTTATGACTGTAAAAGCGGTAAAATAGACACGGAATATAAGTATGAAAGTATCTGTTCCGCAAAGACGGGGACAGATTCAAGCGAGATTTTTATGAAGTGGTTAGATGAGGTTCGCCAAAGCACATGGAAGAGATAAAACAGCATTGTGAAAAAGTCATACAGATACTCCGTTCCGATTATAGTACGCAGTTACAATATTCGGGAATAATCAAAAAAATATACGACGTTATGCTGCAGATCATATCCTGCGATAATGTTAATGAACTCCCGGATATCCACTGGAACAGCCTAGCGCGGTGTTTTGCTGACGAAACGACGGATTATCAAAGTCCTATACTCTTTGAGATAGATAAAATTGCGAAGCTGTCAGAGGGAAAATAATGAAACAGTTGAGAAAAACAGAATGGCGGAGAGGATACCCCATAAAGAAAAACCTTGCCCTGTGTGCATGGGGAGTGCTGGCGCTCGCAGGCTTCGCCGGGATACTGGCGCGTCCGGAGAATATTCCGTCGCTGGCAGCGTGTGTTCTTGCATTGGCAGGCGCAGTCCTTTCGCTGCCGCGCCTGCTTGGATATTACAGAACTACATATCAGTGTCTGCCCGCTTTGAACCGGCGGCTTACAAAAAAAGAGCAGGAGGAGCTGCTCGAATGTGAAAATTTTGAGACGATCACCGAGTTAAAGTCAGGATCGCTGCGGCGGACAGATTTTGCTGAAAGTGCCTGCTGGCTCCGGATCAATGGAAGATATATCCCGAAAGAACTTGTGATCTTATGAGAATGACAGAGTTGTAGAAACTGAATTCTTGAAAAACATTCTTGAATCACATTTCGATACAGAAAGATATTTGCAGGAAACGGACGATAAAGTTATTGAGCAAGATTGAGTGATTTTAGGAGTGAGATTTATGAGGATTACAGACATTTTTGATGCGGTAAGAGACGCAACTTATTCGGACTTCCGGAAGTTTTATACAGGTGATCCGAATCTATTCCATAAGTATACAGGATTAAGTTTGTTTCAGTTACTGTTTGTCAATGACCACAACACAGACGAAAAAATAAAGATGATTCGATTTTTAATATCTGAGGGGGCGGATGTTAACTTTAAAAGTCCAAAAGATCAAAGAAATGCACTGCATATATTTTACTTTTCGGTTATGAGGCCCGATCCACAGTACATATTAAAAGTAACTCAGCTGCTGGTTGAGGCTGGGGTGAACATAAACGCCAAAGACAAATATGGGGCAATTCCACTTAATTATGCGATTACTGTTGTAAAGCTGCCGACAGAGACGGCTATGCCGGTATATCAATATTTAATAGATCACGGTTCAAATATCTATGAAAAAGACAATTTTGGGAAAGCATGCATTGATTATGCAAAGGAATTTTCATGGAGAAATGATCTTGTAAGTCTAATGGAAGGAACCGAATCATGAGCAAAGTGAGAAGAAAAATAACAAAATATGAGATCATTCTCTGTGTTCTTGTACTGGCGGTCATAGTTGCCGGTCTGCTTCTGCCTAAGACAGGAGAGCTGGTGTTACTGGATGAATTCTGCAATATATCCGTCATATGGATCGTGTGCATCTATGTGGTCGTGCGGGTCATACATAACTGGAAAACAGGGGAAAAAAGTAACAAAACAGCAGGAGTGATCATCGCGGTTTTCTGTGCGGTAGTCTGCATGTGGTTTACGAAGGATTTTGCCGCTGATCTGGCGTCGGGTACGAAGACGGTCACGCTGACAGATATAGAAGTAAGTGAAACACAAGCGCATACCAGCATTTTTTCGCATCATTATTATCTGATGGGGACGGATTCTCAAGGATTAAGGACCCGTGTGGAAATATCAGCAGATGACTATACGATGATGAGCCAGACAGGAAATGGAACTGCGGTTCTTGTGTATTATGAGCATACCGGACGGGCTGTGTCGGCACGCTGAGAGGAAGTTATTGCTACGACAGCATACTATGAATCTGGAACAGGAGATCATAAAGTAAGGAGGGATACCGATGGAAAAGGAGAATCTCATCTGCCCCATCTGTGGCCCGCTGGCGGCACAGACGAAAGAGCCTCTCAACGGTTCCTACCGCCAATATGACCAGATCCTTCGCAGGCTCATGGAACTGGAGCGGCAAGGCTGTATGGAACTGTTTGCCGGTGACTGCCCACTGGAAGATACCGATGCGGTGCTGGATGCCGAGCAGCATTATACCGTTTGCCACTATGTGCGGTGCCGCAGATGCGGCGCTCTCTATTTTGTGGGGGCCTGCATCCGGGGCGCACCAGTATTTCGGCAGGTGACGGACATCCGGAAGGAAAACCTTGGCACCCGGCTTTGGGGCCGGTGCGGGACCTGCTTTTCGCAGGGAAAAGGCTGAAACTGGTGTCAACGCGGATGTCGCAAAACTTTCCAGGAAAGTGCGCCTGGTTTGCCATGCGTTCATGAAAGAGGCCTGGATAAACCGGCCTTTTGCAGCAAAGCCAAAAGCCGCGGGAAAACCTGCGGCTTTTTTCATGTTCATACGCGGAAAAGCCGGTCGACCATTCGGTCGACCGGCTTGTTGGCTTGTAGTACCAAAAAAGATATTTTTGAACCACCCATATATTTTTGGGATTTTTGAGCCTTACTAGGGCATGGGCGCCAAGCTCTACATATTTGGTTCAAATATCTTTCTCTTTTCCATTTATATTGTAACACAAGTCAGTCAACACTACAAGTCTTTTTAAAGGAGGATATGAACAAATTTCCATGCCGTATTCTGTCAGTACGACTCTGGTGAGAATATAGGATGTTACCGATCTATGTCACGATGCTTTTGAGGCTTTCTACTTACCCAACACCTTCGAACAAAGCTATCACCAAGTGCAACAATGATTCATCGAAATTATGGGCAAGTTATACCAACTATTCCATATCCATCAGACCGTCAAGAAATCCAAGCATTTCTCCTGGGATTGTGGACGCTGCTGACGACCTGTGAGCACGACCTGATTCATGGGGAACCGCCTCTGGTTCTTTAAGGATTTCTCGCAGGATATTTTCAAACTCTTTCTGCGATTCAAGGCGTATGATGGCCCACGCTATGTAGTCGTTTTTCTGCCCAGCAGGGCAGGTCTGGAGATACGCCCAGGCACGCTGGTGAAGATCCGAATGAGGATTAGGACGGAAGAGGAACTGCTGCCTTTTCATCGCTGCTCCTCACGGCCCGACATTTGGCCCAAAATCCGTTCATAGCCCTCGGCGTTTACCTTATCGTCCTCGATCAGAAAAGCCCGACAAAGGCCGTCACGTTCGCTCACGTTGCGCATGACGGTCGCGGCACCTCCTCCCATCAGAATCACGGGCAGAGTTCGCAGGTCAAACCCTGCTTCCATTGCCGCCGAAATGAGTCGCTCAGTGTAGAGCCGGCCCTGCCGCTGAATCAGCTTACGCGCCTCCTCGTCCATGCTACAGGGCTTGCCGGCAAGGATCCGTTCCACCTGGGCATCCGTAACAGACAGGCCGGTGTCCCGACGAACCTGCTCCTGGATCTCATCCATGCAGCGGATCATGCCAAGTTCCAGACTGCGGCAGGTGGCCGCATTAGGGACGTTGTAGTCCAGTCGCATAAGATCCACCGTCCATCCGCCGATGTCCATGAGGAGCACAGACGGCTCATCCTTCACCAGCTCAGGATGAATAGCGATGGCGGAGTAGCCCTGGGGGAACAGTTTCACGCTTTCGATTTTGACTTTGTAGCGTTCCCCTTCGAACAGGAAGTTGACCGGCTGACCATTGCGCAGCAGATATTCGGTGAACGGCTTCTTGTCACGGCCATACCGTGCTAGAGGGAGTCCTGCCGCCAGGGTTACTGAACTCTCTGCCGGAAAGCCCCTGTAGCGAAGTTCCATGGCAATGGCGGCCAGGGTCAGAATGTAGTAGTTGTCGTTGACGGTCTTGTCACGCAGGATAGGCTGCCGGCTAGTGCCACAGACAAAGTATTTGCCGCCGATCTGGAGGGTGTTTTTCAGGGTATAAGGTTCATGGGTATACGCTGTCACACCGGCTGGGAACGAGAAATTCTTGGTTTTAATTGCGTAGTACCCATGGTCAATGCCAATGATCATGCTTTCAAGTCCTTTCTGGCATTTGCCTTTATTTCTGAGTTTTTTCTTTCGGCCCCGTCCCATCTTATCTGGCCCGACTCATACTGGGGACCTGGGGTTCCTTGCAGTACTCCGGGTACCGAAGCCGAACCGCCTCCAACATGTAGGTTGCATCCGAAGTGGTGAACAGATCGTAAGGCGTCGCGCAGCCATCCGCGTTCCACCCGTTCCAGAGGTTGAACGCCAAGCGGGTCAGGCAACTGCTGCCGCTGGTCTGCCAGCCTTTGTTCAGGCCCTCCGGCTGAATGGCATCCTCCCGGAAGTTGAAGACGTCCTCGATGTGCTTCCTGGTCTCGCCGCTGATGCCCATGGTATAGAAAAAAGCCTTGTGGTAGGGATCAAGGCTGCCGGTCCGGCCGAGGCACTGCTCATAGAATTTCTCGTGTTCCTTATTTTTGAATTTGATGGACATTTCGTTCCTCCTTCTGGTTCGTTTGTTCAAGGAAATCACCGGCTGGGAAAGACGATGACTCCCATTTCAGCATTGATGTTTGCATCGCTTGCTTGGGCTGGCTGGGGCTGTAAGAGCGCATTCCGTAGGCATTGATATCTTCTTCCCAGTAGGTAAGTGTATCTTGGGGGGAGAGTGTGAGAGGGGGGGAGCAACGTCCCCTGTTTCAAAAGCAGGAAAAGGCGCACTTCCCCCTGGGTGTGACGAGGAATTTCTGCCCAGGTATGAAGATGTTTTCGGGAAATATAAAAAAGCGTCTGTTTGGATAAATCCAATACAGACGCTTAAAACGATGGTAAGTTGCAGAAACTCATCCCAACAAATAGTTCCTGCTGCAGGGGGGCTGAGTCATATATGTTTTTTGAAATACTTCACTATCAGTAAGCACAAAGGAGTTACTAATAGAGCGGCAAGAACTATCAACAAACCTAAGCCGCCAAAGAATAGCAGTAAGCCTCGGACTTCTTGCGATTGATATGAGAGTGCGCCAATTCCTGCAATCAATACTATTGCTCCGACTATCAGCATAATAGTCTTCTTTGGAACCACTCGCCCAGCGAGTGGTTTTCGTTATACAAAAACGCCGCGCCCGGTCCCGCCGGGAGGGCGGCGGCGTGGTATCAAAATTGCACCAGGAACAACGCCCAAGGCTCGGTCTGGATGGGTACGGATTCAGGATTTTATGTGGCGCACCCACCCCGGAACAGGTCGCTTGAGGGATATTTCGCTTCTGCTGACAGGGAGAAGCATCAATGACTCAGGGCTCCACCCGCACCGTCAGGCGGGAGGCGTGCAGCCCACCGTGGTATACCCGGTTATGGGCCACCACGGTCCGGGCGGAAGCAAAACCTTCCCGTGTGTTGCTGTTGGGGAAGATGAAATTCTTGGCGCTGGAGGTGACGGTCACCCGGATGCGGTGGCCTTTCCGGAAGCAGTTAGACAGCTTGGTGGTACGGATCTTCAGGCAGACGATCTCGCCTTCCTGCAAAAACTCTGACCGGGCAAAGCCGTTGCGATAGCGGGCGCTGAGCAGGCCGTCCGCCAGCTTGATGGAACGGCCATTCTCGTCCACGTCGGTAACACGCACCACAAAGTCGGTGTCCGGCGCGTCGGAAGAGATGTACAGCTCCGCCGTCATATCGCCGGTCAGGACCAGGTCCTCCTCCAGCACGGGGGAGGTGTAGCACAGCAGGTCCTGACGCAGTTCCTCCTGGGTGTAGTCCTCCGGCACCTCGATCTCGTTCTCCGACATATCGATGATGTGCTGGGATGGATGCTCGGGGTCATAGGCATAGCCGTCGCTGTTCTCCTGCTCCGGCTTGGCAAAGGTCAGTCGCCCGTCCCCGGCGGAGGTGTTGGCGTGGCCGTCGCTGTCCAGGTACAGTTGGGTGACCCGGGTCTCGGGCACCGGCCAGTTTTCGGCGGTCTTCCATACCTCCTGGCCCAGGGTGTAGTATTCCACCGGGGCAGTCTGGTCGATGCCGTTGTCTACTTCCTTGAGGTGATGCTCGAACCAGCGGAAATACAGCCAGTCCAGATCAAAGCGCAGCGCCTGGCTGCCGAAGGATACCCCGTGCATATCGTACTTGCTGTTGCCGCTGTGCTGCCAGGGCCCCAGAATAACCTTGCGCATGCCCCGAGGGAAGTCGTGGACCAGTTCCAGGGCTTCGGTGGTGCCCATACCGTTGTCGTCAAACCAGCCGGACTGAATCAGCGCCGGGATCTGCGCCCCGACGGAACGCTCCTGCCAATTGGACCGACGCCAGAAATCGTTGTAGTCACTGGGTTCCAGCCACCGGGTGATGAAGGGCACATCGTACCCCAGGGCCTTTTTGGGCAGGTCGGTCAGGGGGCGGATGTTCAGCACTTCCTCCCAGTCGTCTCGCTCCATCAGCTCAGGGTGGAAGGTTTTCTGAGACACCGCAAAGGCCCAGGCCAGCATGCCCGAGGTGAAAGACCCGCCCCGGCGGGGCAGATCCACAAAGGAGCTGCCCGCGCAGACTACGCTGATCAGCGCTTTCAGGTGGGGGTTGCCGCTGGCAGCGGCCGCCCACTGTACATAACCCAGGTAGGACCCGCCCACCATGCCGATGCGTCCGCTGCACCAGGGCTGGGCGGCGATCCAGTTCAGAGTATCGTCGCCGTCCTCCACCTCGTGGTAGTTGGGCAGCCATTCGCCTTCACTGGCGTTGCGGCCGCGCACATCCTGTACCACCACCGCGTAGCCGCGCTGGACGTAGCGGTAGTAGACCTCACAGCCGTCCTCCTTGCCGTAGGGAGTGCGTACCAGCACTGCGGGCACCGGGGCGCCGCAGTCTTTGGGCAGGTATACGTCGGTGGAAAGATGTACCCCGTCCCGCATGGGCACCGGGAATGTCCCCGCATGCTCTACCGGGAACAGCTGTTCCTCCGGCCAGGTCGAGCGCCACAGGCGCAGGACGGTCTCCTCCTCGGCACCGGGTTCCACCAGCACCGTGACCATCTCCCGTGCAGGGCAGGTGACGGCGATCAGCCGCCCCTCTTTCATCTGTTTGTTGTTGGGGAATTTTACATCCCGCTGCAGGTAGCTGCAGCCATCTTCACTGGTGTAGCGCTCGCCGCACAGGGAAACTTCCCCGGTGCCCTGCAGGCCCGCCTCGTAGCGGGACAGGTTCTGCCCCAGGGCGGTAAAGTCCATCTTTACAAAGGAACGGTAAAAATCCCGGTCCTGGTCGGTCAGGTCCTGCCAGTCCAACAGCGCGCCGGTGTGCACATCCAGTTTCTGGATCTGGGGTGTGCCGTCGCCCAGGCGCAGCCTGCCGTACAGGATGCCCGAAACATATAAGTCAAAATTACGCATTTCCGTTTCTCCCGTTTTCCGGTCAGGCGCCGATCAAGGCACGGATGGCATAGGCTACACCGATGCCCACATAGTTGCCCAGGGCACCGGCCAGTACGCCCATGAGCAGACCGATGTTGATAAGGGTCTTCCACTGGGCGCTGGAGGCGATGAGGGCAGCGGTGGGGCCATCTGAGATGCAGCCTACGATGGACAGCAGCACATACTCAAAGCGGACTTTCAGCAACCGGGTGATGAGCAGGTGCAGCAGGATGGAACAGGCGATGACGCAGAAGCAGAACAGGGTGATGTAGAAGGTGGAGCCGAAGAACTGCTGCAGGTCCACCGCAAAGCCGATGGTCACCAGGAACAGCAGCGCCACAAAGAGGCCCAGGTCAAAGTTGCCGCGCAGCTTGCGGATGGCAGGTACCTGTGCCAGGATGATGGAGAAGGTGGTGATGAGCAGGATGCGGCCCGCGCTGCGGAATCCTTCCCCGAATACTACCGAGGAGATGCCGGTGGCGGCCCACACGGTGCCGAAGCCGATGGCCAGCAGCCAGGCGATTTCCTGGATGGACCATTCCTTGGAGGCCATCAGTTCCTCGTGGTCGCCGTCGCCCAGCAGTTCCGGCTCGCTCATTTCATAGGGCCACAACTTTTTCAGCCGTTTGGAATTCTTGTACAGGGCGGGGGCGGCGAACATCAGGATCAGTGTGGGAATGCCCACCACATAGTCGGCGGCGTTGGCCGAGGCGATGGTGGTCTTGCTGGCCTCCAGGCCCACGGCGATGGCGGTCAGGTTGGAGCTGCCGCCGGTGTAGGTGCCCACGAACATGCCGGCCACCTTCCAGCCTTCGTCGATCTTGCCGGCGAACAGTACGCCGAACACCAGGGCCGCCACGCAGACGCTGAACACTGCCGATGCCAGCGCAATGACCGGCTCTTTGGACAGCTTGCGCATCTGTTTCAGGTCCAGGCTCAGCAGGCAGATGGAAACGGACAGCGGCACGCAGTAGCTGCTGATGGCATCATAGGTAGCGCTGGAGGTGGGCACGATCCGCAGGTTGGACATCACGATGCCCATGACGATAACCGTCAGGGCCGGGCCCAGCGTTTTGAACGCCTTGAACCGCTGCAGCCAGAATCCCAGGGCGACCGTGGCGACCATGATGAACAGGAGCGCGCCTTCGGAGGAAAAAATTGTATTCGGCATAATGTACCTCTCTGCGGGGTCCCGCTTAAAAATCAATATCGATGCCAAGGCCCGGTTTGTCGGACAGGGTGTAGACGCCGCCGTTCACGGCAAAACCACCGGGCATGCCCATCTCGGGGTCCACGGCGTACATAAAGCTGTCGCAGTCCGCCTCAGTGATGTTCTGCTTGGCAGCGACCAGACTCACACCGGCGGCAATGGCTACCTTGGTCTCCAGCATGCAGCCCACCATGCACTGTACATGGTTCGCCTCGGCAATGGCGTTGATCTTTTCCGCCGGGTACAGGCCGCCGCACTTCATCAGCTTGATGTTGATGATGTCTGCAGCATCGATCTTGCAGGCTTTCGCTGCGTCAATGGGAGAGTGGACCGACTCATCCAGCATGACCTTCAGGTCCACCTTGGAACGCACAAAGCGCATACCGTCCAGATCCCAGCTGGGCAGGCACTGTTCCACCGCTTCCACGCCCACCTGTTCAAAGGCTTTCAGGGTGCGCACCGCATCGCTGACAGTGTAACCCTGGTTGGCGTCCACACGCAGGCGGATGTTGGGGCCCACCGCCTGGCGGATCAGGGTCAATGCCTGGATGTCCTCTGCCGGGTTGATGCCGGCTTTGATTTTCAGAATGGTGAAACCGTCCTTCTCCACCCGTTCCCGAGCTTCGGCGGCCATGGCTTCCGGTGTGTCAATGCCCACCGTCATGTCAGTGACGATCTGGTTCACACTGCCGCCCAGCACCTTGTACAGAGGCTGACCCATCAGCTTGCCCTTGATATCGTACAGGGCAATATCCACCGCGGCCTTTGCCGAGGTGTTGCCTGACAGCAGGCGGTCCATCATGCAATGGATGCCCTCAACATCCAGCGGATCCATGCCGATCAATCCGGTGCGGAACAGTTTCAGCGCTTCCAGAACGGTGGCCGCGCTCTCGCCGGTCACCGGTTCAAAGGGCGCGGCCTCACCGATGCCCCACAGGCCTTCGTCGGTGGTGATCTTCACCAGCACGTTCACCGAATGGTCCTGTACCGCAAAGGCAATACGGAAGGGCTTTTTCATAGGGATGTGAATGGTTTCCACCTTAACATCTGTAATTTTCATGGGATGCCTCCTGCACAGTAAAATTTTATACAATTTTACTATTTCTAAAATTTTTGTCAAGAGCTTTCCTCTTTTTTCACATTTTTCAGAGAATAAGCAAGAAATCATCTGATTTTCTTTGTAAAAATTTTATAAATATCGAATATTTTCTCGCTTATTTACGTACAGGATATTTTGTGATATACTGTAAATAAATTTTTTACGAAAAAGCGGGAGGTTTTATGCTGGGCGAACAGGTTCGAAATATTCGGAAAAAGCGGGGAATCACCCTCAAGGAACTGGCCGAAAAGACTGGTTTGTCCATCGGGTATATCTCCCAAATCGAGCGCAATCTCACCGACCCGTCCCTGTCCACCCTGCGCAAACTCAGCGCCGCTCTGGACATCCCCACCTATCTGTTCATGGGTGGTGAGAGCAGCACTGGCCTGACGACCCGTCAGGCGGATATGATGATCCTCTCCCAGCCCAACTCCAATATACGGTATCATCTGCTCACCCCCATGCCCAACGGGGATTTTGTACCTCAGTCGTTGGTCATACGCTTTGAACTGGAGCCCCACTGCAAGGACGGCGACCTGCCGGTGATCCATCCCAGTGAAGAAATCCTGCTGCTGGAACAAGGGCAGCTGGATGTACTGGTGGAGTCCGAAACCATCCGCCTGAACGCCGGGGATACCACGGTGGTGCAGTCCAACCTGCCCCACATCGTTTCCAACCCTGGGGATACCACAGCGGTGGGGCTGGCGGTGTTCACTCCGGCCATTTGGTTTCCCAACAACCGGCGCACCCTCAACCGCGGTGGCGAAACCTAAATCTTCGCATAGGAATACCAAAAAGAAAGTACAGCCAATTGCCTGTACTTCAGACTGTCGAAAAAGGTCACCGGAAGGTGGCCTTTTTCTCGTAAATGGGAAGAAAATGAGATGAATAGTGTAGTTGCATTGCCGGGGCTGAAAGAGTGCATTTGGTAAGCATTGATATCTTCTTCCCAGTAGGTAAGTGTTACTTGGGGGGAGAGTATGAGAGGGGGGGAAGTAGCGCACCGTGCTTCATGGGCAAAATAGACGCACCTCCCCCTGGGTGTAATGAGGAATTTCTGCCCATGTATGAAGATGTTTTCGGGAAATAAAAAAAGCGCCTGTTTTGGCGAATCCAATACAGACGCAAAAACCAGAATTTTCGGCACCCTAAACAAAATTAAGCCGATTATTTCTACAACAAATTTTCTTAAAAAGGGGGAAATTGGGGACTAATCTAGTGGAGCTGAGTAGCTACTTGTGATTATTTCAAAAAGTTCATAATTTGTTTACAATTTCACCGGGTCAAAAATCGGAAAAACCGATCCAAACCAGGCAAAATAAGCCACAAAATCGGTAGTCGTTAGTTCAAGTCCTCACCAAAGCCCGAAAAGGGCGAAAAATATCTTTCAAACTGGGACCTAATTTTTGGCACGAAAAAACCCCGTAAACGGCTTGTTTACGGGGTTTTTCGGTCTCATATCTTTTTTGTTAAGACAATATGGTTGCGGAGGCTGGATTTGAACCAACGACCTTCGGGTTATGAGCCCGACGAGCTACCAGGCTGCTCCACTCCGCGCTATTTCGTTTGCCCTCTTGCTGAGTGCTTATATATAATAGCATACGGAACAGGGGTTGTCAAGCCTGTTTTTGAAAAATTTTTCCTGCCCTCTCCGGCCCCGCCGGGGCGGCGTCCGGTTCATTCCACCGGCTCCGCTCCCACCTGGCTCAGATCGAACTCCACAATCTCGTCGCCGCTGGCCTGCTGTGCCATGCTGTCCGCCGGGGGTACGCTGGCTGCCTGGGGTGCGCCGTCCGCCGAGGCCTCGGCCGCGCCTTCCCCGAAGCCCGCGGCGGTCTGGGCCGCCTGCTCGCTGGTCAGTGGCGCGGGGGTGGCGGCGGCACTGGTCAGGCCGGTCACCTCGCCGGAGGGCTGGCTCAGCAGATACGCTCCCACCGGCTTTTCCTTATACACCAGCAGCACACACTGGCAGGTGTTCTGGCCGTCCGAGCGGGCGGGGCACTCCACCAGCCATTTCTCCACAGTTTTGCCCTTGCTGTCCGCCAGATCAAAGCCGCTCTCCTTTACCACCGTGTTGAAGGCGGAAAAGCTTTCGTCCCATTTCTTGGGCACCTTCACCTTATCCACCGTGGCGGTGGTCAGATCCACCTCCAGCCCGAAGCCCTTGAAAAACGCGGCGATGTCCTCCGAGCCTGCGATTTTCTCCGGGATGGCAGTGGCCCCGCTCTGGGCCGCCGGGGCGTTTGCCTCCAGCGCACTGTCCCCCGCGTGGATGAAGCCGCTCACCGCCAGCACCGCCCCCGCCAGCGCAATGCCGCACACCGCCGCGGCCCCCAGCCTGCGCAGGCCCTTTTTGCCCAACGTCAACACAAACATTCTTTGCACCCTCCTCTGTGAACTGCTCTTCGGTCATGCGAAGCACTGGTCCATAACTATGCCGCACCGGGCCGGTTTATGCTCTGCCACGAATTTTTTGCGTCGCTTTCACATTTTGTCCACACCGCTCCCCTATTATGGTAATATAAAAGAGGTAATACCGCACAATTTCAGGTGGTGGAGCGCGCCGGAAAATTTTTTGTGATATGAACCAAAAAGCACAGCCAAGCCTTGGGTGGCTTGGCGAGCATTTTTGGAAAATAGCACGGAAAATTTTGGCGCGATACGCCGCCTGAGCCGGCAGGCGTGAATTGTGCGGGGTTACCTAAAGACAATACTGCGGGCCCGGGCCGCTTGCCCGCCCGCTTTACAGTAAATAACAGGAGGTAATCTTTTATGCCGAAAATCCTGATCGTAGACGACGAACCCCGCATCCGGGACCTGATCCGCGCTCATCTGGAGCACGAGAACTTCACCTGTGAGGAAGCCAGCGACGGCGGTGCGGCGCTGGCCGCCCTTTCGCTGGGCGGCATCGACCTGGTGATCCTGGACGTGATGATGCCCTTTGTGGACGGCATGACCTGCCTGCGGGAGATGCGCAGCCGCAAGATCAACACTCCGGTGATCATGCTCACCGCCCGGGGCGAGGAATACGACAAGCTGGCCGGTCTGGAGGGCGGCGCGGACGATTATGTGGTCAAGCCCTTCAGCCCCCGTGAGCTGGTGGCCCGGGTGAAGGTGGTGCTCAACCGCACCCTGCCCAAGACCGAAGCGGAGGGCGGCGTTTACACCTTCGGCGGCCTCACGGTGGACTCGGTGAGCCACAGTGTGAAGATCGACGGCCAGGAGGCCTCCCTCACCCCGAAGGAGTTCGACCTGCTGGTCTTCCTGGCCACCAACCGGGGCATTGCCCTCTCCCGCGAGAAGATTCTGCAGAAGGTGTGGAACTACGACTACTACGGCGAGGACCGCACGGTGGACACCCACATCAAGATGCTGCGCAGCCATCTGGGCCGCTACCGGGACGCCATTGTCACCGTGTGGGGCATCGGCTACAAATTCGACCCGGAAGCGGTCAAGTAAGGGGCGGCGCTCATGGCAAACACCAAACCCCATTTTCTCAGCCTGCGCTACCGGCTGATGATGTTCCTGTGCCTGTCCAGCGCCTTTGTGCTGATTCTGGTATGGGTCTTTGTGACCCAGTTCATGCAGCCGCTGTACAACCATTATATTTACAAGCATCTGCTGAACCAGGTGAACACGGTGGTGTCCATCATCGAGTCCTCCACCGAGCCCATCAGCACCCGCACCCTGCCCATCATGGATGCACAGGTGAGCAGCAGCTTCGAGTCCTCGCTGCTTTCGGCCATCCAGAGCCGCAAGCTGGACGCCTCCAACACCTGCTTCGACCTGGCGGACTCCACCCTGCAGCATGTGACCGGCTTCGAGAACCTGTACCCCTGCCTGCTGCACGAGGCCTCATTCACCACCTCCATCAACGGCAAGACCTCGGTGTGGAACGGCAGCGTGGTGGAGAGCCTGCGGGCCACCGTGCTCAGCCAGGGCTACGTGAAAAAGGAGCTGGTGGTGGACAAGAACGCCTCCACCCGGCAGATGGCCGTGGGCCGTGTGGCCAAAAACGGCGACGAGACCTACTCGGTGATCTTCTGCACCAGCCTGGCCCGCATCGACGAGGCGGGCGTGGTGCTGGGCCAGCTGATGCCCTGGATTTTCCTGTGCCTGATGGCCTTCTCCATCGTGGCCTCCTGGCTGTTCAGCCGGTGGTTCACAAATCCGCTGACCAAGCTCTCCCACGCCACCCGCAAGCTGGCGGACGGTGACTACTCGGTGCGGGTAAACGTGCCCGAGACCGACGAGATCGGCCTTTTGGCGGCGGACTTCAACCACATGGCGGGCGAGGTGTCCCGTGCGGCGCAGCTGCAGCGGGACCTGCTGGCCAACGTGAGCCACGACCTGCGCACCCCGCTGACCCTCATCAAGGGCTACGCGGAGACGGTGCGTGATCTGACCGGAGACGATCCGGACAAGCGCACCGCCCAGCTGGACGTGATCGTGGACGAGACCGACCGGCTGAGCGGACTGGTAAACAGCGTGATGGAGCTTTCCAAGATGAGCAGCGGCACCGACAAGCCGGAGAAGGTACGGTTCGACCTTTCCCAGCTGTGTGAGGAGGTGGCCCAGCGGTACGAGGCGGTGTGCGCCCAGAACGGTTACACCCTCAAGCTGGAGCTGCCGGACCCGGAGACCGACTGCACCGTATGCGCGGACCCGGCCATGATGGAGCGGGTGCTGCACAACCTGCTGGGCAACGCCATGCACCACATCGGGCCGGACAACGTCTTCATCCTGCGGGTGAACGTGCCGGAAAAGGGCACCGTGCGGGTGGAGGTGGCCGACCACGGCGCGGGCATCGCCAAGGAGGACCTGCCCTACATCTTCGACCGCTACTACCGCAGCCGCAGCGACGCGGGCAAGGTGGGCACCGGTCTGGGGCTTTCCATCACCAAGGCGATCCTGCAAAGCCACGGCTTCCGCTTCGGCGTGAACAGCACCCTGGGCGAAGGCTCCTGCTTCTGGTTCGAGGCAAAGAACCAGGACTGACCGCTCTGCCCCGTTTCCCATAACGCACAACGTCCCCCGCACCCGGAAAACCCCGGGCGCGGGGGACGTTTTTGTTTATCCGGCAGGCGTGGTGTTTTTCTGCAGCAGGGCGGCCAGCTGCAGCACCAGCTCCTCCGGCGTGGGGCGCTCGCCCCGGAAGGTCAACTCCGCCCACAGCGGCGCAGCCCCATCGGCGGGATGGTCACAGTCCTGATCGATGGCCCGCTGCATCTGGTCCCGCACCTCCCCTGGCGTAGTCCCGTTTTCCCGGGCAATTTTCTCCAGGATCTTTTCAAATTGCTTCATTTTACATTCCTCCATCTTTTGAAGCATCCCTTGTTCTTTAGCACAAGTATATAATTCTTTTGATGTCGAAATCACACCCACTTTGTCAATGAAACAAAAAAAGATGGAAAAGCATTCCGCTCTTCCATCT
Organism: Allofournierella sp. CML151; assembly: GCF_027853465.1. NCBI lineage: Bacteria > Bacillati > Bacillota > Clostridia > Eubacteriales > Oscillospiraceae > Allofournierella > Allofournierella sp. CML151. The sequence goes on along the minus strand of NZ_JAPNNW010000006.1, from coordinate 118,174 downwards.
TCCATCATTCGATCATGGCCGCTACTACCTTCAGCACCCGTACCTTCTCCTCCCGGGGCAGCTCCTCCAGCAGGCGGGAAAGCTCCGAAGCCGCGCCTTCCGCCGCTCGGTCCACCACGTCCACCAGCAGGCTATCCGCCGAGACCTCCAGCACATTGGCAATGGCCACAAAGGTATCCATCCGGGGAATCTTGGTCCCCCGCTCGATCACGCTCACATGGGTGGGGCTGATATCCACAAGGGCGGCAAGCTCTTCCTGGGTCAGGCCCTTCTTTTCTCTCGCAGCTCTGATTCGCTGCCCGACTGCCCTGGCATCCATTTTGCCGCCTCCTTCTTTAGACCGTGATATTGCTCTAAAGATAGTATACGGTGGCGGCGCTTTGTCTTACAGAATCCAAAAATCAAACAGTCGTTCTAAAGAACAATCAAGCAAAACAAAAAAGCGCCCGTTCCGGAAATTCCCGGAACGGGCGCTTTGCGCTTATGCGTTTACTTGTTCTTGTCGAACAGGTCCTTCAGGTTCTTGAAGAAGCCCTTGCGCTGCTCGTAGTTTTCGTCCTTGAGGGTCTCCTCAAAGGCTTTCAGCGCCTCGCGCTGGGCCTTGTTCAGCTTTTTGGGGATCTCCACGTTTACCTTCACGTACTGGTCGCCACGGCCGCGGCCGCCCAGGTACTGGATGCCCTTGCCCCGCAGCCGGAAGGTGGTGCCGCTCTGGGTGCCTTCGGGCACGGTGTATTCCACCTTGCCGTCCACGGTGGGAACCACCACGGAAGCGCCCAGCACCGCCTGGCTGAAGGTAATGGGCACGTTGACCCACACATCGTAGCCGTCCCGCTCGAACATGGGGTCGGGCCGCACGGTCACGATCACAATCACATCACCGGCGGGGCCGCCGTTCACGCCCGCATCGCCCTGACCGCGCAGTGCAATGCTCTGGTCGTCGTTGATGCCGGCCGGGATCTTGACCTCCAGGGTCTTCTTGGCGCCCACCTTGCCGGTGCCATGACAATGGCCGCAGGGGGTGCTCACAATCTTGCCCTTGCCGCCGCAGCGGGAGCAGGGCTGACGCTGCTGCATGACCATGCCGCCCATGCGGATGTTCCGGTTCACATAGCCGGTGCCGTGGCAGTCCGGGCAGGTCTCGGGGCTGGTGCCCTTGGCCGCGCCGCTGCCGCCGCATTCGGGGCAGGTATCCTGCTTGTTGATGGTGATGGTCTTGGTGCAGCCGTGCACGGCCTCCATGAAGCTGAGCACCAGACTCACCCGCACGTCCGCACCCTTGCGGGGGGCGTTGGGGTTGGCCCGGCTGCCGCCGAAGCCGCCGCCAAAGCCGCCGCCGAAGATATCACCGAAGATGTCGCCCAGGTCCACGCCGCCGAAGCCGCCGCCAAAGCCGCCGAAGCCGCCCGCGCCGCCTGCGCCTGCGCCGTAGCTGGGGTCTACGCCCGCAAAGCCGAACTGGTCATACCGGGCGCGCTTTTCCTTGTCGCCCAGAACCTCGTAGGCCTCGTTCACTTCCTTGAACTTGGCCTCGGCCTCCTTGTCGCCCGGGTTCAGGTCCGGGTGATACTTTTTGGCCTGCTTGCGGTACGCTTTTTTCAGTTCATCGTCGCTGGCGTTCTTCGCAACGCCAAGGACCTCGTAATAATCGCGTTTGTCTGCCATAAATTTCTCACCTAAAAGCCCGCCGGGCGGGCCCCTCATGTAAAATCACTGAAATCAGCAAAACCAGAAATTGCCGCCCCAGCCTGGGCCGGGGCGGCTGAGTATATTATTTTATACTTCTTTGAAGTCCGCGTCAACCACGCCGTCGTCGGGCTTGCCGCCATTGGCAGCGCCGGCGTCCGCGCCGGGCTGTGCGCCCTGAGCAGCCTGAGCGTTCTTGTACAGCTCCTCGCTGATGGCATAGAACGCCTTCTGCACGGCCTCCTGCTTTGCCTTGATGGCCTCGGTGTCGGTGCCCTTCAGAGCTTCCTTCAGCTCGTTCAGCTTGCTCTCCACTTCCGCCTTCTTGGAAGCGTCCACCTTGTCGCCCAGCTCGTTCAGGGTCTTCTCGGTCTGGAAGACCAGCTGCTCGGCGCCGTTGCGGGTGTCGACCTCTTCACGCTTCTTCTTGTCCTCGGCGGCAAACTGCTCGGCCTCACGAACGGCCTTATCGATGTCGTCCTTGCTCATGTTGGTGGAAGCGGTGATGGTGATGCTCTGCTCCTTGCCGCTGCCCAGATCCTTGGCGCTTACATGCACGATGCCGTTGGCGTCGATGTCGAAGGTAACCTCGATCTGAGGCACGCCACGGGGAGCGGCGGGGATGCCGTCCAGCTTGAACATACCCAGGCTCTTGTTGTCGGCAGCCATCTCACGCTCGCCCTGCAGCACGTTGACCTCAACGCTGGGCTGGTTGTCAGCAGCGGTGGAAAAGATCTGACTCTTCTTGGTGGGGATGGTGGTGTTGCGCTCGATGATCTTGGTGCAGACGCCGCCCAGGGTCTCGATGCCCAGGCTCAGAGGAGTAACGTCCAGCAGCAGGATGCCGCCGACCTCCTTGTTCAGCACGCCGCCCTGGATGGCAGCGCCGATGGCAACGCACTCGTCGGGGTTGATGCCCTTGAAGGGCTCGCAGCCCATCTCCTTCTTAACAGCCTCCTGCACGGCGGGGATACGGGTGGAACCGCCCACCAGCAGAACCTTGCCCAGATCGCTGGGACGCAGGCCGGCGTCCTGCAGAGCCTTGCGCACGGGAGCCATGGTGCGCTCCACCAGATCGGCGGTCATCTTGTCGAACTGGGCGCGGGTCAGGGTCATATCCAGGTGCTTGGGGCCGGTGGCGTCGGCGGTGATGAAGGGCAGGTTGATGGCGGTGCTGGGCACGCCGGACAGCTCGATCTTGGCCTTCTCAGCGGCTTCCTTCAGACGCTGGGCAGCCATCTTGTCGTTGCGCAGGTCGATGCCGTTCTCCTTCTGGAACTCGTCGGCCATCCAGTCGATGATGCGCTGGTCGAAGTCGTCGCCGCCCAGGTGGGTATCACCGTTGGTGGCCAGAACCTCGGTCACGCCGTCGCCCATCTCGATGATGGACACGTCGAAGGTGCCGCCGCCCAGGTCGTAAACCATGATCTTCTGGTCGTTGTCCTTGTCAGCGCCGTAGGCCAGAGCCGCAGCAGTGGGCTCGTTGATGATACGGCGAACGTTCAGGCCCGCGATGGTGCCGGCGTCCTTGGTGGCCTGACGCTGGCTGTCGTTGAAGTAAGCGGGCACGGTGATGACGGCCTCGGAAACGGTCTCGCCCAGGTAAGCCTCGGCGTCCGCCTTCAGCTTGGCCAGGATCATGGCGCTGATCTGCTGGGGATTGTAGTCCTTGCCGTCGATGGAAACCTTGTAGTCGGTACCCATGTGGCGCTTGATGGAGCTCACGGTACGCTCGGGGTTGGTGATGGCCTGGCGCTTAGCCACCTGGCCGACCAGACGCTCGCCGGTCTTGGTGAAGCCCACCACACTGGGGGTGGTGCGGGCGCCCTCGGCGTTGGCGATCACAACGGGCTCGCCGCCCTCGATAACGGATACACAGCTGTTGGTAGTACCCAGGTCAATACCAATAATCTTGCTCATAATCTATTCCTCTCCTTCTCGAATCGTGTCAGAATGAAGTTAATTGTTTTTGTATGAAAAAGCCGTTTCGGCTTTTTGACTTATTCAGCCACCACAACGGTAGCATGGCGGACGACCTTGTCGCCCAGCTTGTAGCCCTTCTGGAAGACCTGCACCACGGTGCCGCTCTCCTGGCCTTCGGCCGCGGGCTGCTGCATCACGGCGCTGTGCACCTCCGGGTCAAAGGGAAGGCCCAGTGCGGGGATCTCCTCCACCTTGAGCACCTTGAAGGCGGCGGCCGCTTTGTCCAGCGTCATCAGCACGCCCTTCTTGTAGTTCTCGTCGGTGGTGGGGGCGTTGGCCGCCATATCCAGGGTGTCCAGAATCGACAGGATCTGGCTTACCGCGAAGCCCACGCCGTTGTTAAAAGCGGCGTCCTGCTCGCGGGCCGACCGCTTGCGGAAGTTCTCATACTCGGCGGCGGTGCGCAGCAGCTGGTCCTTGGCGGCGCTCAGCGCTGCCTCGGCGGCCTGCGCCTGGGCCTTTGCGGCCTCCAGCTCGGCGGCCAGATCCTTTTTCTTTTCCTTGCCGTGCTTCTTGTGCTCCCGCTCGGTGTTCTCCTCCGGAGCGGCGCCGGTCTCGGCGGCTTTGGTTTCCTCCGCCGGCTGCTCTTCGGGCTGCTGGGCGGGGTTCTTTATCTCTTCGCTCATGTATTGTCCTCCTGCGCCTTGCCGGCCATGCATTCGCCGAGCTTCAAGGCATAATATTCCAGAATGGGGATCAGCTGTTCAAAGGGCATTCGCACCGGGCCCAGCAGCGCAATGGCTCCCGTGAGCCCGCCGCCTGCCAGATACCGCTTGCCCATCACGCAAAGGCCGGGCATGGGGTTTTCCATATCCTCCCCCAGCAGCACCGAAGTGCGGCCGGTGGGCGGGGTGATGAACCGGCCCGCCTTTTCCTGATCGGCGAACAGCTCCAGCACGCCGGGCAAACAGCCTTCCAGCTGGGGCCAGCGCAGCAGATACTGCTGGCCCTCCAGATAGCTGCGCGCCTTGGCGGCTTCGCTCAGCAGTGCCGCGGCGGCCTGCACCACCGGGTACAGCGCCGGGCCCCGCTCGCCCATGCTGGCGGTCACGGATGCCAGCCGCTGAGCGCTCAGGTCTGCCGGGGCGATAAATGCCAGGCCCCGGTTCAGGGCCATGGCAACCAGCTGCGCGTCCTGCCGGGAAAAGCAGGTTTCCAGCCGGGCCACCCGGGTTCGCACTCCGCCCGCGCTGGTCACGCCCAGCACCGCTGCGGAATAGCGGCCCACCTGCACCACCTCAAAATGGGCAATGCGCAGATCGTCGGACCGGGGGGTGGTGGCGGCCACCGTGTAGCCGGTGTGCTCCGCCAGCGCCTTGGCCGCGCCCTCTGCCAGCTTATCCGGCTCGTAGTCCAGCCGGGCGAACACCTGGTCGATCTGGGCCTTCTGGCGGGGGGTAAGACCCGCCTTGAGCTGCATCAGATGATCCAGATAATACCGGTAGCCCTTGGCGCTGGGCACACGGCCCGCGCTGGTGTGGGGCTGCTCCAGAAGGCCCAGCTTTGTGAGGGCGGCCATCTCGTTGCGCAAGGTCGCGCTGGAGACCGCCATATCCAGATACTGGCTCAGAAGACCCGAGCCCACCGGTTCGCCGCCCTGGGTATACAGGGCAACAATCGCTTCCAGCACACGCTGCTTTCGATCATCCATCGGCACAGGTCCTCACCTCTTTCGCTTATTGTTTTAGCACTCTATGTTCCCGAGTGCTAAGTCTATTTTACTCCATTTTATACGGCTGTCAAGGGGGTGCGCAAAAATTTTAAAAGTTTCATGCTTTGTTCACAATCTCCCGCCGGGGCGGGCAAAACAAAGGCTCCCGCGGCCGGTGCTGGCCGTGGGAGCCGGAAGGTTGGCGCTTCAGTCCTCCACCTGCTTTGCCAAAAAGGACGCGGCGATCTGCAAGGCGGCCTGCTCCGATTCATCGGGGCGGGCGCTCTTGTCGGCCGAGAGCAGCAGCACCGCCCCCGCCACATCGCCCCCGGCCAGCAGCGGACAGGCGCCCAGAATGTGCTTGTCCGCCCCCTCGCAGGGGAAGACGCACTCCTCGGCTTTGCCGCTGTGCCAGAAGGGCTTGCGCCGGTCCATGATGCGCTCCAGCGGGATGCTCACGCCCCGCTCCTGGTAGTCCCGTTTGGACCCGCCCGCGGCGGCGATGATGCTGTCCCGGTCGCAGACCAGGGCGGTCAGGTTCAGCGCCTTGTTGAGCACCTCGGCATACTGGGCGGCAAAGCCCGTCAATTCGCCCATGGGGGAATATTTTTTGAAGATGACCTCCCCCGCGCCGGTGGTGAAGATCTCCAGCGGGTCCCCCTCCCGGATGCGCTGGGTGCGGCGGATCTCCTTGGGGATGACCACCCGGCCCAGATCGTCGATGCGTCTCACGATTCCTGTTGCTTTCATGGCAGACTCCTTCTTTGGATTGGTATTGTAATTCGTAGTATCTGCCAGAATTTCCAGTTTATGCACGCCGGAAGAAAAAAGGCCCCGGGCGGCAGCATGCCGCCCGGGGCCTTTTTGTAAAATCCGGTTTATTCCGCGCCCACCAGGCCGTTCCACAGCCGGTAGTACACACCCTGCTTTGCCAGCAGGGTCTCGTGGGTGCCCTCTTCCTCGATGCCCTCGGCGCCCAGCACCAGGATGCGGTCCGCGTGCTGGATGGTGGTCAGCCGGTGGGCGATGGTCAGGGTGGTGCGGCCCTTGGCCAGCTGCTCCAGGCTCTTGCCCACCAGCACCTCGCTCTCGTTGTCCAGTGCGCTGGTGGCCTCGTCCAGAATCAGGATGGGCGGGTTCTTCAGAAATACCCGGGCGATGGAGATGCGCTGCTTCTGCCCGCCGGACAGCTTCACGCCCCGCTCGCCCACGTAGGTATCGTAGCCGTTTTTCAGCTGGGTGATGAACTCGTGGGCCCCGGCCAGCTTGGCGGCGGCGATCACTTCCTCCCGGCTGGCGCCCACCTTGCCGTAGGCGATGTTCTCATACACGCTGCCGCTGAACAGGTACACGTCCTGCTGCACCACGCCGATGGCGCTGCGCAGGCTTTTCAGGGTCACGCTGCGCACGTCCTGATCGTCGATCAGAATGCGGCCGCCGGTCACATCGTAGAACCGGGGGATCAGGTTGCACAGGGTGGTCTTGCCGCCGCCGGAGGGCCCCACCAGGGCCACCTTCTCGCCGGGCCGGATGGACAGGTTCACATCCCGCAGCACCTGATTGTGGTCGTCCGGATATTCAAAGCTCACGTTCTCCAGCCGGATGGCACCCGCCTTCACGTCCAGCGGCTTTGCGTCCGGCTCGTCGAAGATCTCCACGTCCGCGTCCATGATCTCGCAGAAGCGCTCGATGCCGGTCATGCCCCGCTGGAACTGCTCGGCAAACTCCACGATGCGGCGGATGGTGGCGATGAGGGTGGTCACATACAGCATGTAGGCCACCATGTCGCCCGGATCGATCTTGCCGTACACCAGAAACAGACCGCCGGCCACGATCACCACCAGATACATCAGGCCGTCGAACAGGCGGGTGCTGGTCTGGAAGGCAGCCATGTAGCGGTAGCTCTGCTTTTTGATGGCCTGGAAGGCGGCGTTGTCCTTTTCGAACTTTTCCTTCTCCACTTCCTCGTTGGCAAAGGCCTTCACCACCCGCTCGCCCAGCAGGCTGTCCTCAATGCGGGCGTTCAGCTCGCCGATCTGCACCCGCTGGCGGCGGAAGGCCGCCCGCATCTTCTGGTTGATGATGGTGGACACCACCGCCATCAGGGGCACGCAGGCGAAGAGGATCAAGGTCAGCGCCACGCTGGACTGGCACAGAATCACGAAGGAGGCGGCGATCTTGATGGCCGCGATGAAGAACTCCTCCGGGCAGTGGTGGGCGAACTCGGTCACATCGAACAGGTCGTTGGTGATGCGGCCCATGATCTGGCCCACCTTGGTGTTGGAATAATAGGTATGGCCCAGCCGCTGCAGGTGAGCGAAGGCGTCCCGGCGCATGTCGGTCTCCACATACACACCCATCACATGGCCCATATCCGCCATATAATAGTTGGCCGCGCCGTCGATGAGCCGCAGCACCAGATACAGAGCACCCAGCTGCAGCACCACCTGGGCGGTGAGGGCCGCCAGGTCGGTGGTGGCGGTGTTGGTCAGATAGCGCATGATCAGCGGCAGCACCATATCGCACAGGGTCGTGAGGGCTGCGCAGAACAGATCCAGCACAAGGATGCGCCGGTACTTGCGCAGGTAGGGCCAGAAGCGCCGCATCAGGCCCTGCTTATTGGCTTTGGTTTTCATAGCGTTTTCCATCCTCGGTTCTCGTTTTGGTCAATTACACACAAAAGCGAAGAGATCTTTTTGGGGATCTCTTCGCTTTTTATGTAGGATCAGCCCGCCGTGGCTGCTTCGCTGCCGGTCTCTTCCGGAGCGGGAGCCGCGTTTGCGGGGGTGGAGTTATCCGGCACCGTCACCTCAGGCACGCTGTTCACAGGGGCCTCCGTGGGTGCGGGCGGCTCGGTGGGTGCAGGAGGGGCAGTGGGTGCGGGCGTGGGTGCCGCGGTGGGCGCTGCGGTGGGTGCCGCAGTGGGCGCTGCGGTAGGTGCCGCGGTGGGCGCTGCGGTAGGTGCCGCGCTGGGCACGGCAGTGGGTTCAGCCGTGGGTTCGGGCGATGCGGTGGGCTCCGGTGTCTCGGTGGGCTCGGCCTCCTCCTGCTCGAAATAGGCGGTGATGATCACGCCGTTGGCATCCGCGTCGCCGGGTACCGTGAAGGTCAGGCTTTCGCCGCTGCCGCCGGTGCTGCCGATGCTGGCACCCCAGCCCGCGAAGACCCAGCCCTCATCGGGCACAGCGGTCACGGTGGAGCAGGTGCCGCCCTTGGCAACCATCTGGCTGGTGGAGCCGCTCAGGCTGCCGCCCTCGCTGCACACAAATTCCACCGGCACCTTGGTGCTGGTCTGGCCGTTCTCGCCCCGCACCGCGATGGGATCGCTGGTGATCAGGTTCGGGGTAACGCCCTGCACCTCCGGCACCTTGTTCAGGGGCTTGGGCCGGGTGTCCTCGGTGATGTAGGCGTGGGTCTGAATATACTCAAACAGAGCACGCACGCCCTTCTGGCTCAGGTGTACGCCGTCGCTCAGGGTGTAGTCGGTCTTGGCCCAGCCGGTCTCGGGGTCCTCCAGAGCCTGGCTGCTGTCCAGATACTTATAGCCCTCCTCCTCGCACATTTCCACAATGGCGCTGTTGAAGGCGTCCACCTGCTTCATGCTCAGGGCGGTGTTGCTGCGCTGTTTGTCCAGCGGGGGGATGGCGTTCACGATGATATCCGCATAGGGGTACGCCTCGTGGATGGCGGCAAGGCCCTCCTTGTACTCCTCAATGAAGGTATCTACGCTCATGGTCAGGTTGTTGGTGCCAAAGCCGATGATCACCCGGCGGGGCTGCATGATCTCCACCGCCGCGGGCATGGTCACCGCGGAGGACCGGCCCACGAAGTTCTCGCATTTCAGGCTGGTGATCTGCTGCACGCCCATGCTCACCACGCCGATGTTGTTGTCGATGGTGGTGTAGGAGTCTTCACTTCCCTCGGGGCCGTAGACCATGTAACGCACGGTGTTGGAGTCGCCCAGGAACAGCGTCTCGTCCAGGTATTCCTGGCCGGCGTCCTCGGTCTCGTGCAGCACGGTGCCCTTGTAAGCTTCCACATCCACCTTGTCGGCGGTAGCGTCGTAGGAAGCGTCGCTGGCGGGCTCGGACCAGCTGGAGCCGGAGGTGGAAGACTTTCCGCCCAGCACCGTGAACCACACCACGATGGCCGCAATGGCCACGATAATCAAGCCGCAGACGGCCGCCAGAATGGGCAGGGCCGCCGGCTTCTGAAGCAGCGCCCGCAGTTTTCTCTGCCAGGGCGCAGGTTTACGATTGGATGCCACGATTCGTTCACCTTTCTTTTTTCAGTCGGGAAAATTACTCGTACCCATCTATTTTACACCATTTTACCCACCAGCGCAAACCATACGGCGAAAAAACGCCTTTCTACGCAAATTTTTCACCTTTTTTGCCCGAATTCCGCGTCCTGCTCCCACACAGGCACAAAAAAGGCGGAGAATCGCCCTTCTCCGCCTTTTTCCTTGCATTCAAACCAGCAGCTCCAGCCGCCCCGGCTCCACCCGGATGTCTGCTTCCGTCACCTGGGGGCTGGCCTCGCCGTCCAGCGTCCAGCCGGTGGGCTCGTCGAATACCGCCCGCACCCGCTTTGCCTGCAGCAGATACAACAGCTCGCCGTCCGGCTTCTGGCTCATCAGGCACGTCACCAGCCGCCGGGCCTGGGGCAGGGTCTGGGGCTTGCGCAGAATCATCACCTCAAACAGGCCATCGTCCAGCTGCACCGCGCCCTGCTCCGGCACCGCCATGCCTCCGATGTAGCGGGAGTTGCTCACCGAGCAGTACCAGAATTCGCCCTCCAGGGTCTCGTCATCCACCTGAATGGTTGCCTTCCAGCCCTGGGAGAGGTCCAGCCGCAGCACACCCTCCAGCACATAGGCAAAGTGACCCAGCAGATTCTTGGTGGCCTGGGGCGTCTGGTAGGACACCGCCGTGAACATGCCGAAGGCCGCCACATAACAGAAGTGACGCTCGTTGAACCGGCCCAGGTCCAGCGCCTGCGGCGCGAAGCGTCCAATGCCCGCGCAGTTTTCCTCCAGCGGGCGGCGCAGCCCCGCCGAGGCGGCAAAGTCGTTGGTGGAGCCAAAGGGCAGATAGCCCACCGGCAGCGGCCGGGGCAGGGCCATCACGTCGTTCACCGTGTAGTGCAGGGTGCCGTCGCCCCCGCAGCAGACCACCGCGTCGAACCGGTCCGGATACGCCGCCAGCAGCTCCGGCGCACCCGGCCCCTCGCCCACCGGGCAGGCGGTGACCAGGCAGCCCGCCCGGGTCAGCCCGGTGATGATGGGCTCCAGCTCCTGGGCCACCCGCCGCTTACCCGCGGCCGCATTGTAGATCAAAAGCACCTGACGCGCTGTGTTCATGTTTTGCCCTCCGTTTCGCGGCACCGTGGCCGCCCGCGCCCCGCGCGGCTTTAAGGCAACACCGCACAATGCACGCCTCGCGGCTCAGGCGGCGTATCTCGCCAAAATTTTCCGTGCTATTTTCCCAAAATGCTCGCCAAGCCACCCAAGGCTTGGCTGTGCTTTTTGGTTCATATCACAAAAAATTTTCTGGCGCGCTCCACCACCTGGAATTGTGCGGTGCTACCTCTTAAATGCACTATTTATTGTATCGCGGCGGGCAGGTAAAAGTCAAACGAGGGCCGTCGAACAAAAAAGGGACGGGGAAAATTTCTCCCCGTCCTTCGGATTTTAAATGAGATTCAGCACAGCAGCTGCTTGCGGAACAGGCCCGCCCGCTTCAGCGCCGGACGCAGTGCCCCGGCCAGAATAACCGCCAGCAGCACGCCCGCGCCTGCGTTGATCAGGCTGCTCAGCAGCTTGGTGACCAGCTGCACCTGCACCGCGCCCAGGGTCTGCCGCTCAATGAAATACATCATGATGAAGCTCTTGCCCAGATACAGCACCACATAGGTGAGGGTGCCCGCCACCGCGGCCGCGATGTCCCAGGCGCGCTGAGCCGCCGGGCTTTTGCCCATGCCCTTGCGGGCGATGAGACCGGCCACAAAGCCGATGAAGAACTTGGTCAGAAAGGTAATCCAGCTCTCGGCAATGTACAGGGGGTTGGTGAAATCGAACAGCATGCTGCCCATGCCGCTGGCAAGGCCGCCCACCCAGGGTCCGAACAGCAGGCCGGTCAGCGCACAGAAGCCGTTGCCCAGGTGTACCCGGCTCACATCACCGATGGGAATCTGCATCCAGCTGGACGCGAATACCAGCGCGCTCATCAGGCCGAACACCGCCAGCCGCTGCACGCTCCAAAACTTCTTTTCCATAGATATGCCTCCCGGCGGGGCGGGTTGTTTTGTATCAGAGGCAGCACCGCATCCTTCCCATCCTGCGGAATCTGCGGTATGCCTTGACTTTTTGCGCCCCGTTCTCTATGCTCATATTATACCGGATTCTGACCCCATGATAATATCCAGAACGTAACTTTTTTATGGGGTCAGTTTTACCACTTCACTAAGCAAAAGAGAGGAGTCTGCCGTATGTTCCAGCTTTCCTTTGCCGCCCGGGAGGGGGACGGGCCGCTGTATGACCAGCTGTACCGGGCCATTGTGGCCCAGATCCGCCAGGGGGAGCTGGCCCCCGGCGAGCGGCTGCCCGGCAAGCGCAGCCTGGCCGAGGAGCTTTCGGTGAGCGTGAACACGGTGGACACCGCCTACCAGCTGCTGGTGGCGGAGGGCTACCTGGAAGCCCGGCCCCGGTCCGGCTTTTTTGTGCAGCGCTACACCGGTCCCAAGACCGCCCTGCCCGGCCCCGCGCCCGCGCCCCGGCCCGCCGATGTGCCGGTGTGGCGGTATGACCTTTCCACCGGCGGCATCGACACCGCCCTCTTCCCCTTCCGCACCTGGGGCCGTATTCAAAAAGAGCTGCTCTACTCCCAGCCCCAGCTGCTCACCCGGGGCCATCCCCAGGGGGACGAGGACCTGCGGCAGGCCATTGCGGATTACCTGCGTGCCTACCGGGCGGTGGACTGCGCGCCGGACCAGATCGTGGTGGGCGCGGGGGTGGAGTACCTTCTGGGCCTGCTGGCCCGGCTGGTGGAGGGCCCGGCCGCGGTGGAGGACCCGGGCTACAGCCGCACCCAGCGTATTCTGCACAGCAGCGGCATGGACTGCCTTCCGGTGCCGGTGGACAAGCAGGGTCTTCAGGTGGACAAGCTGGCCGAGACAGGCGCCCGCCTGGCCTATGTGACCCCCAGCCACCAGTTCCCCACCGGCGCGGTGATGCCCGCCGGACGGCGGGCGGCGCTGCTGCAGTGGGCGCTGGCCGAGCCGGGGCGGTACATCATCGAGGACGACTACGACTCAGAGTTCCGGTTCGAGCTGCGCCCCCTGCCCAGTTTGCAGGGCATGGCGGGCAGCGGCGGGCCGGTGGTGTATCTCTCCACCTTTTCCCGCAGCCTTGCCCCCAGCATCCGCATTGCCTACATGGTGCTGCCCCGGGGCCTGCTGGCCCGCTTTGAGGAGGAGTTCGGCTTTTACTCCTCCACCGTAAGCCGGTTCGAGCAACAGACCCTGCGGGTATTTTTGCAGGAGGGCCACTTCACCCGCCACCTGGCCCGCTGCCGGGGCAAATACCGCACCCGGATGCAGGCTCTCACCGGCGCGCTGGACACAGCCTTCGGGCCGGGGCGGCTGCATTTTTCCGGCCAGCACACCGGTTTGCACCTGCTGATTCAGGTAAAAAACGGCCCGGGCGAAGCGGAGCTGGTCCGTCTGGCCCGGGCCGAAGGAATACGAATCACCGGTCTTTCGGAATACTGCACCGCCGCCTCCTGCCCTCCCAACACCCTGGTGGCGGGCTACGGCGCGCTGGCGGAAGAGCAAATCGAGCCCCTGGCCGCCCTGCTGGCCCGGCTCTGGGGCTGAGCCGCTTTCCGGTTACCCCAGCGCTCCCGCCGGGGCTCCGCTCACCGGTGGCAGCGTGGGGCTTGGCGCCGGGGTGGGGCTGGCCGAGGGCCGCGGGGTCACGCCTACCGGTGAGCCAATCTGCCCCGACGGACTGGGCGACGGGCTGGCCGAAGCGCCTGCCGAGGGACCGGGCGTGGCCAGAGCCGGGCTTTCGCCGGGCTGCTGGCGCTGCACAAACCAGCTGCCGGCGCTGGCTATGCTGTCCTCGGTGAATTCGTAGCGCTCCCCCTCCTCACCCCAGCGGCCGGGAATGACCTCCATCTCCACCTGGGCCTGCTGGCGGGCCAGCCAGTCGAGGGTATCCTGCAGGTCGTACAGGTCGGTGAGGGTCAGGTCGGAAAGCAGGGTGCTGCTGGCCTTGCGCAGGCCCTCGATCAGGGTGGTGGCAAGGCTGGGCAGCTGCTGGCGCAGGGCCGCGTCCCACACTGCGCCCCGGATGCGCTCCAGCCGGGCGGGCGGCACTCCCTCCCCCTCCAGCTTTGCCAGAAATTCCGAAGCGCTCTCCGGCGCAAGGCTCACCACCGGGTCCTCGCTCAGGCCCAGAGCCGCCAGCTCCTGGGGCTCCAGCAGACCGGTCAGATTCACCCGGGGCGGCTCCATACCGTTCCAGGCGGTGGCAAGGCTGGCCGGGGCAATGGCCAGATACCGGTCAATCTGGATGTTCAGCGTCTGGCTCAGCAGCTCCGCCGCCCGGCCGGGCCCGGCGCTGGCGTAGCTGTCCCGCAGAAGGGTGGGCCCGCTGGGGGCGGACACCACACTGGCCGCGGGCACCGGGCAGACTCTTATGATATTGTTCACACCGTCCAGCCGCAGCAGCACAAAGCCGGGCTGTTCGGCGGCCACCGCCACGAAGAGAGTATGGTCGTTTTCCTGGGTGGGGCTGCCAATCGGCACCCCGCTCTGGGCGATCTGGGCCGGGGCGGCGGTACTGCGCTGCCACAGACCGTACAGCACAAAGCCCCCCAGCAGCGGAATCAGGATGGCCAGGGTGAGAAAAAACGAAAGCCAGAAGGCCTTGGGGCCGTTTTGCATGCACATCGCTCCTTTTCATAAACTGCGCATACAGCATGGGCCATTTGGGCAGAATCTATACCAGAAGGAGGCTTTGCCATGAAAAAACAGGACCCCACATCCATCCCGAAAGCGGCACAGCAGGTGCTGAAGGCCGCCCGCCCCGCAAAGGACGACCCGGAGGGCAGCTACACCGGCATGCCCGCCATCCCCGGCGAGATGCCCCAGCAGGACGCGGACGATCTTTGAGCGCATAAGAAAAGGACCGATGCGAAACGCATCGGTCCTTTTGGCTTATTGGGAAATTGTGCTTACTTCAGCACGGCGGCGGCGAAGTCGCGGCCGTACTGACGGGCCTCGGCCAGCTGAGCGTCGCTGGGCTTGAAGCGGATCTTCAGGCCGGGCAGGGGCTGGCCCAGCTTCAGGGCCTCCATGCGGGCGGTCAGGTTGGGAACCGCCTCGCCGCTCCAGCCGTAGCTGCCGAAGGCAGCGGCGGGCAGGCCGCGGTGGATGATGGGGTTCAGGCCCACCAGCATCTCGTAGATGGGAGGCAGAGCGTCGCCCACCAGAGTGGGGCTGCCCAGCAGGAAGCCGTCGGAGGACTGCAGCGCAGCCTTGGCAGCGGCGTTGTCGTCGGTGACCAGGTCAAACATCTGGATGTGCTGCACGCCGCCGTCCTTCAGGCCTTCGGCGATGGTCTCGGCCAGCTGCTTGGTGTAGCCGTAGGCGGAAACATAGGCGATGACCACGTTCCGGTCCTCGGGGGCCTTCTTCACGGGGGTGGCCCACTTGCGGTACAGGTCGAAGTAGTGCTGGATGTTGGTGCGCAGCACGGGGCCGTGGCCGTTGCCGATGAACTCGATGTCCAGATCCTTGATCCGGTTCAGAGCCTTCAGCACGAAGGGCTTGAAGGGGCCCATGATGTTGTCGAAGTAGTACTTGTAGGCAGCCTCGAAGTCGCCCTCGATCAGGTCGTTGAACACCCGGTCATCGGCATAGTGGCAGCCGAAGGAGTCCACGGTGAACAGAGCCTTGGCCTCGGGGATGTAGGTGTACATGCTGTCCGGCCAGTGCAGGAAGGGCACGCTCAGGAACTCCAGATGCATGCCGCCCAGGTCGATCTGATCCTTCTCGGTCACGGCCTGGCTCTTGAAGGGATGGTTCACGATCTCCTTCAGGAAGGTCAGGGCGGTGGCGCTGCCCACAACGGTGGCATTGGGAGCCAGGGCCAGCAGCTTCTCCACGCCGCCGGCATGGTCGGGCTCGGTGTGGCCCACCACGATGTAGTCGATGGTGGCGGGGTCGCAGACCTCCTTCAGGTTCTCCAGATACTGGTCGAAGAACTTGGCCTTTACGGTCTCGAACACGGCGGTCTTCTCGGCGCCCTTCACCACGTAGGCGTTGTAGCTGGTGCCGTACTCGCTGTACATCACGATGTCAAATACGCGCAGATCCGGGTCCTGTACGCCGACCCACCAGATGTTTTCCTTAGCCTGTAATGCTCCCATTGTTCTGTCTCTCCTTTATCGGGCGGGCTGGCCGCCTTGTTGATATGATTTGCCGTGCGCGCCGCGGCCAACGGCCGCTTTGCGCTTCCTCAGGCAGCACCGCATAATTCCGGGTGGTGGAGCGCGCCGGAAAATTTTTTGTGATATGAACCCAAAAGCGCAGACAAGCCTTGGTGGCTTGGCGAGCATTTTGGGAAAATAGCACGGAAAATTTTGGCGTGATACGCCGCCTGAGTCGGCAGGCGTGAATTGTGCGGTGTTGCCTCTATTAAAATACACCTTATTATACGGCGAATAAAAGCACCTCTGCGTTGCAGCGGCAACAAAAATGACTCTTTTTTATCAATCCCGCCGGTCGTAGAGCAAAAAGCGGAACCCGATGGGGGTTTCCAGCCGCTCCAGCTTAGCCAGACGGGCGCTGCCCTCGGCGGGGGTCTTCCAGTAGTAGGGGGTCATGGCGAACAGATCGCCGATGGCCTGCCCCTCCACGGTGATGCTCTCCTCCACCCGGGTTTCCCCGGCCAGGGCAAAGCCCTGATAGTCCACCTGCTGGCAGGGGTTTTCATAGGGCTCGTCGTAGAGCACGTCCTTTAGGCCCATCAGGTGATCCGCGGTGGGCACCGCATAGATCAGGGTGCCGCCGGGCGCGAGACAGCGGTGGAACTCCTCCCCTGCAAAGGGGGAAAAGATGTTCAGCACCACATCGGCCCAGCCGCTTTCCACCGGGGCGGCGAAGCTGCTGGCCACCGCGAACTGTGCGCCGGGCAGCTTACGCTTTGCCGCCAGCCGCACCGCGGCCTTGCTGATGTCGAACCCGGCCAGCCGGAAGGGCAGGCCCTGCCGCTCCAGCTCGGCGCAGATGGCTTCGTCGTAATAACCCTCGCCGCAGCCTGCGTCCAGAATGTGCAGCACGCCGCCCTTTTTGCGGGCCAGTTCGGCGCACAGCCGGGCCAGCTCAGCGGCGAAGGGGGCATAGCCGCCCCCGTTCAGAAACCGGTTGCGGGCGACCACCATCTCCTTGCTGTCGCCGGGGGCCTTGGTGCGCATCCGGCTGGCCAGCAAAAGGTTCACATAGCCCTCTTTTGCCTTGTCGAAGCCGTGGTTCGCCGCGCAGCGCACCGCACCGCCGCTCTCGCTCAGGGGCTTGCCGCACACCGGGCATACGAAGCCGCTCATTCCTCCGCCTCGCCCTCAATGGGCTCGGAGAAGCCGCCGTGGCTCTTCATGTACTCCTCAAAGCTGGCAAACTTCTGAGCCGGAGGCTTGCGGGAGATCAGCAGCAGGCCCGGGTCCTCGTCCTTAAGCGGGGCTGCCTGACGGGGCTGCTTTTCCGCACGGGCGGGCTTTTGCTGGCCGCGGCCGGAATTCCGCTGGCTCTGCTTTTGCTCGGGGCGGGCGGCGTTCTTCTGCTGGCCGCGGCCGCTCTGGGCCTTTTCCCGGCCGGAAGCGGCCTGCTTTGCGGCCTGCTTTTCCGCCGGCCGGT
Source organism: Allofournierella sp. CML151 (assembly GCF_027853465.1). NCBI lineage: Bacteria > Bacillati > Bacillota > Clostridia > Eubacteriales > Oscillospiraceae > Allofournierella > Allofournierella sp. CML151. The sequence goes on along the minus strand of NZ_JAPNNW010000006.1, from coordinate 100,935 downwards.
CATTGCGATCATTCCGTTCATTGCGCTCGGGGCGCTCCTCCCGCTTTGCGTTTTCCTGGGCTGCTGCTTCCGCAGCCTTGCCTGCCGCACGGCGACGGCGACGGCGGCGCTTTGCACTGGCCGAAAGGGGCTGGCCAGCCTGGGTGTTCTTTTCTTCCACGATGCTAACCTCCTGCTGTTTTTCAGGCGCTTTGACGGCCTGCTTTTGTTCGGTTTTGGGTTTTTCTGCCCGCTGTTCGGGCTTTGCCTTTTCCCGCTCCGGACGGGGTACGGCCCGGGCCGGGACCTCCGGGACCGGGCGCTCGCCCAGGTCCGGCAGCTCCAGCACCGGAATCTTTTTCCGGTTCAGCTTTTCAATGCCCGCCAGGTACTCCTTCTCCTCCGGGCTGCAGAAGCTGATGGCCACGCCCTCAGCCCCGGCCCGGCCGGTGCGGCCGATGCGGTGCACATAGGTTTCGGGCACCTCGGGCAGGTCAAAGTTGAACACATGGGAAAGCTCGCTGATGTCGATGCCCCGGGCGGCGATGTCGGTGGCCACCAGGGCGCGGATCTTCCCCGCCTTGAAGCTTTCCAGCGCGGCCACACGGGCGCTCTGGCTCTTGTTGCCGTGGATGGCCGCCGCCCTGATGCCCTGCTTGTTCAGGAAGGTGGCGATGGCATTGGCCCCGTGCTTGGTGCGGCTGAACACCAGCGCGCTGGTCACCGCCGGGTCGGCCAGGAGCTTCGCCAGCAGCCGCTTTTTGTCCGGCTTGTTCACAAAATAAAGGCTCTGCCGGATGCGGTCCACGGTGCTGCTCACCGGGTCCACCTTCACGGTGACCGGCTTTTTCAGGATGCTGTTGGCCAGCTGCTCAATCTCCTTGGGCATGGTGGCGCTGAACAGCAGGTTCTGGCGCTGGGCGGGCAGGTGGCGGATGACCTTTTTCACGTCGTTCACGAAGCCCATGTCCAGCATCCGGTCCGCCTCGTCCAGCACGAAGATCTCCAGCCGGCTCAGGTCCACGTGGCCCTGGCCGATCAGGTCGTTCAACCGGCCCGGGCAGGCGGTGAGCACGTCCGCGCCGCGGCGCAGCGCGTCCACCTGGGGCTGCTGGCCCACGCCGCCGAACACCACACAGTGGCTCACGTTCAGGTACCGGCCGTAATTGGCGAAGCACTCGTCGATCTGCAGCGCCAGCTCCCGGGTGGGGGTCAGAATCAGGGCCCGCACCCCCTTGTGGGAGGGATGGCTGGCGGCCAGCCGCTGCAGAATGGGCAGCGCGAAGGCGGCAGTCTTTCCGGTGCCGGTCTGGGCGCAGCCCAGCAGGTCGTACCCGGCCAGCACCGGCGGAATCGCCTTGGCCTGGATGGGCGAAGGGGTCTTGTAGCCCTGTTCCTCCACTGCCTTGAGCAGCGGGCGGGTCAGTTTCAGTTCGCTAAAATTCATAATCCTCCAAAAATCGCTTTCCTAAAAGGCGGCACCGCACCCGTTCTCCGGGCGCGGTCCCTGCCTGAAACAAGCCGGGGCGCGGCGCTTTCAGCGGATGCGCCTGCACTCTAGCTCGTATCGCTGCTGCCGGGCCGCAAGGGGCGCAAACAGCCCCAGGGGCAGAAAATCAGCCCCCGCAAGGCCCCGGAACAGATCCTCATTTGTCTCACTCAGCAAAATGCCGGTGTTGCCGTCCGCCGCCAGCTCCCGCAGCTCGGCCTCATCGGCCAGCCGGTCGGTAAAGCAGGCGGGGTTTGCCTGCAGGTAATCCTGCAAAAAGGCCTCCAGAAGGCCAGCAGCCAGCGGCCACCGGCCGCCGGTGGGCCACACCTTTCGCTGCCAGGCCCCGTACACAAAGCACAGCGGGCGAAGGCTTTCCGGTGCGGGGCTGTCCTCCAGACGCACTCCCTGCCCGGTGCACCAGGTTCGGAAGGCCGCCAGCAGCGGCAGGCCCTGCACCCCCATCACCAGCCGGTGGGCGGGGGCAAGGCGCAGGCCGGGGCTCTGAATGCTGCACACCTCGGCCATGCAGAACCGGGCGGGATGCTCTTCCCGCTCGGCTTCGCTCAGTTCTTCTTTGACCAGCATCCAGAAGGCCCGGGCGGCGGCCAGGTCCTCTGCGCCGCTCACCGGGGCCAGCAGCGCCGCGCCTTCGGGCGCTTTATCCGCGTCGAACAGCGCTGCCAGCGCGCTCAAACGAACGGTGTCCTCCACCGCCCAGCCCTTCACGCTGCCGCCGCCGTAGCACAGGTTTCCCTCATAGAGGGGCTCTTCCTTTTGTATGTCCGCCAGGGGAGCAAACAGCTCTGCCTCGCTTTTGTCCGCTGCCAGCAGAATGTGGCTGCTCTGCAGCGCCGCGTCCTCCCAGCGGTCCAGCCGGGGCAGCACCTGCCGGGCGGCCAGCGCCTCGGGCGCCCGCACCGGGGTGCGGCTGCCCTGGGCAAAATCGTATTGCTCCAGGTCCACCAGGCCCACCAGGCCCCGGCGCACCCGGCCATCGGGCAGGGTGCGCTCCAGATAGACAACGCCCTTCACTGCCCTCGTCAGGGTCTCTTCCGCCGGTTCCATGGCCGCTTTTGCTGCGGCCAGCCGCTCCCGGGTTTCCACCCGCTGGAGCAGCGCGTCCGGCACCAGCAGCCGCATGATGCCGGGGGCGTTCTCTCCCCGGGCCTCCAGCTCCTGCCAGCTCTCCCGGCTCAGTGCGCCTGCCGAGGGGCAGGCCCACTGCTCGGGGCGAATGGCCTTGCCGGGCAGCAGCAGTTCACCGGGGCAAAAGCAGGGCTGGCTCATTGGCCCGCCTCCACTGCAAACACGTCGCCGGTGCGCACGCCCACATAATCGCAGCCTGCGGCCGCAGCCTTGGCAGCGTCCAGCTGGGTCTGGGTCTCCTCGGTGAGCTCGCCGCTCACCTGGATGGCCAGATTCTCAATGCCCAGCGCGTCGATGGTACCGCCGGTCAGGCGGGTCTCCTGGCCGCTGGCCACGCTCAGCGGGTACTCCACCCAACAGGTGGCCTTTTCCTGCCAGGCGGCCAGGGCGTTTGCCAGGCACTGAGCCTCGGTCACGCCCGCGGTATCGCCGTAGCTGGCCTTGTCACGGCCCGCGGTGGTGGGCAGCTGCACGCCGGTGAGCCAGATCTGCTCAAAGCCCATGGCCTTCGCCTCATCAATGATGCCGCCGATGTATTCCACCGCGGCGCTGGAATAAGGATTCAGCCAGGCTTTGCCGCCCGCATCCTGGGCAGCGTCCAGCCACAGGTAATCGGTGCCCTGATACTTCACCGCCATCTCCCGGTTGGCGCTGGCCGCCAGGGGGTCCTGGAAGGCGCAGACGCCCGCCACCGGCACAATGCCCTCCGCCTTGAGGGCAGAGGCCACCGTGGCGCCGTCGATCTGGGTGGTGGAAAGGCTGGAGGCCGCGGCTTCCAGCGCACTGGCGTAGTACACACTGCCGGTGCTGTCCTTCAGGGTCACCACCGCGTAGCGCACGCCCTCACCCGCCAGCTGGCTTGCCAGCTGAGCTGCCGCGTCCGCACCGGTCAGGCTGGCCGGGTCCACAAAGGCCCAGCTGCCCTGGGTCATATCGTCCTCTGCCTGAGGCTGCGCCGTGGGCTGAGGCTCACTGGCCGCCTGGCTCTGGCTTTCTGTGCCGGTGCCCTCAGGCTGGGAAACGCTCTGCGAGGTACTGGCAGGTTTTTTTTCGGAATCGTCCCGCATGATGCTGTACCAGGTGCTGGTGCCGAAATTGATCACTGCGGGGCCCACCAGCCAGCCCGCCACGAACAGGGCCACCAGTGCCACCGCGCCGCCGATGATGCGCGCAGCGCGCTGCCGGCCGGTGTAAAAGCTGCGCCGGTACCGCTTTACTTTGCCCAGGTTTTTCTTTGCCATACGAAATCAAGCCGCCTTTCCGCGTGGGAGCTTTGTGCGCCCTCGCGCTGTGTCATCCAATGGAGATCCGGTGCCCGGTAAAGCCGTAAATGGCCAGCGCCAGGATACCAATGTAAATCAGAGTAATGGGCAGGCCCTTGAAGCTGCCGGGGACCATGTCCTGCCGCATACGCCGCTGGCCCTCGCTCACCACCACCACGGCGGCGGTGTAGCCCACACCGCTGCCCAGCGCAAAGCCCATGGTCTGCACCAGGTTGAAGCTCTGGGTGGCAGCGATGAGCAGCACGCCCAGCACTGCGGTGTTGAAGGTGGCCATGGGCAGCACCGCCAGCATACGGCGGGCTTTTTCCTTCAGCACCAGCAGCAGCACGCCCAGCACCACGAAGAAGGCCACCGTGCTGCACAGAATGAACAGAAACGGGCGCACGGCGTTGCGCCAGCTCAGCGGGGTGAGCAGCAGGTTCACCCAGTAGGTGAGCGGCGCCGCCACCAGCTGGATCAAACACAAAAGGCCCCCGAAGGTGAGGGTGTCCACGGTGGAATCCTCCACCAGTTTTACCAGGCGGGACACGCCCATCGCCCGGCCAAACACCGCGTTTTCCGCGAAAATCGCCGTTACAGCATACAAAAAGAAGGTGCTGCAGGCTTTTACTACTTCCATCATTCGCCTCGTCTCGCCTCCGTATGCACATGTTTTTTATACGCCCGAACCAGGCCGCGCCAGATGGCGCACACCACACCCAGCAGGATGAACCCGCCTGCGGGCAGGCTGGCCATGGGCAGCAGGGTGGTGTTCAGCCGGGGAATGTGTGCGCCGAACAGGGTGCCCGCGGCCAGAATCTCCCGCAGGCAGCCCATGAGCAGCAGCACCAGCACGTAACCCATGGTGGTGCGCAGGCCCTTGCGCAGGGCGGTCATCACCCGCTCGGGCTGAGGCCGCTCGTACCGCTTGATGATCAGCGGCTCCACCACCAGCATGGGCAGATAGACACCCAGCTGCAGAATCTCCACGTCAAAGATGGCACGCAGCGCAAAGTATACGCCGATGTACAGAATCGAACTGGTGAAGCAGTACACCAGCGCCCGCAGCTGGCCCCGGCCGGTGCGGCAGATCATGGCCGCCACCACCCGGGTGGGGGTCAGCAGGAACAGCACCGCCACGCTGAGCATCAGCGCATTCATGCCGTTGGTGGCGGCAACCACCAGCGGCGCAAGGCCCATGCCCTGCATGATGACCGGGTTGTTCAGAAAGACCCGGTCCCGCCGGGCGATGCGCTCCATGTTTTCCGACAGGTATTTCGCCTTCTTAGAGTTCACGGCGCACAACCCCCTTTCGGTGCAGGATGCGAAGCACGGCCCGGTCCAGCCAGCCGGAGAAGGCGTTCATTGCCAGTATGGCGAAGCATACGCCGGTCTCGTAGTTGCCGTAGTAGCGGAACATCATGGCCATGAAGCCGGTGAGCGCCCCGTACAGAATGCGGGAGATCCGGTTGGTGGGGCAGATCACCGGGTCCGCCATCAGATAGACCGCCGCGAACAGCAAACCGCCGCTGCACAGCTCGTACTTCATCACCGCCAGCCGGTCAGACACGTAGGTCCAGGGCATGCTGAAGGCGGGAATGTCGCCCAGGCGGGGGGCCACAAAGGCCACCAGCGCGCAGGTGATCAGAAAGCTGAACACCACGCTCAGATGCAGGCTGCGCCGGTTTGCCAAAAACAGTGCGCAGGCCAGAATCACCAGCAGCGCGGTCACGCCCATGGGGCCCGCGTAGTTGCCCAGGAACAGGGTGGTATTGTCCAGTGTGGGCAAGCCGCCGGTCTTCAAGGAATGCAGGGGCGAATCCACCAGCTGCACGCCGGAAACGCTGCCCAGCGGCAAGCTCTGGAACAGCTGGGCCTCCGGATAGCGGAAGACCTGCTCGGGCCAGCTCACTGCCACCACCGCATACCCCACGGCAGTGGGATGGAATACATAACAGCCGTAGCCGCCAAAGGCCTCCTTACCCAGCAGCACCGCCGCCACCGCGCCCACGATTACCACATAGTAGCTCACCGTGGCGGGCAGAATGAGTGCCAGCATAAAGGCAAAGGCCTCGCTGCTCCACTCGCCTTTTTCGTAGGGTTTGTGCCGCAGCCAGGCCACCAGACGGTCGCTCAGGTTGGCGGCGATCAACGCCGTGCCGCACAAAAGCACCGACCGCAGCCCGTAAAAGGCAAAGGCCATGGCCAGCAGCGGCAGGCACATATAAAACAGATCTGCATGAACGCCCTTATCCTGCCGGATCCGGGCCAGTTGTTGTTCCTTCAAGTGCTCTGCTCCCTTCGTTGCAAAATTTGGGCCGTTCACAGGCTTTTCAGCCCGCGCACGGCGGCGGCCATGTCGGCCTTGCCGAACACCGCGCTGCCTGCCACCAGAAGATTGGCGCCCGCGGCCACACACTCGGGGCCGGTCACCGCGTCCACGCCGCCGTCCACCTCCAGCCAGGGCGAAAGGCCACGGGCATCGCACGCGGCGCGCAGCTCCCTGAGCTTATCCAGCGCGCTGGGCATGAACTTCTGGCCGCCGAAGCCCGGCTCCACGCTCATCACCAGCACCAGCTCCAGCCGGTCCAGGTAAGGCAGAACCGCGCTTGCCGGGGTGCCCGGCTTGATGGACAGGCCTGCCTTGCAGCCCGCCGCATGGATGGCGTCGATGGTTTCGCCCGGATCGCTCTCGCTCTCCAGATGGAAGGTGATGCAGCCCGCGCCGGCCTTCACAAAGGCCTCCACATAGTCCAGCGGGCGGCGGATCATCAGATGTACGTCGAAAAAGGCCTCGGGCAGGGCCTTGTGCAGGCTTTGCAGCACCGGCACGCCAAAGCTGATGTTGGGCACAAAGCAGCCGTCCATCACATCGAAGTGCAGCATGTCGGCTCCGGCATTCAGCACCTGGCGGCATTCATCACCCAGGCGGGCGAAATCCGCCGCCAGGATTGAGGGGCTCAGTTGAGTCATGGGAAAAGGTCCTCCTTATGGATCACGCGCAACGGGCCCGCTCTACAAATCGTAAAACGTCAGAGCGTGCGCAAAGATATACAGTATAATTTTATCCTATTTCCCGCTAAAAAGCAAACCGCCATAACCCTTTTCACGTTTTTTGCACAAAAACAACAAAAAGCGCGGTTTAGCCGGTGTGGCACAAGAAAACGACGGTTCTGCCGTAGGATTTTGGCGCACAAAATATTCAAAGGGGCGGGCAAGCCACCAAGGCTTGCTCCGCCCCTTTTCGTACTTTCTGCATCCAAAATCCTGGGGCAGAACTGCGAAGCACCGGAAAAGGCCCGATTTTGATGGGAGTGCAAGGAAAAGGCCCGCAGGCACCCTTGGTGGTTGTCAAGGGGCTTTGACGCTGCAATCCCGCAAAAGCGGCCCTTTTCCGGCGTCGTTTTCTTATGTCACGCCGGCTTCCCAGCCCATTGGTCGGAAACCGCACCTCTTATTTTTTACTTTTTCCCGGCCTGCTTGCGCCGCTGCTCCGGCGGTGCCTCGCAGGGCAGGGTGAAGTTGAACTGGCACCACTGGCCCTCCTCGCTCTCGGCCCAGATCTTGCCGCCGGAAAGGCCCACCAGAATCTTGCAGATGTGCAGCCCCAGGCCGCTGCCCCGGGCGTTCAGGCCCCGGCTCTTATCCTCTTTGTAGAACCGCTCGAACACGAAGGGCAGTGCGTCCGCCCCGATGCCCTGGCCGGAGTTCCGGATGGACACCGTGACCATGCCGCCGCTCTTTTTCACCGAGAAGCGGATGTAGCCGCCCTCGGGGGTGAACTTGAGGGCATTGTCCAGAATGTTGTAGAGCACCTGATACACCAGGTCCTGGTCCGCGTAGACCGGAGTGCGGGTGGGAGCCAGGCCCTGAATCTCCACATGCTGGTTCTGGATGCGCTGCTCGGCGCTGAACACCACGCCGGTGATGCTCTCCCAGATATCATAGCTCTGGGCGTTCACCCGGTACTCGCCCGCCTCCAGCTTGGAGATGTCCAGCATGTTCTGGATCAGGCGGGTCAGGCGGCCCACCTCCTGGCTCACCAGGCCCAGATAGTGCTGGCGCATGTCGTCAGGAATGGTACCGTCCAGCATGCCGTCGATAAAGCCCTTGATGCTGGTCATGGGGGTGCGCAGCTCGTGGGCAATGTTGCCCATGAAGCTGGCCCGGGAGGAATCGATGGTCTCCAGGTTGCGGGCCATATTATTAAAGGTCACCGCCAGCTGGGCCACCTCGTCGTTGCCGTCCACCGGAACGCGCACGCTGAAATCGCCGCTGCCGAACTTGCGGGCAGCCTCGCTGATGCGCCGCAGCGGAGTGGTGAGCCGGTTGGTCACAAAGATGGCCAGCAGGCTGGCCGCCAGAAGCAGTAAACCGGCACTGAGCACAAAGATGGAGAACATGTCGCTCACGAACACGTTCAGGCTGGCCGCGCTGGCCGAGGCGAACACATAGCCGCTGGCCGCGCCGGTTTCGTCCCGCATGACCCGGCCCACGGTATAGTATTTTCCGGCGTACAGCCCGCCCAGGTTGCCGGTCTCAAAAAAACCGTCCTCGTCCTGAGCCTGGCGCAGGATCTCAGCGTCCACCTGGCTGCCGATCAGCTGCTCGGCCTCGTTCTGGGTATACAGCATCACCTGGCCGGAAGCGTCGGTGAGCAGCAGGTTGGTGCTGCTGGTGCGGCCGATCAGCTTCATCTGGTCCTGCACCGTGGTGCGGGCGCTTTCGTCCTCCAGCAGGCGGCGCAGGGGGGAATCCTCCTGCACCTGCATGGCGGTCACCTGCACCACGTCGTTCAGGGTGCTGCGCTTATCCTCCTGGAAATAGCCCATCACCAGATACATCTGGATCAGGCCCATCACCGCCGTGCTCACGATGAGCAGAATGGCGGTGGTGCTGAAATACATGGAACTGATGCTTTTTCTCACGCGCGATCAATCCTTTGCTTCAAACTTGTAGCCCACGCCCCAGACGGTCTTCAGGCTCCACTGGTCGCTGGCGCCCTCCAGCTTTTCCCGCAGGCGCTTGATGTGCACGTCGATGGTGCGGGAGTCGCCGTAATACTCGAAGCCCCACACCTCGTCCAGCAGCTGGTCGCGGGTGAACACCCGGTTGGGATGACCGGCAAGATAGGCCAGCAGCTCCAGCTCCTTGGGGGGGGCCTCCACCACCTTGCCCTTCACCTTCAGCTCGTAGCGGCTCATGTCCAGCGAGAGGTTCTCGAACTGGATCACGCCGTCCTTGCCGGACTCCTCCGGGTTGCAGCGGCGCAGCACCGCCTTGATGCGGGCCACCACCTCTTTGGAGTCAAAGGGCTTGACCACATAGTCGTCGGCGCCCAGCTCCAGGCCCAGCACCTTGTCGAAGGTCTCGCCCTTGGCGGTGAGCATGATGATGGGGGTGTTGGCCTGGGCGCGGATACGGCGGCAGACCTCCCAGCCGTCCATCTTGGGCATCATCACATCCAGCAGCACCATATTGGGCTTGTTCTGTTCAAACAGCTCCAGGGCCTTTTCGCCGTCGTGTGCGATCAGGGTCTCGTAGCCTTCCTTGGCCAGATACAAGCGCAGCAGTTCGCAGATGTTCTGGTCATCGTCCACGATCAAAATTTTCTGGTTGGGCATATTCTCCCGCTCCTTTTTCTTTTACCGGGCCGCAGGGATGCCCCGCGGCCCGGATTGTTTCAGCTAATTGTATTTATTATACAATAGAAATGTGGACAAAAAAAGAACACCGCACTAATCGCTCTATCAGTTGACCGCACTAATCGCTCTATCAGTTGACACGCTTCAGAGCCCTGCGTATAATAAAAAATCATGCCGAAATCATAAATATGAGTTCTCGGGTATATGGAGGATTGGCCAATGGCAACGGGCAGCAAAAAAATCGACTATCGATTCAAAATTCTATACGTTGTGGGCATCTATCTAGTATGTGCCAGCCATGCCCAGGGAGGCGGACTTTACCTGCTGACTGATTGGTTTCCTTATACTGGATTTCAGGTGGCCCTGTTTGTATTCTGCTCGGGCTATTTCTACAAGAGTGATTCCGAATCCCACGTTGGCCGGTACATCTGGAAAAAGATTAAGACACTAATTGTCCCACTGTATCTCTACACCATTATCTACGGACTCATCGTGCAACTACTTCGCACAAAAGGTTTTACAATCGGGGCAGACTTCACCTTGCATAACATCATCATCATGCCGCTCATTGACGGTCATCAGTTCGGCTACAATCTAGGCGGCTGGTTCATCACTCCATTTTTCTGACCGAGTTGGGCAATATTCTGGGTCGCAAACTATTGAAAAGTATCCACAAGAACATTCCAGAGACAGTTTTCTTTGTTATAGGGCTGGCATTAGGTATCCTAGGCAACCAGCTGGTCTGTTCCGGCTTTGTGTACGGCTGGCAGCTAATCATAGTTCGCACCCTCTATTTTGTCCCTTTTTACGCTCTTGGGATCTTTTATAAAAGCGTTCTGGAAAAATACGACCGAAAGGTTCCCAGTTTCTGGTATTTTTCAGCAGTCTTTTTGATCAATTTGCTGATTATATGGTATCTAGGCAGAGTCCCCCAGTACACCCCCTCCTGGTGCAACGATTTCGTTGACGGTCCTGTTTTTCCCATCGTAGTGGGATTTGTGCGCATCGCGCTGTGGATGCGCATCGCCACTATCCTCAGTCCGGTTGTGGGGCGCAGCAAATGGGTTAACTTAGTAGCCGACAACACCTATTCCATCATGATGAATCATATTCTGGGGTTCATGGTAGTCAAAACCATATTCGCTACAATAAACCTGCTGGGCTGGGGCTTTGAAGACTTTGACTGGCTCAGCTACAAGACAGATATCTGGTGGTTCTATAAACCCAAAGGACTGGACCAAATGTTGCTGATCTATGTGGTCTTCGGTATCATTTTCTCCATTGTAATCCAAAAGTTGATCAATATCCTCAAACAGCGGCTGCGGAGACGCTCTGCAACCTGACTCCGCTTTGAGAATAGGGGTAGACAGTCCCGTGCTGTGTATTCACTAGACATATCCAGCGACGATCTTGCTCAAGAAAAAAGGCATTTCTGTACTGCCGTCCCAGACGCACAAGAGCGGCCAATTATTCCGTACAATTCATCGGAGTGGGTTTGTGATGTATTCATTTTCTTCAATGGCCAGTTCGGCAATGCACCTTGAGAAACGGGGCCGTATATGCTATCATTATCATGTCGTGGTGTGCGCTTTTGCTCCATGCCCTCCGCCCAGAATCGGGCGCGGAACGCGAACGGAGCGGCAGCCAAAGCGCTTGCCCTGGAACCAGCAAGAAAAATTAAGGAGATAGATCGAATTATGAAATTAGGTATTGTGGGCCTGCCCAACGTGGGCAAGAGCACCCTGTTCAACGCCATCACCAGCACCAAGAACGCCGCCGCGGCCAACTACCCCTTCTGCACCATCGACCCCAACACCGGCATCGTGCCCGTGCCGGACGCCCGGCTGGACAAGCTGGCCGAAATCTGGGAGACCAACAAGAAGACCCCCGCCATCGTGGAGTTCGTGGACATCGCCGGTCTGGTGAAGGGCGCTTCCAAGGGCGAGGGTCTGGGCAACAAGTTCCTGGGCAACATCCGCGAGTGTGACGCCATTGTGCATGTGGTTCGCTGCTTCGGCGGCACCGACATCGTGCATGTGGACGGCAGCGTGGACCCCCTGCGCGACATCGAGACCATCGACACCGAGCTGATTCTGAGCGACCTGGAGGTCGTTTCCAACCGGGCCGCCCGCTTCGCCAAGGCCGCCAAGACCGGCGACAAGAAGGCCGGCGCCTCCGCCGCCTGGCTGGAGCAGCTGGCCGACCATCTGGGCAAGGGCAAGAACGCCCGCAGCTTCGACTTCGACCTGGAGGACGAGGACCAGGCGCTGCAGCTGAAGGAGATGGGCCTGCTCACCTACAAGCCGGTGATCTACGCCGCCAACATGAGCGAGGACGACCTGATGGAGGGCATGGACGAGAACGTGCACTACCAGGCCGTGAAGAAGCTGGCCGCCGAGGAGGGCGCGGAGTGCATTCCCATCTGCGCCAAGACCGAGGAGGACATCGCCGACTACTCCCCCGAGGAGAAGAAAGAGTTCCTGCACGAGATGGGCATTGAGGCCACCGGTCTTGACAACCTGATCAAGGCCAGCTACAGCCTGCTGGGCCTGATCTCCTACCTGACCGACGGCAAGAAGGAGTGCCGCGCCTGGACCATCCGCAAGGGCACCAAGGCTCCCCAGGCCGCGGGCAAGATCCATTCCGACTTCGAGCGCGGCTTCATCCGCGCCAGCGTGGTGCATTACGACGACTTCGCCGCCTGCGACTTCAACATGGCCACCGTGAAGGCCAAGGGCCTGCAGCACACCGAGGGCAAGGAGTACGTGGTGCAGGACGGCGACATCATCGAGTTCCTGTTCAACGTCTGATCCAAAGGAGGAGCATATGGAGATCATCGGCATCATGGGCGCCATGCCCGACGAAGTGGAGCAGCTGTGCGCTTTGCTGGACGGGGTATCCATCGAGCCCTACGCCGGGGTGGAGTACCACCGGGGCATGCTGGGCGACAAACAGGTGGTGGTCTGCTGCGCCGGTATGGGCAAGGCCAACGCCGCCGCCACCACCCAGGTACTTATTACTAAATTCGGCGCTCAGCGCATCATCTTCTCCGGCATCGCCGGCAACATGACCGCCAAAATCGGCATCGGCGACGTGGTGGTGGGCAAGACCGTGATTTACCACGACGCCCAGGACGACATGATCGCCCAGTCCGCTCCCTTCACCGCTGAATACCCCGGTGATGAGGAGATGGTCAAGGCCGCCATGGCCGCCTGCGAAGAGGTGGGCGTGAAGGCCATTGCGGGCAAGATCGCCACCGGCGACCAGTTCGTGGGCGACAGTGCCACCAAGAACGCCATCGCCGCCAAGGTAAACCCGGACTGTGTGGAGATGGAGGGCGCGGCCGTGGCCCAGATTGCCGCCAAGAACAACGTGCCCTGCGTGGTGCTGCGCGCCATGAGCGACAACGCCGACGAGGCGGGCCACGAGGTTCTGGTGGTAAAAAAATTCAGCATCAGTGAATACGTGACCACCGCCACCCGCATTGTGGCCCGGATGCTGGAGACCCTGGACTGAGCCAGCGCAAAATCAGCTGAAAAAGAAACCCAAAGGGACGGTGCAGGCCCTGCCGCCTGCGCCGTCCCCTTTTTTCAACAATTCTTTTCTTCCCGCTGCCGGGGCGAACCGGAAAAACCTCTTTGCGGCAGGGCTTTTCAGCGTTTTAAACGCGGAAAAGTTTTCAACAAATTCAGTGCAGAGTCGTGGAAAACTCCGCAGCCCGGCCCTTTTTCGCCCCTGTTTATGCCGCTGAAAACCCGTCTTATGGTCCCTTGCGGCCCAAACGGCAAAAACCCGAACAAGCAGTTCGTCGACATTTGTCCCCCCCTGTGTTATGCTGCATGAAAAGGGGGAATTTATTCAATGAAAGGAAGTTACGCAACCCGGCGGGCCGCCCGCCGGAAACCGGCTGCTGCGGAGGAGGGCGTTGTGCTTGATCCGTTATCAGATCGTTCGACAAGAGCTTGAAACGCCCGAGCTGGGCCGCTATGTGAGCTACGGCATCGAGGCGGTGGCTCTGCCCGGCGGCCAGCGGCTGGCCTTTGTTTGTGACGTATCCACCGACGCTTCCTTTGCAGCGGATCTTGCGGACCGCTGCACCGCAGGCGCCCTGGACCCGGCCCAGCTGCTGGACGTAGTGCTGGACGCCCTTTGATCTCTCTCCACTGCAAAAAGGCATGTCCGCCATCTGAACGGACATGCCTTTTCTGTCTTTTTTTACTTTTTTACTGGAGACTGCCGCTCAGCTGGCAGGTAATGCCGGTCTCCTCGTTCAGAATCTCCAGAGCATAGGTGCTGCCGTCCTGCGTGGTAGCGGTGAACTCCCGCTGGCCGCTCAGCCGGATGCTTCCATCCTCCAGCTTCTCCCAGCTGCCCTTATCGCCCTCGATGCCGCTATTCTCCGCGTTATAATCCCAGTACAGAGCGAAGCTTCCGTCCTCATTCAGAGTCACATGGCTTTTCAGCCAGCTCTGCTCCCCTTCGCCCTGACCATCCAGCTGGAGGAACACGCCCTCCGCCGGGGCTGCGGCAGAAGCCTCTCCGGCCAGACTGCCGCTCAGCTGGCAGGTAATACCGGTCTCCTCGTTCAGAATCTCCAGAGCATAGGTGCTGCCGTCCTGCGTGGTAGCGGTGAACTCCCGCTGGCCGCTCAGCCGGATGCTTCCATCCTCCAGCTTCTCCCAGCTGCCCTTATCGCCCTCGATGCCGCTATTCTCCGCGTTATAATCCCAGTACAGAGCGAAGCTTCCGTCCTCATTCAGAGTCACATGGCTTTTCAGCCAGCTCTGCTCCCCTTCGCCCTGACCATCCAGCTGGAGGAACACGCCCTCCGCCGGGGCTGCGGCAGAAACCTCTCCGGCCAGACTGCCGCTCAGCTGGCAGGTAATACCGGTCTCCTCGTTCAGAATCTCCAGAGCATAGGTGCTGCCGTCCTGCGTGGTGGCGGTGAACTCCCGCTGGCCGCTCAGCCGGATGCTTCCATCCTCCAGCTTCTCCCAGCTGCCCTTATCGCCCTCGATGCCGCTATTCTCCGCGTTATAATCCCAGTACAGAGCGAAGCTTCCGTCCTCATTCAGAGTCACATGGCTTTTCAGCCAGCTCTGCTCCCCTTCGCCCTGACCATCCAGCTGGAGGAACACGCCCTCCGCCGGGGTCTCTTCCACCGGCAGGGACCCGGCGGAAGAGGCCGAATCGGAAGATGCCGCAATGCTGTCTGCGGCGGAAAACTGCGAAGCAGGCTGAGACGGCCCGCGCATGATCAGCACGAGGGCCACAAGCACTGCAAGCACAGTGATCCCAATCACAATGCCGGCCTTGTGTCGGCGCTTCAGCGTGCGTCCACCCAGCACCAGAAGCACCAGAGCGGACACGATGAGCCCATCGACCAGAGCCAGAAGCATCAGCCAGTAAGGCGCGTTGTCTGCCGCAACCGAGACCGCAACGCTGTTTGCCTGTGTATACAGGATATTGTGGCAGGCGCGGCGCATAGCCTGCTGCATGGCGTTGGTGCTGCTGTCCAGGGTAACCCCCATCAGGCAGAGCATCATATCGCCGCCTGCGGGCAGCGCCAGATTCACATCCATCCAGCTGGTATTGCCCATGGCGGAATCGGTGACCACCATGCCCTCAAAGCCCCACTCCTGCCGCAGCACCTGAGTGAGCAAAGCATAGCTGGCACCGGCCCAGGTATTGCCCAAATAGTTATAGCTGCTCATGATGGCGGTGGTACCACCCTCTTTTACAGCCAGCTCGAAGGGCTTGAGGTAAAGCTCGCGCATGGACTGCTCGTTGGCCCATACCGAGATGGAAAGCCGGTCACTCTCTTGGTCATTGAGTGCAAAGTGTTTCACATAGCAATACACGCCCTGGCTGGAGCAGCCCTTTACCATGGCAGCGGCCAGTTTGCCGGAAAGCAAACCGTCCTCGGCGTAGTATTCAAAGTTACGGCCACTGAAGGGGGTGCGGTGAATGTTTGCGCCGGGCGCATACAGACCAACCACTCGGTTTGCAGCTGCCTCGGCCGCGAACACCTGACCGAACCGTTCCACCAGCTCTGTATTCCAGCTGGCACCGATCAGCACCTGGCTGGGGAAGGGAACACCCTTCAGATTGCTGGTCAGGCTGTTCAGGCCCGCCGGGCCATCCAAATCGGTGGTGGCGGGCTTGCCCACGCTGTCCACCTGAGGAGTGGACCAGCCACCGTTGGCGATCATATTTGTCATATCCGCCACGCTCAGCTGCTCCAGCAGCAGCTCCCACTTGGCATCGTCATAGTCCAGGCCCCTCATATCCTCCAGCACAAGACCATGCTGGCCAAAGGCGATGGGCTCGGCATCCTCCAGCACGGGCTGGGGCTTACTGCTGAACACAGCCACGGTCTCGGCACTGGCCTCCTTGCCATCCTGCCGGGAGGTGGGCAGCGTTCCCTCCCAATCCCAACGGGATACATACTGCGTAATCTGACCGCTGCTCACATCCTCAAACCGGTTGACCGCGGCCTGGTGGTCGCTGGAACGGGGAGCGTCCTGTCCATACACCACGGTCTGCTCCACGGAATAAACACGCTGGTCAATCTCCTCGTGGGCGTTCTTCATCAGACGGATCTGGTAGTCGCCCGCTTCCAGCACATAGCTGCCGCCGTTCTTTTCGTCATAGGAAGCCATGTCTTCCACGGCGAATTCCACCGAAACGGTGTCGGATTCACCGGGTTCCAGCAGTTTGGTCTTTCCAAACCCTGCCAGCACCACATGGGATTTTTCGATTCCACCCACAGTATAGGGGGCGGTATAGTACACCTGAACCACATCCTTGCCGGCCACGGCACCGGTGTTGGTCACCTGCACTTCCATGCGGATGGTCTTACCGTCCGCCGAAAAGTTCTGGATGCTCTGCTCAAATTCCGTATAGGACAGGCCATAACCAAAGGGATACTGCACAGCCTTTCGATATGCCTCTTCGTCACACAGGCCGGTGGCATTGTCGATCCACCGGGTCTCATAGAATCGGTACCCCACATAGATGCCTTCGGCATATTCCACATAGTTCCGCTCCAGATTGGAATAGGCAAAGCTGCCCGCATTCCAATAAGCCGGAGAAGAGGTAAGATCGTATGCATAGGTATCCGTCAAGCGCCCGGAAGGGGTCACCGCTCCGCTCAGGATCTGCCCCACTGCCTCGAAACCGGTAGAGCCGGGACCACCGATCCAAAGAGCCGCATCCACGCCATCCTGCTGCACAAATCCCAGTTCCATGGCGTTGGAGGAATTGATCAACACGATCACCCGGGCAAAGCCCTGCGCTTTCACCAGTTCCAGCAGATCCTTCTCATCCTGGGTCAGTTCCAAATAATGGGTACCGTCATCGGTGTCGCTGTAGCCCGCGGCATACATGTCCTGAGGCAGGTCGCCGCCCTCGCCGCCGGTGCGGGAGAACATGACCAGCGCTGTGTCGGAAAACGCCTTGGCGTTCTGCAAAAGCTGCTGGTCATACTGGGCCGCCGGTACCTCTACCGGAGTAAAATTGGCCCCCACAAAGCCCTTCTGGCTGGGTCGTTTCACACCGGAATTTTTATAAAAATTCACCAGTTCCTGGTTTACTTCAAACCCGCTTGCAGTCAGTCCCTCGATCAGATCCACATTGTTCGAGGTATCGCCCGCACCACTTCCGGTTCCACCGTACAGTGGATCTACCGTAGCGTATCCGAACAGATTCACCTTTGTTCCCTGCTCCAGAGGCAGCGCACCGTTTTTATTTTCCAACAAAACGATGCCTTCACCTGCCAGCTCCCGAGCCATCTCCCGGCTGGCTTGCTGGGCCTCCTCCGGGCTTAGATTCAATGCCTGCGTGCCCGCTCTGCCACTGAGCAGCGGATTCAGATTCGCCGCCATGAACGCAGTGATCGCCGGATAAAACGCCGCACATGCCGTGTTTACCGCAATTGCCAGCGTTACCAGTAACGCTGCGGCCGCCACTCGCATTTTCCGAGTTTTACTTGACTTCTCCATGTTTCCTTGGCACCTTTCCGTAAATTTCACAACCTGGGTTGCGTTTCCGGTCCTCATTGTAAACCGTCGTGTTATGTTACGGTCAAGTGAGCAATTTTACACAAAACCAGCGCACCCCATTCAGCATTCCGACCATGCCTGCCACCTTTCCTGCAAAAAAGAAGCGGTTGCTGCAGATTCAGCGGTGCAAAACCATCTAACTGTGTCATGGTTTTTCCAAAAAAAATCCCCCGGCTTTCGCCGGGGCATTCCATTCAGTAAACCAGTAAAACCGCAAGCTGGCCCGGATTTTTCTCATCCAGCGCGATCGCGTCGCCCAAGGTCTGCCGGATCTGTTCTCGCAGCGATTCCCCCTGGGGAGTTTCCAGATAGGCCTGCATTCGAGAACAGCACTGCAGCAAATTGTTCCCATAGCGTTCAAAGCGGCCGGTAAACTGACTCATCAGCCGCGTCGCCTCCGTATCCCCATAGAGCTCGGAGACCGGCCGAACAAAGGTTTCATAATGTTCCCGCCAGTCTCGCACAAAGGCCGCATCCCGCAGTTTGTTTTCCAGCTCCTTCGCCATCTGCTCCACCTGCATGAGAATATTCTCGGGCTCCAATTCCATGATACGGCGGACCCGGTTGTTATTCTCCACAAACATAATCTCCAGCTTTTGAGGGGTAAGGTCCTCCAGAAAATCACGCAGCGCCAGCAGCGGTGGCTGATGCATTTCCATCAGCCGGTCCACCAGCCGCTCCCACAGATACCTGCGGTATTCGTTCATCTCCAGCCCCTGCAGAAAGGTTCCCCAAAAATAGCTCACCAAAAAGGAGGCTTCCTGCCGGGTCAACTCCGCCCTGGGCTCGGGCAACCGCTGGGGCAGTTCCGCCCGCAAACGGTCGCTTTCCTCCATATTATCCAGCGGAGCCTTGCGAACGACCCGTTCCAGCTGTTCGATCTGCCACTGGCTGATCTCCAGCTGACGTTTTTTCTGCTGGATCATTCGATCCAGCAGAAAGCGGCTCAGCCGGGGATGCTCCAGCAGGTCCCGGATGGTGGAAAGCGGACAATCCAGCAGGCGCAGCCGCTGGATCAACTGCAGCCGGTGCACATCCTCCGCAGAAAAATCATAATATCCGTTTTCCTGTTCCGCAACCGGCTTCACAAGCCCAAGCTTTATGTAATGATGAATGGTTTTGCGGTGAATGCCTGTACATTCACTCACCTGTGCGATTCGCATGCAGTTCCTCCTTCATATAAACCGTTCAGGCTCCGGTCCTTTCAGACCGGAGCCTTGCGGCATGACTTTGCAGGCCCGATTCACAGAAAATCCCGCATCTGGCGGGCGGTGCGCTCCTCGAACTGCTGCAATTCGTTCAGCAGTCCCAGTGCGCCGGTGCTGGCCGCCGGGTGGTCCTTGCGGGCCTTCTCGCAGTCCATCACACCCTGGTTCGCCCCCTGGATGACCATATCCGCCAGGTTGCGGGTGGAACGGTCGGCGAGGGTCTCGGTCCAGATGCCCATTTTGGCCATCAGCTTCACCGCCGGGCTCTGCCCGTGGCTCTGCTCGCCCAGGGCTGCCATGGCCGCATGGGCCTGCTGGTTGATGCGCCGGTACTCCTGCTGCTGGGCCAGCAGACTGGCCTTCAATTGCTTGTCGTCGGTCACGTCGATCAGCTGGTCCAGGCTGTTCTTGCCCATTTCGGTATTGCGCACGATCTCGTTGAGCACGGCCTGGTTGTCGTTGTCACCGTGGTTCTGGTCATTTCTTCGTTCACTCATCAAAATGCCCCCTTTGAAACTGGCTGGCGGAGCAAGCTTGCCCCGACTAAAGCCATTGTTCCCAAAGGGGGTTGTCTTTATTCCTTTTCGGCCTTGGCTGCGGCTTTTTGCGCCGCCTCAGCGGTTTGTGCGGCGGGTGTCTTGGCAGCAGTTTCCGCCGGTTCTTCCTTCTGGGCGGACTTCTTCACCGGAACCACCGGCCGGGCTTCCTCTGGCTCGGGCAGCGGCGCGCAGCGGCCGTAGCGGGCGCAGGTGCGCCGGATGCGCTGGGCCAGCGCAGGAGCAAAGGCGTCCTCTTTGGCGCGCCAGGTCCAGTTTCCCATACCGGTGCCGGGGGTGTTGATGCGGCCCTCGGCCCCCAGCTCCAGCCAGTCGGCCATGGGGATGACCGCCAGATTGGCGCAGCTGGACAGCACGCCCCGCAAAAAGCCCCGCACCGAGCCCTCCATGGCGTTCAAGCCCAGATAGTTCTTGGCCCGGGCCAGTTCCTTGGGATCGCCGTTTTTCAGCCAGTCCCGCAGGGTGGTGTTGTCGTGGGTACCGGGATAAACCACACAGTTGGGGATGTGATTATGGGGCAGGTACTCGTTCTCCGGTGTGCCGCCGAAGGCGAACTGCATCACCTTCATGCCCGGGTAGCCGCTCTCCTTCAGCAGCACCCGCACGCTGTCGAACAGATCGCCCAGGTCCTCGGCCACGATGGGCAGCTTGCCCAGCTTTGCCTCCAGGGCGCGGAACAGGTCCATACCGGGGCCGTATTCCCAGTCGCCCACCCGGGCGTTTTCCCGCCCGGCGGGAATGGCGTAATAGGTATCAAAGGCGCGGAAGTGGTCGATGCGCAGCCGGTCGTACATGGTGAGCGCGTGCTCCACCCGGCGAATCCACCAGGCGTAGCCGCTGGCCTTGTGCTGGGGCCAATCATACAGCGGGTTGCCCCAGAGCTGGCCGTCCTCGGAGAAGTAATCCGGCGGGCAGCCCGCCACACGGGTGAGCTTGCCCTCCTCGTCCACCTGGAACAGCTTGCCGCCGGCCCAGGCATCGGCGGAGTCCGCCGCCACATAGATGGGGATGTCGCCCAGAATCTGCACGCCCTTGTCGTTGGCGTAGGCCTTCAGGGCCATCCACTGGCGGTAGCCCTGGTACTGCAAAAAGCGCCAGAAGCCCAGCTCCTCGGCGTTCTCCTCCCGCAGCTGCTCCAGCGCCTGGGGCTGCCGGGTGCGCAGCGGCGCAGGCCATTCCGGATAGGCCTTCATCTTGTTCAGGCCCTTGGCAGTCATGTAGAGGGCGTAGTCCTCCAGCCAGTCCTCGTTCCAGAAGCAGAAGGTGTAGTAATCGTCCGGCAGCCAGGCCTGGAAACGCGCATAGGCCTGCCGCAGCACCGTAAAGCGCCCCTCGTACAGCGCGCCGTAGTCCACCGCCTCCGGGCTTTCGCCCCAGTCGATGGTGCCGTACTCTTCCTTTTCCAGCAGGCCCTCTTCCCGCAGGGTGTCCAGGTCGATGAAATAGGGATTGATGGCAAAGGCCGAGCAGCTCTGATAGGGGCTGTCACCGTAGCCGGTGGGCGAAAGGGGCAAAATCTGCCAGATCTGCTGGCCCGCCTGGGCCAAAAAGTCCACAAAGGCATAGGCCTGCTTGCCGAAGCTGCCGATGCCGTAAGGCCCCGGCAGGCTGGACACAGGCATCAAAACGCCGCATTCCCGCATAACAACCGCTCCTTTTTCGCTGTGTGGCCCCGGGGCTTCCCCCTCACGGCGCGCCGGGGCTTCTTGTCTTGTATAGAATTGTTCTTATTATAGCATAAAGCGCGGCAAAATGGCATCGGTGCGCGCAAAGTATGGCTCTTTTGTGCTATAATAGATGCACTCAGCGGATACCCTGCCCGCAGCCCGCGGGCTTTTTTGTGCAAAGGAGCTTTTTATGACGCAGACCGAAGCGCTTTATTATATTCAGCCGCCGGTGGGCGAGTTCACCGCCCGGGTGCTCAGCTGCACCCAGGAGGGCGAAGCCTGGGCCGTGACGTTGGACCGCACCGCCTTTTACCCGGAGGGGGGCGGCCAGCCCGCCGACCGGGGCACCCTGGGCGGCGCGGACGTGCTGGACGTGCACGAAAAGGGCGGCCAGGTGGTGCATCGTCTTTCCGCCCCGCTGACAGAGGGCGAGACGGTCACTGGTAACGTGGACCTTGACCGCCGGCTGGAGATGAGCCAGCAGCACACCGGCGAGCACATTCTCTCCGGCACGCTGCACGCCATGTTCGGAGCCGAGAACGTGGGCTTTCACATCGGGCAGGACTACCTGACCATGGACACCAGCGTCCCCATCTCGGACGAAGGCCTTGCCGAGGCCGAGGCCCGGGCCAACCGGGTGATCTGGCAGAACGTGCCGGTGGAGGCGGTGTGGCACACCAAGGAAGAGCTGGCGGACCTGACCTACCGGAGCAAAAAGGAGCTGGAGGGCCCGGTGCGCATCGTGACGGTGCCCGGGGCGGACTGCTGCGCCTGCTGCGGCACTCATGTGGAGCGCACCGGCCAGGTGGGCATGGTGAAGATCATCGACTGGCAGAACTACAAAAGCGGCGTGCGGCTGTTTGTGGTGTGCGGCGTGCGGGCCCTGCGGTACTTTGAGGCCCAGCGGGCGGAGGCAGCTACCATCCGGGCCACCCTGTCCGCCAAGGCAGGCCAGCTGGCCGAGGCGGTGCAGCGCCAGAGCAGTGAGCTGGAGGCCGCCCGCTACCGGTCGGTGCAGGCGGAGAACGAGCTGTTCGCGGTTCTGGCCGAGGGCGTGCAGCCCGGCGAAGCCGCCATTCTGCTGCGGCCGAACCTCAGCCCGGACGGCCTGCGGCGGCTGTGCGCGGCGCTGAGCGAGCGCACCACCGGCCTTTGCGCGGCCTTCAGCCCCACCGGAAACGGCACCCTTGCCTACGCGCTGGCCTGCACCGCGCCGGGGGCGGACCTGCGGGGGCTGTGCAAGCAGCTGAACCAGGCCTTTGCGGGCCGGGGCGGCGGCAAGCCCGGCTTTGTGCAGGGCAGCCTGACCGGCGAGTTCAACGCGGTACAAGCCTTTCTGCGGGATGCCATCCAGCCCTGAGCATCTTTTATTGCGTTTCAGACAAACACTTGTGAAGGAGAACCATAGAACATGAGAATGCGATTCAAACCCTACGCCCGGCCGGAGCTGCTGGCCTGCGACTACCACGCCCACGCCCCGCTGGAGAACAAGGGCCGCTGGCACAGCGTCTTTGCCCGCCCGGAGCAGCCGGTGCATCTGGAGCTGGGCTGCGGCAAGGGCGGTTTTCTGGCCCGGCTGGCCAGCGCCCACCCGGACATCAACTATCTGGGCATCGACATCACCGACAAGGTGCTGATTCTGGCCAAGCGGAACATCGAGCGCATCTACGCGGAAAAGGGCATGACCCCGGACAACGTGATGATCATGAGCCTGGACATCGAGCGCATCCTGAACGCCTTCGACGAGCGGGACACAGTGCAGCGCATCTACATCAACTTCTGCAACCCCTGGAACAAGAAGCTGGCCCACAAAAAGCACCGGCTCACCCACACCCGCCAGCTGGCCCTCTACCGGACCATTCTGGAGGAAAACGGCGAGATCTACTTCAAGACCGATGACGACGACCTCTTCCGGGACAGCCTGAACTACTTCCCCGAAGCGGGCTACGAGATTGTATGGAAGACCTTCGATCTGCACGCCGAGGAGCCGGAGTGGAACATCCGCACCGAGCACGAGGCCATGTTCACCGAGCAGGGCATCCCCACCAAGGCGCTGATCGCGGTGAAGAAGCCCATGACGGCCGACGAGCTGGCCGCCGCGGTGGCCGCCCGCAACCAGCGGGACAAGGAAGAAAGCGCCGCCATCCGCGCCGAAAAGGGCATCCAGTAAGCCCTTCCTTTTATAATAAGCAAACGCCCCTTTCCCGCTGTTGGGAAAGGGGCGTTTGTTGTTTGCGTGTGCTTCAGTACTCAAAGTCGCAGACGGTGCGGCTCTTTGCAATGGTGCCGATCCAGTTCTTGATGACCACATGGGGCTCGAAGTTCTGGTAGGCCTCCAGCGCCTCGCGGCTCTCCAGCTCGGCGATCAGGGCCACGTCGCAGCCCACGAAGCCACGGCCCACCTGGGCGCTCAGAAGGCCGGGGGCCTGGCCCACCAGTGCCTCCAGCTGCTCCTTCATTTTGGCGGCGTTGGCGTCCGCCTGGTCCTTGTCCGCCAGCTCCCACAATACAATGTGTTTAATCATGTTTACTCTCTCCTTTTTGTATTTACAATATAGATAAAACAGTTTCAAGGCCGGTCCAGCAGGGGGATGACCTGGGTCAGGTCCGGCAGAATCGCTCCGGCCAGGGCCTTCAGCTCCTCGTCCGGGCCGGTCAGGTCCGGCACCATCACGATGAAGCAGCCTGCCGCCGCGCCTGCCCGCACTCCGGCGGGGCTGTCCTCCAGAACCAGGCAGTTTTTCGGGTCCTTGCCCGCCAGGGCCGCCGCCTTCAAAAACACCTCCGGGTGGGGCTTTGAGCGGGTCACCTCATCGCCGCAGACCGCGCCCACAAAATACCGGTCCACCTTGGCCCGCTGCAGGTGGCCCCAGGCGCTGTCCCGTGTGGTGCTGGTGGCCAGCACCGCCGGGATGCCCCGCCGCTCCAGCTCGGCCAGCAGCTCATACAGCCCCGGCTTCACCGGCAGGCCGTCCTCCTCGATCCAGCGGGCCATGATGGCCCGGCAGACGGTGCGCATGGCGTCAAAGTCGAAGTCCTCGCCAAACACCTCCCGGCATACCTGGGCGCAGCCCAGCCGGTTGCGGCCCCGCATCCGGTCCACCACCTCGGGGCGCATGGGTACGCCCATCTGCTGCCCCGCTTCCAGCCAGGCCTTCTGGTACATCCGCTCGGTGTCGAACATCAGGCCGTCCATATCAAACAATACCGCTTCGATCATGCGTTTCTCTCCATTTCGTCAATCTTTCTCCGCCGGGCGTGCTATGCTCACAGCGGGCCCTTGACCTTTTCGTCAAACTCTTCCTCATCCTCGTCCTCCTGCGGGCGGATGGTCAGTTCGCCCAGGCCCATATCGTTGTGCAGGATGCTCCCTGCCCCGATGGCTCCCCGGCCGTACTTTTTACGGATGGCGTCCAGGCTTTTTTCCAGCTTTTCCCGCTTGGGGTCGGTTTTGGGCGCGTCGTCAAACAGGCTCTGCTGCACCGCGAAGGGCTCCTCGGTGATGGCCAGCGCGGTGACGGTGAGCATTCGCACCGGGCGGGCCATGTCCCAGTTTTTCTCCATCAGCTCCCAGCAGGCGTTGGCCAGGTCCCGGGCCAGATGGGTGCTCATGGGCAGCTGCTTCTGCCGGGTAATGGTCTTTAAATCCGGGTCCCGGATGGTTACCTGCACCGCCCCGGCCCAGACGCCATGCCGCCGCAGCCGCCCGGCCACCTCGTCTGCCAGCACGTTCAGCGCCGAGCGGATCTCCGCCGGGCCCTTGATGTTGCGCCGGAAGGTGGAGCCGTTGCCCACGCTCTTGATGGGCTCCTTTTCGCCCCAGCGGCGCACCGGGGCCTCGTCCTCGCCCCGGGCGTAGCGGCTCAGCTCCAGCCCCAGCTTGCCCAGGGCCTCGGCCAGCGCCTCGGGCCGGGCCGCCGCCAGCTCGCCGATGGTGGAAATGCCCATCCCGGCCAGCCGCCGCTGGGCCGAAGCACCCACATACAAAAGGTCCCCCGCCGGCAGAGGCCAGACAATCTGGTGGAAATTTTCCCGGGTGATCAGGGTGGTGGCGTCCGGCTTTTTGTAGTCGCTGCCCAGCTTTGCGAACACCTTGTTGAAGCTCACCCCCACCGAGATGGTCAGCCCGGTGGCCGCCTTCACCTCAGCCCGCAGCTGGTCCGCCAGGGCCGCCGGACTTTCGGCGAACAGCTGCCAGGTGCCGGTCACATCCAGCCAGCTCTCGTCGATGCCGAAGGGCTCCACCCGGTCTGTATACTTACGGTATATTTCATTGATGATTTTCGAGTACTTACGGTAATATTCCCGATGGGGCGGCAGGAGAATCAGGTCCGGGCATTTGCGCTTTGCCTGCCAGATGACCTCGGCGGTCTTCACGCCCATCCGCTTGGCGGGCTCGTTTTTGGCCAGCACGATACCGTGGCGGCCCTCCGGGTCGCCGCAGACGGCCACGCACTTGTCCCGCAGGTCCGGGTGGCGCAGCAGCTCCACACTGGCATAAAAACTGTTGCAATCGCAATGAAAGATCCAGCGGTCCACCCGGCAGTCCCCCTTTTTGTAAATTTTTCATTTTTCTTTTCTGATTATATCACGCGAAGGCAGCAGGATGCTATAATGTTAGGGTGGCGCTTTGTAATTCTGTACCCGTGCATCCCGCGGCGCCGCT
Organism: Allofournierella sp. CML151; assembly: GCF_027853465.1. Taxonomy (NCBI): domain Bacteria; kingdom Bacillati; phylum Bacillota; class Clostridia; order Eubacteriales; family Oscillospiraceae; genus Allofournierella; species Allofournierella sp. CML151. Next base: position 75,250 of record NZ_JAPNNW010000006.1, on the reverse strand, counting down.
TTACGAGAGGTGGTATCTGAATGGAACATTCCCTGTACGCGATTCTTTGGTACTTTTTGATCTACGCCTTTCTGGGCTGGTGCCTGGAGGTGGTATTCTGCACCGTGCGCACCGGCAAGTGGGTGAACCGGGGCTTTCTGAACGGACCGGTCTGCCCCATCTACGGCTTTGGCATGGTGATCGTGCTTCTGACGCTGGAGCCGCTGGCTCACCGGCCGCTGGCGTTGTTTGTGGGCAGCGCCCTGCTTACCAGCACGCTGGAGCTGGTCACCGGCTGGGCACTGAAAACCCTGTTCCACACCACCTGGTGGGACTATTCCAAACAGAAATTCAACCTGGGCGGCTACATCTGCCTGAAATTCAGCCTGGCCTGGGGCCTGGTGGGCATGTTCGCGGTGAAGGTGCTGCATCCGCCGGTGAACCGCTTTGTGGAATGGATGCCCCGGCCGGTGGGCCTGGCGCTGCTGGTGCTGTGGCTGGCGGTCTTTGTGGCTGACGTGGCGGTAACCCTGCGCACCCTGATCGGCCTGGAGCGTGACCTGGGCGAGCTGGAAAAGGTGGTGGCCGCCCTGCGCAAGGGCAGCGATACCATCAGCCGCAACCTGGGCGACGCGGCCCTGGCAGCGGACGAAAAGCTGGAGAAAGGCCGCCAGGCCCTGCCCCAGAAGCTGGCCGAGCTGGAGGCCCGGCGGGACTTTCTGCAGGCCCGCATTCTGGACACCCGGCTCTTTGGCGCGGCCCGTCTGATGAAGGCCTTCCCCGCCATGAAGGACCTGCGCCACAGCGAGCTGCTGGCCGAGCTGAAGGAAACCCTGCACGAGCGGCTGCACCGCTGATTGGTCTGCATAAAGAAAAAGGCCCCTGCTGTTTTCGCAGCAGGGGCGTTTTGTTTTTGCTCTTCAGCCCGCGTCCAGCTGGTTCAAGGTCACGGCCCGGGTGTGAGCCACCGGGGTCCATTCCACCTTCCGCACGCAGGCGGCCAGGGCAATGGGCAGGTAGGTGGCCATATAAAACGGAAAGGTGACGATGCTCGCCAGCTTCTGGGCGACGGGGGCCTGGATGCGCTTCCACTCGGTGCAGGTGGTCAGCGCCGCCATGGCCATCATGGAAAGGTAGCCGCAGACAAGGATGCGGCCCAGCGCGCCCAGGGCGATCAGCGCCCCGCCGGAGAGCACCGCCCCCGCGGCGGCAAAGCCCAGGGCCAGCAGGTTGAACAGCACCGGCGCGATGCGGCTGATGAGCAGGTCTGCGCAGGACCAGCTGCCCCGCAGCGCCGCCCGGCCCATGGCGGGGCCCCGCTTTGCCATCACCTGCAAAAAGCCCTTGCACCAGCGCAGCCGCTGGCGCACGCTCTGGCGAAGGCTCGCGGGCTGCTCGTCGAAGTATTCTGCCTGGGGGCAGTAGGCAATGCGCCGCCCGGCGACCATCTGCACGGTGGAGAATTCCAGGTCCTCGCACAGGCAGTGCCAGGGCCAGCCGCCCGCATCCCGCAGAATCTCCTCGCTCACCAGAAAGCCGGTGCCGGTCACGTTGCCGCTGAAGCCCAGCAGGGTGCGGGGTGCGTTCAGAAAGCGCACCTCCCGGATGAAGCACAGGCCCTGGCCCGCGGCCACCCAGCCCCGGTAATTCTTGGTGTTCCGGTAGCCCGCCACCACCGGGCAGCCGGTGGAAAACACCCCGTCCAGCCGGCGCACAAAGTCCGGCCGAGCCAGGTTGTCCGCATCAAAGAGGATGTAGCCGTCGTAGTGCCTGCCCTCGGCCCAGATGCGGTGCAAAAGAAAATCCAGCGCGTAGCCCTTGCCCACCCGGGTCCGGTCGTGCCGCTCGAACACGGTGGCCCCGGCCTTGCGGGCCAGGCGGGCGGTGTCGTCGGTACAGTTGTCCGCCGCCACATACAAATCCAGCACGCCGGGGTAATCCTGGGCGCGCAGGCTCTCCAAAAGCTTTGGCAGCACCGCAGCCTCGTTGCGGGCGCAGATGAGCACCGCATATCGGTTGGTGCAGGGCCCCGGCCTCCAGCGGGGCGTTTTCATAAGGCTCAGAAGGGTGTAGCCCAGCTGGTAGGCACAGCAAATGCCCATCAGCAAAAGCCAGAAACGGCTGATCGAAAAAAACAGCTCTGCCATGGTATCGACCTCCCTGTTCGGCAAGCATGTATGCGGGGGCGCATGCCGCCCGCCCGTGCCCATGCAACGAACCTTTACGGCCGGTTTCTTCACCATCGGGGCAAAATTTTTCGTTCTTTGCAGAAACTTCATATATTCCGGTCCCAAACGTGGTACCATAACAAAAAAGGGCGCAATTGTGTCCGATCCTCCGCCGGGGGTTTTCCGGCGGTAGAATGAGGTGTTATTTTGTCATCTGCCATTTCCATTCTGGTGACCCTGAACGAGCATTACCTGCCCCAGCTGGAGGTGATGCTCACCTCTCTGCACGCCTCCAACCCGGGGGAGACGGTGTCGGTCTGGCTGATCCACCGCTCGCTCACCCCCGCTCATCTGGCCCGGCTGGAACAGCGCTGCAGCCTGCTGGGCTTCTCGCTGCACCCGCTGACCGCGGGCGAGGAGCTGTTCCGGGATGCCCCCCTCACCCGCCAGTACCCCCAGGAGATGTACTACCGGCTGCTGGCCGGTCAGCTGCTGCCCGCGGAGATGCACCGGGTGATCTACCTGGACCCGGATATTCTGGTCATCAACCCGCTGCGGCCCCTGTGGGAGCTGGATCTTGCGGGCCGGATGTTCGCGGCGGCGGCCCACACCGGAAAAACCGAACTGGCCAACAGCGTGAATCAGGTGCGGCTGGGCACCAACCACAACTACTTCAACTCCGGCGTGCTTCTCATCGACCTGGACGCCGCGCGCCGCTGGATTGACCCGGCGGCCCTCTTCGCCTTCACCAAAAAGCACGCCCGGGAGCTATTGTTCCCGGACCAGGACCTTCTGAATATGCTCTACGGCGAACGGGTGCTGGCACTGGACGACGCGGTGTGGAACTACGACGCCCGCAACTTCAACAATTATTATCTGCGCAGCGGCGGCGACTGCGATATGGACTGGGTGCTCACCCACACCGCCATATTGCACTTCTGCGGCAAGTCAAAGCCCTGGAAGCCGGGCTACCGCCGCCGTTTCGGCCCCCTGTACAAGCACTATATGCGCCTGACCGAGCTGGCGCTGCCGGACTGAAGCCGAACAAAACCAAACCGCCCCCGGGCACTGTGCATAACGCACGGCCCGGGGGCGGTTTGGTTTCAATCAAAGTCAAAAGGCTCAGGCCTGCTTGCGGGGGGCACGGCGGCGCAGCAGCTGGCGCAGCATGCCCAGGATGCCCTGCAGGTTGAACAGGCAGATCACGGCGGTGAGCAGCGTGCACCAGACCGGCCAGCCCGGCGTTTCCTGCAGCATGAACACCGTCTCCACGCCAATCAGCGCGCAGTTGATGGTCAGGCGCAGCGGCGCAAAGCTCATGTGCATCAGGCCGCGGGTGTTGATGGCCCGCAGCACAAACACGATGAAATAGCTGATCAGGCTGGCCAGGGTAGCGCCGTTGGGGCCCATCAGAGGAATCAGCGCCCAGTTCAGTCCGGCGTTGGCAATGGCGCCCGCCAGCATGGTGTACAGCGACAGGGTGCTGCGCTTTTCCACCATGTAAACACTGTTCAAGAACTGGTTGAAGCAGTTGAACAGGGTGGCCAGGGTGAGCATGGGCACGAACTGCCAGGCGTCGTAGAAGTTGGATTTGAACATGAACATCAGCGGGCGGCAGAGCAGAATGATGCCGCTGCAGCAGCAGAAGAGCAGCGCCTGATAGATGGCGAACACCCGGCTGAAGAAGGCCGCGCGGCCCTTTTCCTCGGTCACAGCGGAAAGCTGCCAGGCCTCATAGAAGATGGTGCCCAGCACCGTGAGGATGGTGGGCAGGAAATAGCCCACGCCCAACAGGCCGGTCCAGTATTCGCCGGTCTGGCCCTGATAGCCCTCGCACATGGCCTGCACGAAGAACAGGTCACTGGCGTTGATGACCCAGAAGCTGATCTGCGCCGGAACCATGGGCAGCGCATAGCGCATCATCCGGCTCCACAGCTCCTTGTTGAAGCTCTTCACATGCAGGTACCGGCGCAGCCCCGCCACCAGGAACACGAACAAAGCGCTCAGCGCGTCGCTGCAGATGATGGCCAGGATGTAGCCGGAGGCCCCCATCTTCATGCCGGACAGGAACAGGATCATGAAGCCCAGGTTGGTGGCGCTGCACAAAACGCCGTCCACCGCCACCAGCCGGTTCAGCTGGCGGCTGCGCACGAACTGGGTACACAGGGTGCGCAGGCAGCTCACCAGCACGTGCACATACAAAAGCAGCGCATAATCACTGAACAGCGGGATCAGCCGCAGCACCGGGTAGCAGATGAGCATCAGCGCAAAGCCCAGGCCGATGGTCACCAGGCCGTTTGTAAACACCTGGCTTTTGCTGTTGGTCTTTTCCAGACCGAAACGGATGATGGCGAAGCTCACGCCCATGCTCACCAGCGGGATCAAAAGCGAACCGATCTGCTGGACAAGCTTGGTGATACCCACCTCGTCCACCTCGCCCATGGCGAAGGTGATGTATGGCTGCAAGATGATGCTGAGCAGTTTGGAGGAAAAGTTGCTGATGGCGAACAGCATGGTGTTGCTCATCAGCCGTTTGTATTTGTTTTCCACGCCCGGCGGCCCTCCTTGTTGATTGCCTTATTTTACTTTATATTGATGTTATTTCTGTTCGGTCAAATATTCTTTGGCCGAACTTATATTATAACGCCCACAGGGCGAAATGTCCACGGAATCCCATCGAACCCGGCCTACAATCCCATCGAACCCGGCCTCACCCCTGCCGCAGCAGCGCCCGGCGGGCCTTCCAGTCCGGCAGAAACTGCTCCACCAGGGCCCAGAACTCCTTCTGATGATTGGGGTGAACAAAATGGCAGTATTCATGCACGATCACGTATTCCACCGCCGCCCGTGGCTGCAGCGCCAGCCGGGAGGCCAGGGTGATGCGCTTTTTTTCCATGTTGCACACCCCCCACCGGCTGGTCATGTCCCGCACCTGCAGCTGGGGCGGCTGGCCGCCCAGCACCCCGGCAAAGGCGGGATACACCATCCGGCTGATGGGCTCGAACAGTGCCAGGCATTCCTCCTTGGAGGGAGGCGGGCAGTCCTGCTGCTTGCGGGCGGCCCGGGCCACCTGCTGCTTGGCCTCGATCACCCAGCCCAACCGCTGGGCCACAAAGGCATCCGCCTGGGCCGCGCTCACCCGCATGGGTACGCTCACGGCCACCGTGCCGTCCCGCCGCACCCGCAGGTTCAAATTTTTCACCTTTTTTCGAACGAGTTCATATTCCAACCCCGCCACCCGGCGAATTTGGCCTGCCATCTTGCTTTTCCACCTCCTGGCAAAGTTTTCCGACCTATTTATTGTATCACATCCGTTCCCGGTTTGGCTCGTCAAGCCATCATATCTCACAAATTTTCCCCGAAAAGCTTGGCCGTTCTTGTTCCGTATCGGCACCGGGAATCTATTGACTTCTACTATATCTAGTGCAATAATAGTAATCGCGGCCGAATCACCCCAAAATACAGAGGGTAGTTCTTTACGCTCTGTATTTTTTTGCCGCATCAAAGTAACAGTTGCATGAGGAGAATCGCCATGATCAAAAGTGTAATTAAGCGCGACGGCCGTGTGGTGCTCTACGATCAGAGCAAGATCACCGCCGCCATTATGAAGGCGCTGGAAGCCGCCAAGGAAGGGGATGCCGCCGAAGCCGACCGCATTGCCACCCGGGCCGCCCGCCAGCTGGAGATGGATTGCGGCGAGGAGTCCCCTCAGATCGAGCAGATTCAGGACGCGGTGGAAACCGCGCTGATGGAGACCGGCCACGACGCGGCTGCCAAGCAGTACATTCTGTACCGGGCCAACCGCACCCGCATCCGCGAGGCCAACACCACCCTGATGAAGACCATCGACGAGATCACCAATGTGGACGCCCGCGCCAGCGACATGAAGCGTGACAATGCCAACATCGACGGCAACACCGCCATGGGCAGCATGCTGCAGATCGGCACCGCCGGCGCCAAGGCCTACAATGCGGCGTATCTGCTGCGCCCCGAGCAGGCCAAGGCCTACCGGGAGGGCGACATCCACATCCATGACTTCGATTTCTATTCCCTGACCACCACCTGCTGCCAGATCGATATTCTGCGCCTGTTCCACGGCGGGTTCTCCACCGGCCACGGTTTTCTGCGCGAGCCCAACAGCATCGGCAGCTACGCGGCGCTGGCGGCCATCGCCATCCAGTCCAACCAGAACGACCAGCACGGCGGCCAGAGCATCCCGAACTTCGACTACGGCATGGCCGAGGGCGTGAGCAAGACCTTTGCCCGGGCCTACCGCAAGAAGCTGACCGAGAGTCTGGAGGACGTGCTGGAGACCGAGGATGAGAGCGCTTTCGTGAACCAGATGGTGGATAAGGCCGTCACCGAGCTGGACCAGCAGCCCCGCCTGGAGACCAACGCGGAGGAGTTCGACCGCATTGTGGCCGAGGCTCTGACCGCCAGCGGCCGTGTGGATGAGCACACCGCCAAGCGGCTGGTGGCCACCGCCCGCCGCCGGGCCTGGAAGCAGACCGACCGGGATACCTACCAGGCCATGGAGGGCTTTGTGCACAACCTGAACACCATGCACAGCCGTGCCGGTGCGCAGACTCCCTTCAGCAGCATCAACTACGGCACCGATACCAGCCCCGAGGGCCGGATGGTGATTCACAACATTCTGCTGGCGGAGGACGCAGGTCTGGGCCACGGCGAGACCCCCATCTTCCCCATCCACATCTTTAAAGTAAAAGAGGGCGTGAACTACAACGAGGGCGACCCCAACTACGACCTGTTCAAGCTGAGCATGAAGGTGAGTGCCAAGCGGCTGTTCCCCAACTACGTGTTCCTGGATGCCCCCTTCAACCTGCAGTACTACGTGCCCGGCCGGCCCGAGACCGAGGTTGCCACCATGGGCTGCCGCACCCGCGTGATGGGCAACGTTTACGACCCGGACCGCCAGATCAGCTACAGCCGCGGCAACCTGAGCTTCACCTCCATCAACCTGCCCCGTCTGGCGATTCTGGCCGACCACGACGAGAAGAAGTTCTACGAGAGTCTGGACGCCATGATGGAGCTGGTGGCAAACCAGCTGCTGGACCGGTTCGAGATCCAGGCGGCCAAGCGCGTTTACAACTTCCCCTTCCTGATGGGCCAGGGCGTATGGCTGGATTCCGACCAGCTGGGACCCGCCGACGAGGTGCGTGAAGTGCTCAAGCACGGCACCCTGTCCATCGGCTTCATCGGCCTGGCCGAGACCCTGACCGCCCTGTACGGCCATCATCACGGCGAGAGCGACGAGATGCAGCAGAAGGGTCTGGAGATCATCGGCCACATGCGGGATTACTGCGACCGCAAGAGCCAGGAGCTGAAGATGAACTTCACCCTGCTGGCCACTCCCGCCGAGGGTCTGTCCGGCCGGTTCACCCGCATGGATCAGAAGCGGTTCGGCATCATTCCCGGCGTGACCGATCGGGAATACTACACCAACAGCTTCCACATTCCTGTGTGGTATCCCATCTCCGCCTACGACAAGATCCAGAAGGAGGGCCCCTACCACGCCCTGACCAACGCGGGTCACATCAGCTACGTGGAGCTGGACGGCGACACCGCCAACAACCTGGAGGCCTTTGAGAGCGTGGTCCGCTGCATGCACGACAGCGGCGTTGGCTACGGCAGCATCAACCATCCCGTGGACCGCGACCCGGTTTGCGGCTACGTTGGCGTGATCGGCGACGTTTGCCCCCGCTGCGGCCGCCGCAGCGGCGAGGCCCTGAGCCCCGAAAAGCTGGATGAGCTGCGCAAAAAGTATCCCGGCGTTCCCACCTTCTGCGGCTGCGAATGATTTTAGCGGACTCGACCGTTGACCGGGTTCGATACGCCAGCCTTCCGCACCGGGCTTTCCTCAGCGAAAACCGCTAACTACCCTGAAAGAGATTTTAAAGCCGAGTCAAAATCAATAGGTAAAAGGACTATTACATAAATTTCACATCCGGCAAAGGCGCACAGCGCACAAAAATTACTTATTTAATTAAAAGCACCCTGATATACATAAATACACATAAAAGAAGATTCATAATATATATCTTCGTTTCTTATATAATTTCAGCCAGTGCTTTTGTTGCTTCGGCAACGCTGTGCCGCCGGTATTCTTTCTATAATAGATTTGTCACCCAATTGCTTTTGAATTTTTTATCGCCGCCCGCATTTCGGGCGGGCGGCGTTTTGTAAAAGGAGGAGTTTTTATGTCCGCTATGCAGAAACAATCCGTCGTTGGTAAGGACGTTCCCTTCGAGCGCATCCGCCGCATCACCGGCTACCTGGTCGGCACCATGGACAAATGGAACGACGCCAAGAAGGCCGAAGAGCGCGACCGCGTGAAGCACCTGTAAGCGCCATGCTGCAGGTAGCAGGCTTCGCCGGCGACAGCATCGTGGACGGTCCCGGCCTCCGGTTTACCGTGTTTTTCCAGGGCTGCCCCCACCACTGCCCCGGCTGTCATAACCCCGAGACCTGGCCCTTCGAGGGCGGGACTCCCTTCACCCCCGATCAGCTCATCCAGATGGCAAAGAAGAATCCGCTCTGCCGCGGCATCACCCTGTCCGGCGGCGAGCCCTTCGCCCAGGCCGGGCCGGAAATGCTGGAGTTTGTCCGGCTGGCCCGCGCCGCCGGTTACGAGGTGGCAAGCTACACCGGCTACACCTTTGAGGAGCTGTACGAGCACGGCACCCCCGCCCAGAAGGAACTTCTGACCCTGCTGGACACCCTCATCGACGGACCCTTTGTGCAGGACGAGATGAGCCTGGAGCTGCGCTTCCGGGGCAGCCGCAACCAGCGCATTCTGGACCTTCCCCAGTGCCTTGCCCAGGGCAAAGCCGTGTGGGAGACCCGCGAACGCTGGGTGGGGGAGCACCAATAACCGCACATGTTTTAAACAAGGCCCCCGCACCCCGGATCTTTCCGGCGGCGCGGGGGCCTTGTTTGCAGTTTTGATACAACTTCTTGCCGACAGCGTTACCCTTTCTATGCAATAATAAATAGGAGGGCAATATTCCTGTTTTTGCGGCAGGATTTTGCCAATTGGCCCATTTTGCGGCCGGATATGATATGATAGAATAAGCGTAACGCGATCGGTTTTCCGGCCCGGCCGGAACCAAAGGAGGAAATACGACCATGGCACACATCCTGATTGTAGAAGACGAAGAACACATTGCCCAGATGATCGAAGCCACCCTTTCCCTGGGCGGCTACAGCTGCGAGATCTGCGCCGACGGCGCGCAGGCGGTGGAGCGCATCTTCGCGGGCGGCTACGATCTGGTGCTGCTGGACGTGATGCTCCCCGGGCTGGACGGTTTCTCTGTAATGGAACGGGTGGCCAGCCAGGGCACCCCGGTGATCTTTCTTTCCGCCATGCAGCAGGTGGCCGACAAGGTGCGCGGGCTGCATCTGGGCGCCGAGGATTACATCGCCAAGCCCTTCGAGGCATTGGAGCTGCTGGCCCGCGTAGAGGTGGCCCTGCGCCGCCGGGGCAAGGGCCGTGAGGTTCTGGAGTACCGGGGCATCCAGCAGGACCTTTCCAGCCACACCGTGACCCTGAACGGCAAGCCGGTGGCCCTGAGCCCCAAGGAATTTGAACTGCTGCGGGTCTTTTTGCAGAACCAGGACCTGGCCCTCTCCCGGGACAAGCTGCTCTCGCTGGTGTGGGGCTACGACTTCGCCGGTGAGACCCGCACCGTGGACATCCATGTGCAGCGGCTGCGCCAGAAGCTGGGGCTTTCCGGCAAGCTGGTCACCCTGCCCCGCATCGGCTACCGTCTGGAACACTGAAAGGAGCCATGCCCGTGAAACTGTGGCAGAAGATCTTTTTGTCCTCCCTGGCGCTGCTGGTGCTGGCCACCGGCGGGCTGAGCCTGCTCTTTTTGAACAACACCCAGACCCAGCTGTGGCAGCGGGAAAAGCAGCGGGCCGCTTTGCAGCAGCAGTCCATGATGAACGCCATCAAAACCAACGTGGTGAACCAGCGGCTGCAGTCCGGCCAGATCAGCCTGAACGAAACCGAGACCCGGCAGGCGGTGCGCTCCGCCCTTGGGAGCCAGGAGACCGACGGCTACCTGCTGGCCTTCCAGCTGTATGATTCCGGCGGCGAACCCTTCCGCGACGATACCACCGGCCTGTGCCACACTGCCAACCTGAACAGCAGCGAATATCAGGACGATTCCCTCACCTACACCCGCATCTTTGCCCAGGGGGACCGGCTGCTGCTGGCCCTCAACTCCCCTCTGCCTCTGGAGCAGAGCGAATTCCGCATGGTATGCGTGTTTGACGTGACCGACCTGGGCGCCCAGCTGCAGCGCCAGGCGGCGACCGCCCTCACCTTCGGCATGGTGGTCAGCCTGGCCGCCGCCGTGGTACTGCTGATTCTGGTCAAGGTGCAGCTGCGCCGTCTGGAGCAGCTGTCCCGCGCGTCCCGCCGCATCGCCCAGGGCAACTATGCCGAGCGGGTGCAGCTGGCCGGGGCGGACGAGGTGGCGGACCTGGGCAAGGACCTGAACCGGATGGCCCAGGCCGTGCAGCAGCACGTGGGCCAGCTGGAGCAGGTGGCCCAGGACCAGAAGACCTTCATCGCCAACATGGCCCACGAGATGAAAACGCCCCTGACCAGTATTCTGGGCTTTGCGGACCTTTTGTACCTGCAAAAGGATGTGCCGGAGAAAAAGCGCCGGGAGTACGCGGGCATCATTCTGGACGAGACCAAGCGGATGCGCAGCCTGTCCGGCAAGCTGATGGAGCTGCTGAACGTGGGCAGCCAGAACCTGGTGTTCACCTCGGAGGAGCTTTCCGGCGTGATTGGCGAGGTGGCCACCGCCATGCAGCCGGTGCTGCACAGCAGCCGCCTGGCCCTGCAATACGGCTGCGAGCCGGGGCTGTGGATGGAGATGGACCGGGAGCTGTTCAAATCGCTGCTCTATAACTTCATCGACAACGGCCGCAAGGCCAGCCCAGAGGGCAGCCTGATCCAGCTGCTGGCCCACCGCAAGGGCGGCCGCATCGAGATCCTCATCCGGGACCACGGCCAGGGCATTCCCAAAAAGGAGCTGGAAAAGATTCGCCAGCCCTTCTATATGGTGGATAAATCCCGCAGCCGCAAGGCGGGCGGCGCGGGCCTGGGCCTCGCCCTGTGCGAGGAGATCTGCCGCATCCACAAGGGCAGCTTTTCCATCGACAGCCGCCTGGGCGAGGGCACCCTCATCACCCTCAGCTTTCCGCCCGCTTCGCCGGGCGGTGCGGCGGAGGGAGGCGGCGCTCCATGAAGATCCGGCGCGAACAGTCCCCCCGCCCCGATGCGGCCCCGGTAAAGGCAAAGGCGCCCGCGGAAAAACCTGACCCGGCCAAGCCGCCGGCACCCGCCCGAAAAGCGGCTCCGCCTTCCCGAAAGAAGGCAAAACCCCGCCGCCTTTTTTCCCGCTTCGGCCTGCTCACCCTGGGGCTTCTGGCGGGCAGCGGCCTGTGCCTGTTCGCTCTGGCCCAGTGGATGATCCTGCCCGACCGCAAGGTGGGCAGCTTTTCCGCCCTGCCCGCCTACAACGTGGTGGGCCAGCAGGCCGACCGGGCGGACTTCTGGGCCATTGCCCAATACCACGACGCCACCCCCAAAGACCAGTCTCTGTCCACCCCTCTTTTCGCGGTGGAAGCCCTCTCCCAGTTGGACGATTTGTTCCCGCTGGAGCAGCTGATGTACAGCCGGGCCCCCGGCTCCCTGACCGCGCCGGAAACCACGGTAAAGCCCGCCTGGTCTCACACCAACACCTTCCAGATGCTGACCTGTATCTTCTGGGACGACATTTCCGCCGTCTACTCCACACATACCGGACAGGAGTTCCCGGGACAGATCGATCTGAGCCTGGGCCGCTCCGCCACCGACGAACAGCAGCCCTTTTGTTTCACCCTGCTGTTTTTGCCGGATGAAACGCCGGATGAGCAGGCCTTCGAGGCCGCCTACGATAGCGTGGTGGACGATCTGCAGCAGCTGTGCGCCGGGCAAATGAACACCTTCCATACCCTGGAGGACCTGCTGGCCAACCTGGACCCCACCCCCTTCCAGGAAAACTACACTTTTTCCCCTCTTCAGGCCCAAAATCTGACCGGTCTTGCCGGGCAGATGGGCTCCCTTTTGCTGGAGCTGTACCAAAGCGGCTCCTTCTCTTACGATCTGGCGGACCCGGCCCAGGCCGACGCTTTGCTGCAGCAGTATTTCCGGGAGCGCGGCTGCACCCTGCAGGTGCTCCGGCTGGAGGAGTGCTACCTGGTGCTGATCAGCACCGAGCTGGATAACGGTACCGCAACCCTGGGCCTCTACTACAGCCCGGTGCTCAAAACCTGGTGCGGAATCGGCCTTCAGCTGCTGTGATTCCTCTCATGGAAAGGAAATGGCCTATGCCGAAAAAACAAACCAAACCCAAGGCGGCGCGCGGCTTGCCCCGCCGCGGCGCTGCAAAGCGGACAAAGCCCGGCGCGCTGCGGGCAAATCTGGCGTTCGGCCTGCTCACCGTGTTCATTCTGGCGGCGGGCGGCGCATCCAGCGCCTGGGCCGCGTCCCGCATCGTCAACCCCGCCGGGCAGCGGGGCTCCTTCGCCGCCCTGCCGGTGTACAATGTGATCGGCCAGCGCACCGACCGGCTGGAATTCTGGCCCCGTGCCCGCTACCATGACCTGGCCCGGTCAAACGGCTCTCAGGAGAGCTTTTCTCCCCAGCTGGCACTGGATGCCACCGGCTTTCAGGAGCTTCTGCTGAACATGCTGGGAAGCTGCGCCCCTGTCCTCAGCCTGAGCGGCCGGGAGGAAGCCAACAGCGAAGAAGTGACCTGCTATACCTATTACGCCGGCAACATCGCCTGCCGCTTTTACGACGATGTGCCCGTTGTGCTTTTGTGCGATTCCACCTCCGAGTATCCCGTCTACCAGGGCGTGCTGAATGTCAGCACCGGCCGGGGCAGCAGCGCCGACCAGCTGTGTTACACCGCCCTCATCACCCCGGACGAGTCCATGACGCCCGCCACCGAGGAACAGTACCAGCAGGCCTACCAGACCATTCTGGAGCACCTGATGCTGCTGGTCGGAGACACCAGCAACACCCCCTATTACACCTACGGCCCGCTGGCCGATGTTCTGTACACGTTTATCGACCAGTTTCCCAACGCAGCCGGTGCCCCCGATATGCCCGCCTGGGAAAGCTCCTCAGAGGCCGCTGCTCCCAGTGTGGAGAACACCCTGAACCTGTTTGAGCAATGGTTTTTCATACAAGCCGATGTGGAAAACGACATCTCTCCCTGGGAAAAGCTGGACATGGCAGAACCAGACCGGTCGAAGCCGGAAGAGGTGGAGCGTTTTCTGCAGGAATACTTCCGAATGGTGTATCTGATCGATCTGCAGATTCTGCGCCAGGACGACTGTTACCTGGTTCTGTTTCAGAACGACATCAACGTGCTGGGCTTTTACTACGACCCGCTGCTGAAAGCCTACACCGGCTTCGGCATTCAGTGAGCCTCCTCACACGGGGCGACAATTTTAGCAAATCGGCTCAAAATTTGCAACTTGGATACATCTTTTTGGCTACTTGGTTTCCTGCCTCCTTTTATAATAAAGGCAGCCGAAGGACACCGTGCCCGTAATATTTTTGCGGCGCGTGCGTCCAATTAGGCAAATGCTGAAAAAGGAGGTCCGCCGCCATGGCCGCCCGTACTCTTTCCGTTCAAAATGCCCGTCGCCCGGTCTATTCCGCGGCGGCCTGTGCACCTTCCCTGCCTGCGCAGCGCCGGGTGGTTCGCCGCCCGCCTGCCCCTTCCCAGCCCCGGCAGGCAAGTGCCCGGGCAGCGGCGCCCGCCCCCACCGTTTACCGGCGGCCCGCTGCCGCCCATGCTCCGGCCCGCCGCCGCAGACGGCGGCACGCGCTGGCCGCCTTGCTGGGCAAGCTGATGGTGCTGGCCCTCTGTGCCGCGGCGCTGTTCTCGGTGTTCGATCTGCTGGCCCAGAACCGGATGCTGGTCTCGCTGGGCAGCCTGGCCTCCGGGCAGCTCATCGCCAACCCGGCCCCCGCGCCCGAAGCCGACGCCCCCGCCTCTGACGGAAGCGGCATGCTCACGGTGCAGACCGTGCTCCAGGAGCCCGCGCTGCCCAACGGCTGCGAGGCGGCGAGCCTGGCCACCCTGCTGGAGTACAATGGCTATTCAGTGGACCTGGTTTCCCTGGGGGTGGATTATCTGCCCCGCCAGAGTTTCAGCTACAGCGGCCCCAACCGCTACGGGCCGGACCCGGAGCAGGCCTATGCGGGCGACCCCGCCAGCTCGTCGAACGGCTGGTACTGCTTTGAGGGCCCCATCATCGAGGCGGCCAACGCCTGGCTGCGGGACCAGGGCTCCAGCCTGCGGGCCCAAAGCGAGACCGGCGCGGATATGGACCGGCTGGAAAAGCTGCTGCGCCAGGGCACACCGGTGGCGGTGTGGTTCACCCAGGACTACGAGCAGCCCCGGTTCAACACCTCCTTCACCTGGACGCTCCCCGATGGCAGCACCTACACCCCCTACGGCAACCTGCACTGCGTGGTGCTCACCGGCATGGACGAAACCCAGTGCTATCTGGCGGACCCCATGCAGGGCGATTCCGTCATCGAACGAGACCGGTTCGAGAGCATCTACACCGCCATGGGCAGCCGCGCGGTGGTGCTGCGCTGATTCAATGTTTGCTGGTTCAACTCCTCCTTATCGCCCCTCGGGGGCAAAAGCCCGGCCGAAGGCCGGGCTTTTTTGCCTCAAAACGAAATGACCGGGGGATCTTTTTCGTCTTATAAAAGACGACTGTTTTTGACTTTTTTCGGGAAAGGACCATTTTTTATGCCAACTGCAACCCTTCGCCGCCCCCGGCGGCGCAGAAGAAAGCGGGCGCCGCTGCTCCGGCTGGCGGCCCCCATCCTCGCCCTGGTGCTGCTGGCCGGTGCGTTCTGGATCGCACTTGCCCGCTTTTCCGCCCAGCGGGAGGACGACCCCACCAAACAGGCCCGCATCGTGGCCATCGACGCGGGCCACGGCGGCTCGGACACCGGCGCCATCGGCGTGAACGGCGTGCGGGAGTGTGACCTGACCCAGGCCACCGCCCAGGCCCTGTGGGATCTGCTGGAGGCCGACCCGGACATCACTCCGGTGATGTGCTGCTCGGACTGGGACGAGGACCTGCCCGCCGCCGACCGGGCCAAACGGGTGGCCCGCTCGGATGCCACTCTCTCACTGTCCATCCACATGAACTCAGACGGCGGCACCGGCCAGGCCAGCGGCTTTGAGTGCTTCCCCGCCCCGCCGGGCAACCAGTACAACAAGAACAGCCTGCGCTTTGCGGACTTCATCACCGCCGAGATGAGTGCCGCCGGGGCCAGCCTTCGGGGCGACGGCGGCGTGCGCTACGCCTATTACGACGAGAATAACCAGCGAATCATCCGGGAGCGCAGCGACACCAACCCGGAGGGCTACCCCAGCTTCGCCATGGTGAACAGCACCGGCTGTGCCTCGGTGCTGGCCGAACAGTGCTTCATCACCAATGAGGCGGACCTGGAGGCCTTCGCCTCGCCGGAGGGCTGCCAGCTGGCCGCCCGCTGTTATTACCGGGCCATCCGCCAGTATTACGGCCTTTCCCCCGAGCCGGAGGAAAGCGGCTCCTGACCACAAAAAAATCCCCTTTCCAGGCGGAAAGGGGATTTTTATTTGCTGTGATTCAGGCGGCCTCGGTGTTCTCCACATCCAGGGCCTGCGCGCCGGACAGGCCGCTCACGCTCAGCCCGCCGCTGATGCGGTAGGTGCCGCTCATGTAGGCAATGCCGATCTTGTAGTTCTTGCCGGGGGTCAGGCCGTCGAAGGTGGCGCTGGCGCAGTCGCCGCCGGTGGCAAACTCGATGGTGTGGCCGTTCACATAGGCGCGGCCGCTTTCGGTCTCCTCCCACAGGGTCACCAGATACTGATTGGTGGCGTTCTCGTTCTCACTGGTGGCGTAGCTGGTCACCGTGATGGAATCGCCCGCCGGGGTGAAGTAGTTGGTGAACCGGTTCTGCACGCTGTTGAACACCACATACAGGGTGCCGCTGGCCTCATCCAGCTGGCTGGCAAAGGCAGCGGTGGTGTCCAGGTCTTCCGGCCAGGTAATGCTGCCGCCCGCCTGCGAGGCGATGTACATCTCCTCCACAGCCTCGCTTTCGGCCTCTTCCTCGCTGCTGCTTGAGCAGCCGGTCAGGCAAAATGCTGCCATGGCCAGCGCAAGGCCCAGGGCAAGCAGGGATTTCATTCGTTTCATAATTGTGTCCTCCGTTTCGCGGGCACAGGCCCGAAGGGCCGCCCGTAAGTCCGGTTTTGATTCAGTGTTCCCGCGGCCGCAGCCCGTGGAACCGGGGAGCAGCCGATGGGTGGATACCTTTTTATTATAATCCAAAACCCACCGGCTTACAAGCAGGCAGAAAAAAGCAGCCTTCCCCGCCCCGTTTTCGGAGGCGAAGAAGGCTGCTTCTTCCGTTTGTATCCCGCTTATCCAAGCTGAACGGCAAACTCCAGCCGGTAATCCCGCTCGGCACTCAGCCGGTAGGCGGGCTCCACGTCCGCGCCCCAGCTGTCAATGCCGCCCACGCCGCGCACCGCGCCCATCACCGTGACCACGGTACGGCCGGTGGCCGGCAGCTGCTCCCGATGATCGGCGTTCTGCAGCTCCTGAGCGGTATAGGGCAGGGCGCTGAAGGCAAAGGGCTCGCCCTCCATGCACACCTCCAGGCGGGCTGCGTCCGCCTGGCCCGCGGTCCGCCGCTCCAGGGTGAACCGGTGAGTGTCCATGTGCACGCCGCAGTCCTGAGGAACCAGGTAATCCGGGATGTGCGGGATCTCGGTATGGCGGCCGAACACCCCGCCCTTCTTCCGGTCCGGATAGGTCTCGCCGGAAAGGCCGGTCCAGCCGATGGCCGACGCGGGTTCGGGCAGCACCAGCCGCACACCGAATACCGGCAGCTCGGGCAGGCCGGGCGCGCCGGTGAACTCCGCCTTCATCCGCAGGGTACCGGCGGCATTCACCGTGTAAACAATTTCCACCTTCGCGCCGGGCACGGCGGCAAAGGCGAAGACATAGGCGATCTCCACCTTGCGCGGGCCTTTTTCCCGCACCGTCCAGCCGGTGCAGCGGGCAAAGGCATCCGCCGCCATCCAGGCCGCGCTTTTCGCCGCGAAGCCGTTGCCGATGTCATTTTCGGTGGAAGCCCGCCACAGCGCGGGCCGGGGGGCCCGGTAGAGCCACTGAACGCCCTTGGAGACCAGCGACACCGGCCCCGCCTCCACGTAGGAGAAGAGCACCTCGAAGTCCTTGCCCTGCACGCCCAGGTTCACGTCGCCCTCGATGACGGTCAGGTCCGGCGTAGCTTCGGCCCGGCTTGCCCGCTCCTGCTGCTCCGCGGCCAGCTGACGGGCGGACTGCTCTGCCGCCCGGCGGTTTTGCTCGTCATGGGCAGCGCGCTGCTCCGGGGTGGAGTACCAGTAGCGCACCTCCTGCATGGCGGGCTTTTCGCTGCCATCCGCAAACACGATGCCGTTGGCACTGAAATTGTAGTCGGTGGGGCGCTCGCCAAAGTCGCCGCCGTAGCCCAGCACCCGGCGGCCCAGGCTGTCGGTGCGCCAGAGGGCCTGATCCATGTAGTCCCAGATAAAACCGCCCTGATATTGGTCAAATTCCTCACCCAGCTGGATGTAGCTCTCCATGCCGCCCAGGCTGTTGCCCATGTCGTGCATGTATTCGCACAGCGGGAAGGGCTTGGCCGGTTTTGCCTCCAGATATTCCCGGATATCCTGGGGGGTGGCGTACATGCGGCTTTCCACGTCGCTGATGCGGTCGAATTCCCGGTTGTGGAATACGCCCTCGTAGTGTACCAGTCGGCCGGGGTCGTTTTCGTGGAAAAACTCACTCATGGCCAGAATGTCCTCGCCCGCGTAGGACTCGTTGCCGCAGGACCAGAACAGAATGGCGGTGTGGTTTTTGTCCCGCTCAAACATGGAGCGGGCCCGGTCCACCACACATTCCTTCCACTGGGGCAGGCTGCCGGGCACGTTCCAGCTGGGCTCCACCGCGCCCAGCTTCTGCCAGGAGCCGTGACTTTCCAGGTTGGTCTCGTCGATCATGTAGATGCCGTTTTCGTCGCACAGGTCATACCAGCGGCTCTGGTCCGGGTAGTGGCAGGTGCGCACCGCGTTGATGTTGGCCCGGCGGAAGGTATCCATGGCCCGGTCCATATCCTCGTCGGTGATGGCCCGGCCCCGCTCGGCGTTCCACTCGTGGCGGTTCACGCCGTTGAACACCACCCGCTCACCATTCAAAAGCAGCAGGCCGTTTTTCAGTTCAAAGCGGCGGAAGCCGGTGGCATAGGGCACCAGCTCCACCACCCGCCCCGCGGCGTTTTTCACGGTGAACAGCACCGAATACAGCACCGGATGCTCATGGTCCCAGGCCTGCACGCCGGGCAGGCGGATGTCCGTAGCTCCGCTGGGGTCCACCGGGCCCTCGAACAGCACCCGGCCCGCCGGGTCGGATACCCGGCATTCCACCGCCGCGCCCTCGCTCGCGCCGGAAAGGCGCAGCCGGGGGGCCAGGGTGCCGGTGGTGTTGTCCCCGGCAAGGCCCGCTCGCAGCCACAGGTCCTCCACGTGGACCTCCGGCTTTGCGTACAGGTACACCGGCCGGAAGATGCCGCTGAACCGGAAGAAATCCTGGTCCTCCAGCCAGCCCGCGCTGCTGCGCTTGTGCACCTCCACGCAGAGCAGGTTATCCTTCGGGCGGATGGCCTCGGTCAGATCAAAATGGGCCGGGGTGAAGGAGTCCTCGCTGTAGCCGATGAACTGGCCGTTCAGCCACAGGTAGAACGCCTGCTCCACCCCCTCCAGGCAGATACAGACCCGCTTGCCCGCCAGCGCCGGGTCCAGGTCAAACCGGCGCACATAGCTGCTCACCGGCGCGTCGTTCCAGTCGATCTGGGGCGGACGCAGACCGCTGCGGCCATCCCAGGGGTACATGGTGTTGATGTACTGGATCTGGCCGTAGCCCTGCAGCTCCACATGACCGGGCACCTGGATGCGGCCGAAGGCGGACCGGTCGGCCTCCTCCCGCCAGAAATCCGCAGGCCGGGCGTCGGGATTCGGGCTGTAGGCGAACTGCCATTCCCCGTCAAGGCTCTGGCGCAGGGTCATGGTCTTTTGGGCCAGCTCGGCCTCGGTCTGGTACCAGCGGTGGTCCGAGTGGGCGGGCAAGCGCCCCACCGCAAAGACCTCCGGGTCCACGAGCCAATTCAAATCAGGCTGCATCAATCTGCTCCTCTCCTTTTTCCTTGTTATTCCGCCACCTGGTTTTCCGCCCGGATGGCCGCGCACTCGCTGGCGGCCAGGTCCGCCCAGCTGCCGTTGTGGAACAAAAAGTCGTAGCGGTAAAGCACATAGCCGTCCGCTCCAACCTCCCGGCCGGTGGCGATCATATCCGCCAGGTTGCGTCCGCTCTGCCACTGGGTCACCGCGTTGTCGTAGTTGCCGCCGTCTCCGTCGCCGATGCGGTAGGCCCCCAGCCCGAAGTAGAGGGCAACGCCCTCGGCCCGCTCCAGCGCGGCCCACTCCTTGGTGATATTCTCGAAGGCAAAGCGGGTCTGCCCGCCGGAGGTGGTGTAGCCGTAGCCCCAGTACAGCTGAGGCAGTATGTAATCCACATAGCCCGGTGTACTCAGCCAGAGAGCCACGTCGCTATACTGTCCGTTATAATTGTTATCCATATTCCCTTGAGGACTGATCCCAAACCGAACCTCCGGTTTTACCGCCTTAATAGCGTCGTACACCGCCTTCACCAGCTGGTTCACGTTGTCCCGCCGCCAGTCCTCCAGGCTGAGGCTGGTGCCGGAGGCGGCGTATTCCGCCTCGTCGAAGGAGGCCTCGGTGGTGGGATAGAAATAGTCGTCAAAGTGGATGCCGTCCACATCGTAATTCGTTACGATCTCGGTCACGCCATCCACAATCAGCTGACGCACTGTTTCGCTGGAGGGGTCGAAGTACAGCCCTTCCCCCGCCTGCTTGACCAGCTCGGAACTGGTGACGGCGGGGTTATTTTCGGCCAGCTGGCCGGGCAGGCTGGCGTTCAGTTGTACCCGGTAGGGATTGAGCCAGCCCTCCAGCTCCAGGCCCTGGGCGTGGGCAGTTTCGATCAGAATGGCCAGCGGGTCAAAGCCCGGGTCCTGACCCTGGGTACCGGTGCACAGGTGGCTCCAGGGGAAATACTGGCTGGGGTACAGCGCGTCCGCGAAGGGGCGCACCTGGGCAATCACGGTGTTCAGGCCCAGGTCCGCGCAGTTGGCCATCATCTCCTCGGCCCCGGCCCGGAAGGCCTCGGCGCTGGAGAAGTCGAACTGCTGCCACTCCAGATAGCTCACCCACATGGCCCGGTATTCCCGCCCGGGCTGGGCAGGCTTTTCGGCCTCATCGCCAGTGTCGTTTGCAATGGGGCTGCCGGTCTGGCTCTGGCTGCCCGACTGGGACGCGGCAGGCGTGCCGCCGCAGGCCGCCAGACTCACAGCCAGGCAGGCGGCAGTGAGCAGGGCGAACATCTTCTTCCACATCATGGGTCAACTCCTTTTTCGAGGGGCGGTTTTTGCTCCCGCAGACGGGCGGCCCGCGCCCTGTTTCATTCCTATGCGGGGCGATTCGTGCTTATTATAGCACACAGCTCCCCGGCACGCAAAACGCCCCGCTGCAAAGCAGCGAGGCGCTTGTGGTGGGCCATCCAGGACTTGAACCCGGGACCAATCGGTTATGAGCCGACAGCTCTGACCAGCTGAGCTAATGGCCCTTACGGGCGGCGGACCGCTCGAATATTTTTATTATACCAGAACCGGACGCCATTGCAAAGCATTTTTTGCGGCGGTTCAGATCTTGCCGTAAACCTTGCACACCAGGCGCATACTCAGATCGCCGAAATGCCCGGCGTTACGGCGCACCACATCCACGGTGCTCAGCGGGCGGAAGTATTCCCCCTGCCGCTGCACCGCGGCCCGGGTGTATTCCAGATAGCTGCCCTCGTAGATGGCGAACCGTTCCAGCCGGTGCAGCAGCGACTGCACCTGGATAACCCGCAGCCCCAGGCAGCGGCTGACAAATTCCACGCAGGTGAAGGCCCCGGGCAGCGCCAGGTGAAAGCCCACCACGCTGGCCATGGCCCCGTATGTATTGTAGATGGTACGGCCCGGCTGTGCCCGGCAGACCATGAGCATGTTGCGGGCGGCGTCGAACTGGCGCTGAGTCACCGGCACCCGGCAGACCCGCACCCGGATATCGCCCTCGTCGCACAGGCGGCCCGCATCCTCGGCCACAAAGCCGCCCGCCAGAGCGTTGTGCTTGTTGCGGCGGGCAAAGGAATAGCAAACCGCCAGATCCGGCCGCAGGCTGATGGACACATGGTTATAGCTGCTTTTGGTCACCGCCCGGATCATCCGGCCCATCCCGGTGTTGGTGTGGGAAAACATCACATATAAATCCGGCAAATTCCTTCGCCTCCTTTTTTGATTATAACGCGCATTGTCATTCCAGCCCGGCCTGCCGGTTTGCCAGGTACCCCGCGCCCATCAGGCCCGCCTGGTTGCCCAGCTGCGCCGGAATCAGGCGGCAGCCCCGGAAGCTGGGCTTCAGCAAAGCCTGAAGCCGTCCGTTCAGCTGCTGCTGGATGTATTCCTGTTTCATCACGCCGCCGCCCAGCACCACCGCTTCGGGATCGAAGGCATGAATGAGCGACACCAGACCATAGCTGATTTCGCTGATCCAGCCGTCCACCTCGGCCCGCACATCCTGGTCCTCCAGCCGGGCGAAGATGGCGCGGCCGTCGGTAAGCTCCGGGAACCGGGCACTCACCCGTTTCACCAGGGCGGTTGTGCTGGCGTAGCGCTCATAGCTGCCCGTTCCCTGGCTGGCCGGGTCCACCGCTTCCGGGTGGGTAATAAGGCCGCCGAACTCTCCGGCGCTGCCCAAACCGCCCCGGTAGAGCTGGCCATTCAAAAAGGCCGCTCCGCCAATGCCGGTGCCAAAGGTGAGCATCAGAAAGTCCTTCATTCCTCTGGCCGCACCAAAGGCATATTCCCCCACAGCGGCGGCGTTCACGTCGTTTTCCACCACGGCAGGAAGGCCCAGCTGCTGCTCCAGCAACTGTTTCGGGTTCATGCCGGTATAACCGGGAATGTTGCAGGCAAACCGGATGCGGCCGGTCTGCGGCTCTACCTCACCGGCGGTGGAAATGCCCATACACTGCACGCCGGGCATTCCGCGCACAAGCCCCGCCACGGTTTCCAGCATTTTCTGCGCTCCGGCGGGCGCATTGGTGGGCGTTTCCTGCAAAGCGCTCAGCTGCCCGTTTTCCAGAACCGCCGTTTTAATATAAGTACCGCCGATGTCCACACACGCTGTTTTCATGGAAAAAGCCTCCATTCATGCTCGGGTGCAAAAAGGTCTGTTTGAGGGCTATTATAGCAAACTCGCACGGAATTTGGAAGAGAAACGCGGCCTGATATAAAAAATGCGCCGCAAGCATTTGCAGCATGCGGCACACCTTACTTTTTCACTATTCACTCTTCCCTTCCAAAAATCGACTCTGTCGGTTCAGTGAAGAGTGAATAAGGAAAAATCGACAAGCCTCTGTCGAAGCTTTCTGCCGGGGCCCCCGTGAAAGTTTGCAAAGCAAAGTTTCATGGGGAAGTGAGGAGCGACGCAGGGATGAAGAAAGCCCCGGTCCTTCGACCGGGGCTTTTGCACGGACCAAAGTCCATCGGGCAGGGCGCCACACCCTGCCGGGGCCCCCGCGAAAATTTGCAAAGCAAAGTTTCGTGGGGAGAAGGAGGAATGACACAGCGATATGAGAAAAGCCCGGTCTTTCGACCGGGCTTTTTGAATGGAGCGGAGTCCATTCCGACGTGGAGCTGGTGGACGGATTCGAACCCCCGACCTGCTGATTACAAATTGCACATTTTAGCTTTTGCGCTTTTGGGTGCCGTTCAATATATCGCTGTATAGAGCCATTCTTCTTGTTCTGCCGTTCCGTGCTGTACTGCATTGCTTTGCAGAATAGTTGACCAAAAGTTGACCATCGCCAACAAAAACCCCGGCGGGGCACACATATTCCCGCCGGGGCATTTTAGCCTATTTCTGCGTCTAGAATTCGGGTAAACGCTTCCCCCAGGGCATCCGCCGCCTTTGCATCAGAGGAGCGGATAAACCCGGCATATATGTTCGTGGTGGTGCTTACCTGTGCATGACCCAACCGCCCGGCCACAGTCGTGACCGGCACATGGGCCGCGATCAGCAAGGCAGCGTTTGAGTGGCGCAGGCTGTGAAAGCGCACCGGCTGCAAATCATGATCCCGCAGGAAGCGCGGGAACCAGCTTGTCACGCTGTTGGGGTCTATAGGCTGCCCGTCCCATTTGGTAAACAACAGGTCATTGTCCACCGTCTCACCCAAAATGCACACCTTTCGCGCCCACTTGGAGCCTATGCGCAACCGCTCCGACAACTGCCATTTTCTATAATCCCGCAAGAGCTGAACCGCGTTATCGTCTAGTTTTATAACGCGGCAGCTCTTTTTTGTTTTAGGCGTGGAGAACAATAGCCCTTTGCCGTCCACCGGCTCCAGCGTCCGATTCACGGCCAGCAATCCGGCGGATAGGTCAATATCAGACCACCGCAGGCCGCACAGTTCGCCCCGGCGGCAACCGGTAAACAAGGCAAGCTGCACAATCACGCTATACTGCGTGGGAGCATCGGGCAGAGCTGCCAACAGCTTTGCAATGCCGGATTCATCCAGATATTGCACATCTGGGGTCTCCACTTTGGGCGAATCTACGCGGGCGCAGGGGTTTTCTTGCATCAATTGCCACCGCACCGCCGTATTAAACACACTGGACAACAACCGGTGATAATGCCGCGCGCTGTTGCCTGACAGTTTTTCATCTTTCGAAACGTTTGTGAATGCTTTGGAGAACGGCACCCCGGCGGCCTGTGCAAGTTTTTGGGCCGTTTGCAGGTTGGTGCGCTCCCCTGCCCATATCCGCGTTGCGGTGCTTTCTGCGATGCCCGCAGCCTGCACAAGGGCCTTGCGCTTTCCCTTTGGATATAAGGCAATAAAGGCAGGATTCGCCTTGTATTTGCCATCCAATCGGATACCAGACTTTTGCAGCTGGGCGTAAAACTGCATAATATGGCCGGGCCGCAGTTTGTTTAGCTTGATATGTCCCAAAGCGGCAGAAATGCGCGGCACTAATTTTCGGTAGTCGCTGACCGTGTGGGGCTTTAGCTGCGGTTCCGCATACTCCTTGAACCACTTTTCAAACAGTTCGTCAACCGTCATCGAATCAGCCACAAGCCCGCCCTGCTGCACTTGGCGTTCAAATTCCATTGCCGCCTTCTGCACAGCCTTTTCAATCTGTCGGGCCGTCATGCCGTCCGCCGGGCAATAGGTCATGCTCTTCAGGATCTTTTTGCCGTCCTGAGCCTCTCCGGCATATACGCGGATTCTGTAAGTGGTCTTGCCATCTTTGGTTGTCCGTTTCTGAATGTTTGCCATTTAAAGCACCTTCTTTTGCTTATTTAAGCTACAAGAGCGCCTTTCGGCCTCGCCCATCACTTCTTCGTATTTCCGGGCACTTGCTATCAGGGCTTCAAAATATCGATCAAGTTCTATTCTTGCGTGGTATCTCTCCAGCTCCGCCTCCGTGTGCTTTTTATCGGCTTCCCCCATTGCGGCGTGAAGCTGTTCATCGGTTTTCGCCGATTCGATTTTTTCAATTCCTTCGGCATCTATGGATGCCGCCTTATACGTTGCGACCCAAATTTTTGCAAGTGTGTCTGTTTCAATTGCTCTTGACAGGTATGCGAGCACTGCCTTTGAATCCTTATCGTCTACATCAATCCAATTAAACGCGCTCTTGTACGTTATTCCGTTTACAATGTGCGGATTCATTGACGCTAGCTTAAAACCGTGTAGAACCTCGACGGCGCCCTCTGTTAGCCCTGTATAATGGCAAACTGCTGCTTTGTCTATATCAAGCGTTCTAACCGCGTTCTCCCTGCACAAAAGCCAATCAACAGTAACGCCGAATAAATCCGCCATCTTTAACAACTTCGATATAGGCGGCTCAGAATCGCCATTTCTATAATTGTCAATTGCCTGCCGCGAAATCCCCAATTTATTTGCCAGCTGTGCAGCCGTGAACCCATTTTTCTTCATTTCTTGATCTATGCGCAGGCCAACATTTAAAAGTACAGTCTTGCTTGATTTTGCCATTGTTTCACTTCCATCATTCAATTTATACTTGCTTATTTCCAATTCTTCGCAAAATATAATTGCTATTTCTCACACCGTGTGCTATTGTAAAGTTAAGGCAAGCAATTATAGCTTTAATCAAATAATACCAAGTAATAGTTGCATTGTCAATACAATATCTTGCACGCGAAAGGGGACAAAAGATGAGCAATACTATTCAATTTCCTCGAATGGCGACCATCAAGGAGGCGGCCGCCGTATCAGGTCTTGCAGTTTATCGTGTCCGGCAATTGGTAGCCGCCGGGCAGGTCAAACACATCAATGCGGGCCGCCGCATTTTGGTAAATCTGGACAGTCTGGCCCGCTATCTGGATACAGGCGATCAGCCGGAGCCGATAAATCCCGGCGGCATGCAGAGGATCATAGAATGAACACGCAAGAAAAAAGGCCGTCAGGATGCTGCAACATCCAGAACGGCCCGGCGGTGGAAAAATGCGATGCGGCACAATTTCACCGCCTCCAGTTTACCACACCAAATGGAGGTAATTCAATGGTAAGAATAGAAGATTATCTTAAACACGGTCAGGAAAACGCCACGTCTGCCGATGCTCTGTGTGGCATGATAAACACCACACCGCGAGGCCTGCGCCATTGTATCGCGATAGAACGCGCCGCCGGGGCCGAAATACTCTATATGCCCGGCGGGCGAGGCGGCTATTTCCTGCCCGGCCTTGATAAGGAGCAGGCCCAAAAGGAACGGGAAGCCTTTTACAATGTGATGCGGGCGCGGGCCATGTGTACGCTAAAGGCGCTGCAACCGGTAGCCCGTTCTTTGGGCGTTCCTATCGGGCAGATGGAAATGGAGCTTTTAAACGATGGGGAAAAAGAGGAAAGTTGACCCCCCGTTTTGGGTCACTGGCAAAAGCGTCGGGAAATCCCCCGGCGGACAGCCGCTCCCTTTTGTCCAGATATATGCAGACCTAGCCCAATCCCCCGAGTTCATTGCCCTGACTCCCGGTGCAAGGTGGTGCTACATATCCATGACAATAGAGGCAAAGGGCGGGCGCTGCTTTGAGTTCACACGAAAAACCGCCGAACGTTATGGAATCCCACAAAGAACGCTTGTAAGGAACGTTAAAGAGCTTGTGACCGCCGGTTTTATTTCCTGCAACAGCGGGCGCACTACCAGAACCGCAAGCGAGTATGAATTCACTATCGGCTGGAAGCTAAAAAGCGCAAAATAAAAAGCCCTGATATGGCTATATATAAGATACTGTGCCAAAATGGCATAAGGGCGCAACGGTGAAACGTTGAACGCTTATGCCAAAATGGCACAAGATACGCAGAAAAAAGCCGGTTTTTGGGGCAATCTTATGCCAAAATGGCACAAGGTTTATGCCAAAATGGCACAGCCAAAATGCTTGAACGCTGCATGGCAGCCTGTCCCCCCCCACCCGCGCACCGGCGGAAAAATCTAATTCCTACTGGCGTGGGTAGATTTTTCCATCTCTGAGCCTGAATTCAGCTAAAGGGGGTACTGACACCGGGCAAGCTCTGCGTTTTCCAAAAAGCCATTATATGCGCGGAGAAGAAAATTCCCCTTCACCCGCCGGTCTACATAAGCCCCGCCCCGCTTTTTGATAGAGGGGGCATAAAGCAAGCCGCCCAGCAATGGTTGAACGACCCGCCGGGCGGCTTTTTTATTCTTTCAGAGTTTTGCAACACGATAACGCGCGCGGAGTTTCTGGACACGATACGCGCGGGGGTTTGTGACATGCTGTGTGGCCTGCTATGCGCGCTGTGGGCGCTTTCCCCTCGTTTGAATATAGTTTGCCGCCTGCAATCAAAAAGCCGAAAACAGGGCATTTCTGCCGCTGCTACGGTGCATCGACTAAAGCGACATGCTGTCTATCTTGCACAGCTTCGCCAAACTGCCCGGCGGATCAGAAAAAACACCCCCACCAGAGCCACATAGGCAATGGAGGGGGCATTCCTGCTTTTTGTTACTTCTCGGGGCTGGAGCTATCCCGCTCCATAGCCTCGTTTATGGCGCGCCCAACAAAAGCGTTGAGACTTTCGCCCATAGCCTCTGCATGGGCCTGTATTTCGGCTTTGCGGCCCTTTGGCATTCTAACTTTGATTTCATCCTGCTTATCGATATACGCTTGATTTGCGCGCTTTCTGGCTTCACTTATCGACATTTTAAACACCGCCTTTCCAGCTCTATTATACCACATTTTCGTGTATGTGTACATGTAAAAGCATACAGATACATGGGTACATGTTTGTGTAATGCGTCAATTGATATACATGGGTACATGTAGTATAATATAATCACAGCAAGGGAGCCGGAAAGGAGGCCGGCATGACAAGCAAGCAGTTTGAACAGCTTCCCAGAAGCAAACAGCTTGAACGGTTCGACAGATACAAAAAAGCGGCTACCTGCGCCAACAGATAACCGCATAGCAGAAACCACCTAGCACCAACTAAATAGGTTCCCTTGCTGCTTTCATTGTATCAGAACCGCACACGAAATGCAAGTGAATACCCAGCCGCCGGGCAGCCGAAAGCGCCCGCAAGCGGCGGCCCATATCCCTGTGAACCTACGGGCAATAGTCAGGAAGATGACCGCCGGGCGGCTCCACAATGAAAGGAAGTTTCCGCATGAAAAAGACTGAACTGCGCAAAGCAATGAATGAGTACCAGCAAATCGCCGCCCAGATTGCCCAGCTGGAGAAGCAAAAGGCTGCTGTGGCCGACCGGATCAAGGCCCACATGGATGCCGCCGGGGTGGATGAAATGCAGGTTGACGATGCCACAGCCCGCTACAAGGAAGTGACCAGCAACCGCTTTGACAGCAAGGCATTTGCAGCGGCCCACAAGCGCCTGTATGCCATGTTCTGCAAGCCCCAGACCGTCCGCCGGTTCACGATTGCATAAAGGAGGGCATTATGAACAAAGAAGCCATCAAACAAGCCATCGAACTGCTGGCCCGCAGCGGTGCAGACCAGCGGCTCTTAGACCTTCTTTATATCCTGCGCCGGAACGACGTGACATTCGCAAGAATAGTCGCGGCGTTCGCGCAAGGGCTTGAAAAGTGAATCAAAGGAGAATTAACTATGACAAAAGAGGATGTTCGCCGGATCTTCGACCGGGAGGCAATGATCATAGGGCATTCCGATGCCGTACCAGCGGCCAAAGCAGCCAAACACTTCACCAAAGACGCGCTCCAATTCGCCGATCGGCTTGGGAAGTCAAAGGCTTCCGGCCTGTACGGCATTGGTGAACGCTACGACACATTCAAGTATTACACACTACACGGTTTGGAACTTGCCGCAACCTATGACAACATTTCGGCTCTGCTAACAAATTGAGCGATACAAAGAGAAGCCCGTCAGGATAAGTCCCGGCGGGCCTTTTTATTGGCATTACGACTTGCGATATTGTGAAGCGAATGCAACAGGCCCCAGCGGGCGCGTTTTGGGAAAAAGTTGACCAAAAGTTGACCATTCTCTAAAAAATACGCCTCTTCGGAGTGCAAAAGAAAACCGCAGTACACAGGATTTTCCTTGTAGTACTGCGGTTTTTCCCTTTGGAGCTGGTGGACGGATTCGAACCCCCGACCTGCTGATTACAAATCAGCTGCACTACCAGCTGTGCTACACCAGCATATTCAGCAAGAAATATTATACCAAAAAAACTTCCCGCACGCAAGACGATTTTTGCCGCCGGGCCTCTTTTCTTGCCGTTTCAGAGGTCCGGCGGCAATGTTCTTCCGTTTGAGTCTGCCGCTTATTTTGCCTCGGCCAGCGCCTTCTGCAGCGCGCAGAAGTCCTCCAGCGTCAGCTGTTCGGGGCGGGCGGTGGGGCTCAGTCCCGCCGCCTGGAGCGCAGCGGCCACCTTTGCCTTGGGCAGGCCCATGCCGTTGCTGATGGAGTTTGCCGCGGTCTTGCGCCGCTGGCCGAAGGCCGCCCGCACCAGCTTGAAGAAGCCCGCTTCGTCCTCCACCTGCACCGCAGGCTGCTCGCGCACCTGCAGCTGGATCACCGCACTGGTCACTTTCGGCGGCGGATAGAAGCTGCCGGGCTGCACCGCGAACAGCAGCCGGGGCTTCGCGTAATAATCCACCGCATAGCTGATGGCGCCCGCCTCACGGGTGCCCGGGGTGGCGGTAATGCGGTCCGCCGCCTCCTTCTGCACCATGACAGTGATGTGCTGGATGGGCAGTTTTTCCTCCAGCAGCCGCATCAGGATGGGGCTGGTGATGTAGTAGGGCAGGTTGGCGCACACAGCCACCGGCATTCCGGCAAATTTCTCCCGGATCAGCCCGGCCAGGTCCACCTTCAGCACATCCTGCAAAAGAATCTCCACGTTATCAAATTCGGCCAGCGTTTCCGCCAGCAGGGGCGGCAGGCGCTGGTCCACCTCAATGGCCACCACCTTGTTCGCCCGCAGGGCCAGCTCCTTGGTGAGCACGCCCACGCCGGGGCCCACCTCGATCACGCCCCAGCTCTTGTCGATGCCCGCGGCCTCCACAATCTTGGGGCAGATGCCGGGGTTCACGATGAAGTTCTGCCCGAACCCCTTGGACAGTGCGAAATCATACCGGGCGCACAGGTCCCGGATGGTGGAAATATCCGTTAAATTGGGCATAGGGTCCCGCCTTTCTGTTTGTGTTGCGCCCGCCCGGACCTTTGCCCGGGCAGACAGCAGCGCCCCGCGGCCCATCTACACGGGCCGCCGGAGCGCTGCGGGATCGTATTCGGGATTATTCGCCGTCGGTGCTTTCGCTGGCCGGGGCCGCGGAATCCGCACCCTTGCTGACAGCTTCACCGCCCTCGCTGGTGCTCTGGCTGGCAGAAGTGTCACCGCTGGCGGAGGCGTCGCCGCTGGCGGCGCTGCTGGAGGTGTCATCGGTGGTGGTACCGCCGTTCATGGTCTGCGCCACACCCAGTGCCTTCTGCACCTGGGTATCCTCCTCCACGCTCACCAGAGTGGTGTCGCTGCCGTCAGCCTTGGCTGCCACTTCCACATCCACGGTCAAACCGGTGCCGTCAAAGCTGGTCTTGTCCGAGATGAGCATCTTGGCGGTGGTGATGACCACAGCGCTGCCGTCGCTCATGCGGTAGGGCTCCGCCTGGATGGTGCCCTTGCCCGCGGTGGTGGTACCAACCAGCAGCGCGCCGGAAAGCTGGCGCAGGCTGGCGGCAAACAGCTCCGCGGTGCTGGCGGTGCCGCTGTTTACCAGCACAACCATGGGCAGATCCACATGACTCTCGTCGCTGGAGCCCAGCAGGGTCTGCTGGCCGTTCTTGTCCTCAGCGAACACGATGTCCGCCTCGGGCACCAGCTGGTCGATGCAGTTCACCGCCACGTCCATCTGGCCGCCCGCGTTGTCGCGCAGGTCGAAGGCCAGGGCCTTGGCGCCCTGGTTCTGCAGGTCCTCCACCGCCTTGCTGAAGGTGCTCTGGGTGGTGCCGTCGAACCGGTAGATCTTGATATAGCCGTAGCTCTCACCCAGCATCTGGTATTCCACGCTGGGGATGGTGTAGCGGCTGCGGTTGATGGTATGGTCGGCGGTGGTGCCGTCCGGCGCCATGTAGGTCACGGTGACCTCGGTGCCCGCCTCGCCCTGCAGCTGAGCGGTCACGTTGGCAGCGGTCAGGCCCTTCACCTCGCCGCCGTTGATGGCAGTGATGAAGCCGCCCACCTGCAGGCCCAGCTCAGAGGCGGGGCTGGAATCGTAGACCTTGGTGATGCGGGCGTAGCCCGAGGAATCCTTCACCACGTCCACGCCGATGCCCATGATGTTGCCGTTCTGCACCTCCACCAGCTCGGCGTACTGCTTCGCGGTGTAGTAGCTGGCGTTCTTGTCGCCGATGCCCAGCACATAGCCATAGGCCATCATGTCGTTCAGGGTAGCGTCCTGGATGTCGCCGTAGTAGTTGGCGCGCACGTACTTGTCCAGCTCGGCGATCTTGCTGTACATGCTCTCCTTTTCCTTAACGGAAGGGATGGTGGCGTCGAACATCTGGCGTGCCAGAATCATGGTGATGGAAAAGGTCACCGTCATGGCGATGATGGCGATGGTCAGCGCCATGCTGATGGAAATCTTTTTGTTCATGGTCTTGCGTTTCCTCCGTGGCGTTTGCCGGTCAGATCAGATAGGCGATCTGGATCGCCATGGAGCTGAAAATGGTGAGCACCATGAGCACGGCAAGCACCAGGCTCACGGTACGAACGAGTTTTTTATTGTCCTTCATGGGGCTCCTTTCCTGGTTGGGGCGGTGATCAGAACGCCACGTAGTTGCGGGGGTTCTGCTTCACGCCGTTGATGCGCACTTCAAAATGCAGATGGTTGCCGGTGGAGTTGCCGGTGGACCCCACATAGCCGATTACGTCGCCCTGCTTCACCGACTGGCCCACGCCCACGGCGATGCTGCTCATGTGGGCATACAGGGTGGTCACGCCGTCGCCGTTGTCCACCATGACCACGTTGCCGTAGCTCCAGTGGCCGGTGGTGGAGGAGATGACGCCGTCATGGGCGGCCTTGATGGGGGTACCGTAGGGAGCGGCGATGTCCATGCCGCTGTGGCCGGTCTGGATCACGCCGTTGATGTTCTGGGTGGCGCCGAACTCGGTGGTCACCCGGCCGGCAATGTCCAGCGGCCAGCGGAAGCCTTCGGCGCACACGCCGCTGCCGGTGGAGGCCTGGCTGGCCACCCAGGCCTGGAACTGTTTCTCGGCCTCATCGGCCTTCTTCTGCTTTTCGGCCACCACGGTCTCCTGGGCCTGGGCCGCGGCCTCCTTGTCGCTGATGGTCTGCTTCTGGGCCTGGATGTTGGCGGCCAGCTGGTTTTCCTTGCTGTCCAGGGCAGCTTTCGCGTCCTCCAGATCCGCCTTGGCTGCCTCCAGAGCGGCCTCCTCTTCCTCCAGCTTTGCCTTCTCGTCGTTCATCTCCTGCAGGATCTCGGTGTCCTTTTCGCTGATGCGCTGCAGGTTGTCGGAGTAGGTGAGCAGATCGTACAGGCTCTGGGCGCTGGCCAGCACCGCCACGGCGCCGGTATCCTGCATCACCTGCATGGCCTGCATGCGCTCCTTGAAGTCCGCCCAGCGCTCGTCGATCACTGCCTGCTGATCCGCGATGGCCTGCTGCTGGATGGCGATCTCGCTGTTCTTCTGGTTGATCTGGTCGATGGTATCGTTGATCTGGCTGATGATGATGGTCTGCTGGTTTTCCAGACTCTTCTTCTGCTGCTCGGCTTTGTTCTTCTCGTTCTGGATCTGCTGAAGGACCTGCTCTTCCTTTTTCAGCTCCTGCTCGGCCTTCTCCCAGTCGGATTTATAGTCGGCGTTTACCGCCGCGCCGCCGCATACGGCAGCCATGCACACAGCCAGCGCGCCGCACAGCGCCCGCCGCCAGGGTGCCCGAAGTTGCTTGCTCATGAGAATCGCTCCTTTTGCTGGCGCCCGCGGCCGGCCGGCCGCGGATCGCGGTTTATACGTGCAGGTATTTGCGGATGGAGGTGGCAGTGCCCACACTGCCGATCAGGCTGCCGAAGGCCAGGAAGGCAACCAGCACTTTCCACCAGATCTGGTTCATGCCCAGCAGCACATCGTTCAGAATACTGCCCCAGAAGGCGGGGAAATCCACGCTGTAGATGAGCAGCAGCTGGTAGCCGCCCAGCACGATGGCCGAGGAGATCAGCCCGGCGATCAGGCCCACGGCGATGCCCTCCACAAAGAAGGGCAGGCGGATGAAGCCGTTGGTGGCGCCCACGTACTTCATGATGTTGATCTCCTTGCGGCGGGCGAACACGGTGAGACGGATGGTGTTGCTGATAACCACGATGCTCACGAAGCCCAGCACCACCACAAGGCCCACGCTGACCACGGTAACCGCCTTGTGGATGTTCACCACCAGGTCGGACAGGCCGGTGGGCACGTTCACATCCACCACGCCGGAGATGCTCTCCAACTGGGGTACGATCTCATCCATCTGGCCCACGTCCTGCAGGACCACCTTGTAGTTGGCCAGGAAGGGGTTTTCCTCGCCCTCGAACACATCGAACAGGTCGGCCTTGTCGCCCATGGAATCCCGCATCAGGTCCAGCGCCTCGTCCTTGGAAACGTAGGTCACTTCCTTCAGGCCGCTGATGGCACGCAGGGCGCTGTCCACCGAGGCGAGGCCCGCGTCGTCCAGGTTTTCGTCCAGATAGACGACCACCTCGTTCTGGCTGCGCAGATAGAGCATCAGGCTGTTCATGTTGGCGGTGAACAGGCCCGCAACGCCGGTGATAATGAGGCAGACGGTGAGCACACCCACGCTGGCAAAGCTCATCAACCGGTTGTTGATCATGTTGTGAAGGCCCTGGCGGGCAAGGTATTTAAAGCTGGACCACTTCACAGGACCACCTCCCCTGCGTCTTCCCCGGCGTTCTGCCGGTTCTGGGAGTCGCCGATCACGTTGCCGTGGTCAATGGTGATGACCCGCTTGCTGAAGTGGCGGGCCAGCTCATGCTCGTGGGTAACCACCACAACGGTGATGCCCACGCTGTTGATGGCGCTGAGCAGCTCCATCATCTCGATGCTCAGCTCCGGGTCGATGTTGCCGGTGGGCTCGTCGGCGATGATCAACTGGGGGCTGTGCACCAGAGCCCGGGCCAGCGCCACGCGCTGCTGCTCGCCGCCGGAAAGCTCGTCCGGGTATTTATCCATTTTTTCGGAAAGGCCCACCAGGCTGAACACATAGGGCACCCGGCTGGCAATCTTCTTTTCGGGAATGTTGGTCACCCGCATGGCGAAGGCCACGTTCTCGTAAGCGGTCATGCTGGGAATGAGGCGGAAGTCCTGGAACACCACGCCCATGTTGCGGCGCAGGTAGGGCACATCCCTCTCCTTCATGCGGGTCAGGTCCTTGCCGTTCACGAACACCCGGCCGCTGGTGGCCTTTTCCTCCCGCAGGATCAGCTTGAGGAAGGTGGATTTGCCCGCGCCGGAATGGCCCAGAACAAACACGAACTCGCCTTTTTGGATGTGAAGGCTCACATTTTTCAGTGCGGTGTTGCCCCCGGGGTACACCTTGGAAACGCGGTCAAATACAATCATTTTTTCTCCCCATACGCCGCCCGGCTGCGGGCGGCATGGCCGCCGGTGTGCGGCCTGTTTTTCCTTTTTTTGCTTGCTGTTTCGCTGTTACAAAACGAGGGCCGGCGCAAACAACCGGCACCGCAGTGCGAAAACGGCACCGCGGCGCGGCATAGCGGCCGGCCCATGGGCAGACATCGCCGCCCGGCACAGGCACAGAGGCCTGCGCGCAATCAGTATTTTGCCGGGTTGGCGCTCAGATATTTCTTTACCATCAGTGCCACCTTGAACACGATGGCGTCGTCGAACTCCCGCAGGTCCAGGCCAGTGAGCTTCTTGATCTTCTCCAGGCGGTACACCAGGGTGTTGCGGTGTACGAACAGGCCGCGGCTGGTCTCGGAAACGTTCAGGTTGTTCTCGAAGAAGCGCTGGATGGTGAACAGGGTCTCGTTGTCCAGACTCTCGATGCTGCCCTGCTTGAACACCTCGCGCAGGAACATCTCGCACAGGGTGGTGGGCAGCTGGTAGATCAGGCGGGCGATGCCCAGGTTATCGTAGCTGATGATGGACTGCTCGGTGTCGAACACCTTGCCCACCTCCATGGCCACCTGAGCCTCCTTGAAGCTGGCGGCCAGGTCCTTCACGTTGGCAATGGGGGTACCGATGCCAACGGTGGCCTTGATGTAGTGCTCGCCGGACAGGGTGTCCACGATGCTGGAGGCCAGCTTTTCCAGATCCTTCTGGTCGATGCCCCGCTTGATCTCCTTCACCAGCACGGTGTCGGTCTCGCTGATGTTGAACACGAAGTCCTTCTGCTTGTCCGGGAACAGGCTGCTCACCACGTCGTAGGCGGAGATGTCGGTGCCGCTGGTCACGCGGATCAGGAACACCACGCGGGACACATCGGTGGCAAAGTGCAGCTCGCGGGCCTTGGCGTAGATGTCGCCGGGCAGGATGTTATCCAGCACCACGTTCTTGATGAAGTTGGCCTTGTCGAACTTCTCGTCGTGGTACTGCTTGATGCTCTGCAGGCTGATGGCGAGAAGGCTGGCAAACTGAGCGGCAGTCTCGTCGGTGCCTTCCACATACACGGCGTAGTCGTTGTGTTTGTTGGAGCTGAACTGATGATAGCTGCAGCCGTCCTTGACGAAGCAGTCCCCGGCCAGGCGCTCGGCCACAAAGCCGTCCCGCACCTCGCCGATCATGTTCAGATCGGAACAGGAAATCACGGTGCCGGTTTCATCCACCACACCGACCACCCGATTGATGGCGTCCTTCATCTGGTAGACAACACCCTGAAACACTCTGTTTGCCATAATACGCTCCCCTTTTATTTGAATGTTTTCCACAATAAGCTTTGTGATATTTGAACAATTGCACAGGCTCTCTGTGTATATTTTACACAAGGGAATATACTTTTGCAACATATTTCAACGATTTTTTCTGCCATTTATTGTGTAATTTTGAATACCGGCCAAAAATCCGGGGCTCAGGCACCCTTTTAGCCTACGACAAAATTGTGTAAGTTCTTTGAAAGAACTGCAAAAAAACGGCCTCACAAAGCCATTTTCAGGCATTTTCGCCGCCCGGGGCAAGGCCGGGCGCAAGCTGCTGCAGCTCTTCGGCGGAAAGCTGCCGCCACTGGCCCGGGGCCAGGGCCGGGTCCAGCGAAAGCCCCCCGATGGCCTGCCGGTGCAGCTCGTTGACCCCTGCATCCAGCACGCCGAACATCCGTTTGATCTGGTGATAGACGCCCTGACGCAGCACCACGGTGGCGGCAAGGGGGTTTTCCGGGTCCGGGATGAGGCCCGCGGGCTGCATCCGCTCCCCGTCCGCCAGGGTCACACCCTCCTCGAAGGCGGCCACCATGGCCGGGGTGACCGGGGTATCCAGCTCCACCCGGTAGGTCTTGGGCACGTGGCGGCGGGGCGAGAGGATGGCGTGAGCGAAGGCCCCGTCGTCGGTGAGCAGCACAAAGCCGGTGCTGGTTTTGTCCAGCCGGCCCGCCGGGAACAGCTCCCGCCGGGGGAAGGCTCCCTCCAGCAGGTCCACCACGGTGCGGTCCCGTTTGTCGGTGCTGGCGCTCACCACGCCCTTGGGCTTATTGAGCATAATGTACACGAACTGCTGGCAGCTGAGGGGCTTGCCCTCGGCGGCCACCGTTTCCGCGCCGGAAAGGGCGGTATCAGCCTTTTTGCAGACCTTGCCTTCCACCGTGACCCGGCCCTTTGTAATCAGGGTGCGGGCCGCGCTGCGGGGCAGCTGCAGGCTCTGGGCAACGAACTTGTCCAGCCGCATCTCAGTTATCCTCCAGCAGGCGGCCCTTGTTGGCCTTGCCCCGCAGCTGCTGGATATCCAGCGCGAACATGACCACCGCGGGCATGCCCTTCATAGTACGCTCATAGGCGGGGGTGTCCACATGGTCGGCGGAGTATTTTTCGCAGATGGCCCGCATGGCTGCCATCCGCTCGCTCTCCTCGGTGAGGATGCGCACCGGGCCCTGGGCGATGGCGCTGGCGTAGATCACCTCGAACCGCTCGGGTACGTTGTGGGCGTAAAGCACCGCCGTGAAGCTGGCCCGGCCGTCCCGGGTGATGTTCTCCAGCTTCTGGCCCCGCTTGGCCGAATGGAAGTACAGGGTGTCGCCCTCCAGGGCAAAGGCCATGGGCGCGGCGTAGGGCCAGCCGTCCTCGTTGATGGTGGCCAGCATGCCGAAGCTTGCCTTGCGCAGTACCTCCTTTGCATCCTCCTCACTCAGTTTTCGATCGACCCGGCACAGATCCCGCATCATTTTTCCCGCCTTTCTGTTTTGTTCGGGCCGCTTTGGGCCCGTTTGTTCTGTGTTTGCAGCACCGCATCCTTTTCGCCGGAAGGCCTCCGGCAGCCTGCCAGGCCGGAACGCTCCGGCGCTGCGCCACCTGGATAAATGCGGTATTGCCTCTCGTATTATAGCACATTCCGGCGAAAAGAGTCCGTTCCGGTTTTCTTTTTGAATTATTTCAATTTATTTCCACAAAACATTTGTTTTTCTGTGTATATTGTTCTATAATAGGTTCATGGTTTGCCGGCAAAGCGCCGGTATGCGTGTTTGCGCCAGAAAAGGAGGTCTCGCCCCATGCGGACAGCGGTCAAAAAGAACGCCCGCCGCCAGGAACTGCTGGAACAGATCTACCCCATGATCGATCAGGTGGGCTACGAAAACCTGACCGTGCGGGGCATCTGCACCAGTCTTGGCATATCCACCGGCACCTTTTATCACTATTTCCCGGAAAAAGCCGATCTGCTTTTGGCCTTTTTCGCGGGCATCGACGATTTTTACCAGCAGGAAGTGCTCCCCCGCTTCGGGCCGGATGAGGCGGCCAATCTGGACCGGTTCATCCACAGCTACGGCGTTTACTGCCAGCGGGTGGGCGCGGGGGTCTGCCGCTGCCTGACCAGCGCACCGGCCCACGACGCCAAGCGCAACTATCTTTCCGAGAGCCGGCCCATCAGCCGGATTCTGGAGGAGCTGATGATCCGGGGCGCGGCCAGCGGCCGGTTCACCTGCCCCTTCCCGCCGGAGCAGTGTGCCCGCATGGTGATGATCTCGGTGCGCGGCCACGGGTCCGACTGGGCCAAGCGGGGCGGCGAGTATGATCTGATCCGCTCGCTGGACGATTACGCCCTTCTGCTGCGCATCGCCCTGGGCTGCCGTCCCTGAGGCTGTATTCCCTTCCCTGTATGCAAAACGCCCTCTGCTTTCGAAAGAGCAGAGGGCGTTTTTTCGTTTTATGTCAGCCGGAGCCGCTGCGCCTGCAAGATCAGACGTTCAGCTCGGCATGCTGGCCGGCAGCCTCGGGGTGAGCGGCCAGAACGGGGCGGATGACCTCGTTGAGGAACTCCTCCACCTGCTGGGCGCTGCGGCCGGTGAAGTGCTCGGGCACCAGAACGCCGTCGATGTCGGCATGGGTCAGGCCGAAGCTGGCGTCGTTCACCACACGGTCGATCAGGTCGTTGGGCTTGCCCTCCTCCTTCACCTGCGCGGCGGCGGCGATGGAGTGCTGGCGCAGCTTCTCGTGCAGCTCCTGACGGTCGCCGCCCTTCTTCACGGCGCTCATCATGATGTTCTCGGCAGCCATGAAGGGCAGCTCGGCCATCACCCGGCTGCGGATGACCTTGGGGTAAACCACCAGGCCGTCGCAGACGTTGAGCAGGATGTTCAGGATGGAATCGGCGGCCAGGAAGGCCTCGGCCACGGCAATGCGCTTGTTGGCAGAGTCGTCCAGGGTGCGCTCGAACCACTGGGTACCGGCGGTGAAGGCCGGGTTCAGGATGTCCACCATCAGGTAGCGGGCCAGGGCGCAGACGCGCTCGCAGCGCATGGGATTGCGCTTGTAGGGCATGGCGGAGGAACCGATCTGGTTCTTCTCAAAGGGCTCCTCCATCTCCTTGAAGTTGGCCAGGATGCGGATGTCGGTGCACATCTTCATGGCGCTCTGGGCAAGGCCGGACAGTGCGCTCAGCACCTGGAAGTCCACCTTGCGGCTGTAGGTCTGGCCGGACACGGGAACCACCTTGTCGAAGCCCAGCTCGGCGGCGATGGAGGCCTCCACCGCCTTGATGCGGGCGGAGTCGCCCTCGAACAGCTCCACAAAGCTGGCCTGGGTGCCGGTGGTGCCCTTGCTGCCCAGCAGGGCCAGGGCGTTCATCCGGTTGGTGATCTCCTCATAGTCCATGTACAGCTCATTCAGCCACAGGCTGGCGCGCTTGCCCACGGTGGTGAGCTGAGCGGGCTGCAGGTGGGTGTAGGCCAGGGCGGGCATCTCCTTGTACTGGTCGGCAAACTTGGCCAGCAGAGCCATCACGCCCACCAGCTTCTTCTGCACCAGCTCCAGGCCTTCCTTCATCACCAGCACGTCGGTGTTGTCGCCCACGTAGCAGCTGGTGGCGCCCAGGTGGATGATGCCCTTGGCATGGGGGCACTGCAGGCCGTAGGCGTACACATGGCTCATCACGTCGTGACGGCATTCCTTCTCGCGGCGGATGGCGTCCTCGTAGTTGATGTCGTCCTTGTGGGCCTCCAGCTCGGCGATCTGCTCGTCGGTGATGTTCAGGCCATTGGCCTTCTCGGCCTTGGCCAGGGCGATCCACAGCCGGCGCCAGGTGCGGAACTTGTTGTCCTCCGAGAAGATGTACTGCATCTCGGGGGAGGCGTAACGGGTCTCGAAGGGAGAGATGTATTTATCGTGGGACATAGTGGTTCCCCTTTCTCTGGTTTCTCATAAAGGGCGGGCGGGGCGCATAAGGCCTCGCCCGCCCGACTTGTTTTTTGGGCTTACAGCTTGAAGTAATCCACGCCGCCCTCGAACAGGGGCTGGTACTTGTTGCCGGGCACGTTCTTGTACAGCTCGTCGCCGCTGCGCTCGGTGTGGCCCATCTTGCCCAGCACGCGGCCGTCCGGGCTGGTGATGCCCTCGATGGCCAGCACGCTGCCGTTGGGGTTGTAGCGCAGGTCCATGGTGGGCTGGCCCGCCGCGTCCACATACTGGGTGGCCACCTGACCGTTCTCGATCAGGCTCTTCACCACCTCATCGCTGGCCACGAAGCGGCCCTCGCCGTGGCTGATGGCGATGGTGTGAACTTCGTCCACGCTGCAGCGGCTCAGCCAGGGGCTCTTGCCCGAGGCGATGCGGGTGTTCACCAGCATGCTCTGGTGGCGGTTGATGGTGTTGAAGGTCAGGGTGGGGCATTCCGCGGTGATGGGGCGGATTTCGCCATAGGGCACCAGACCCAGCTTGATCAGGGCCTGGAAGCCGTTGCAGATGCCCAGCATCAGGCCGTCGCGCTTCTGCAGCAGCTCGTGGACCGCCTCGGTGACGGAAGGAGCCCGCAGGAAGGCGGTGATGAACTTGGCGCTGCCGTCCGGCTCGTCGCCGCCGGAGAAGCCGCCGGGCAGCATCACGATCTGGCTCTCCCGGATGGCCTGGGTCAGGGCGGCGCAGCTCTCGGCAACCGCCGAGGCGCTCAGGTTGTTGATGACCAGCACCTTCGGGTCCGCACCGGCGCGGGCAAAGGCGCGGGCGGTGTCGTACTCACAGTTGGTGCCGGGGAATACGGGAATGATGACCTTGGGCTTGGCGATGCCGATGGCCGGAGCCTTGCGCTCGGTGGCCTCGCAGCTGATCTTGTCCACGGTGGCGCCCGCCTTGCGATAGGGGAACACCGGCTCCAGCTTGCGCTCCCAGGCCTCCTGCAGAGCGGCCAGATCGATGGTCTCACCAGCGATCTTCAGCGCGTAGGTCTCGGTGACGGTGCCCAGAACAACGCCCTCGTCCAGCTCCAGCTCCGGCTCAACCTCCAGAATGAAGCTGCCGTAGGCGGGATGGAACAGGTTCTCCGGGTCACGGGCGGCATCCAGCGCGAAGCCCAGCCGGTTGCCCAGGCACATCTTGAACACTGCCTCGGCAGCGCAGCCGTAGCCGGGAGTGTAGGCGGCCTTCACCTTACCAGAGGCGATCAGCTCCTCCACCTTCTTGTACAGCTTCTTCAGGCTGTGGGGCTCGGGGCGCAGCTCCAGCTTATCCTGATACTCGGGATACAGCCAGACCACCTTGCTGCCCGCGGCCTTGAACTCGGGGCTGATCACATTCTTGGTATTGCCGATGGCGGTGGCGAAGCTCACCAGCGTGGGAGGCACATCCAGGTTCTCGAAGCTGCCGGACATGCTGTCCTTGCCGCCGATGGCGGCCACGCCCAGGTCCACCTGGGCCATCAGGGCGCCCAGCAGGGCGGCGAAGGGCTTGCCCCAGCGCTCGGGGGCGTCACCCAGACGCTCGAAGTATTCCTGGAAGGT
Organism: Allofournierella sp. CML151; assembly: GCF_027853465.1. Taxonomy (NCBI): domain Bacteria; kingdom Bacillati; phylum Bacillota; class Clostridia; order Eubacteriales; family Oscillospiraceae; genus Allofournierella; species Allofournierella sp. CML151. The sequence continues at coordinate 33,874 of NZ_JAPNNW010000006.1, read as the reverse complement.
CAGGTAGGCGTCCTCATAGCGGAAGCCGCTGGCCACCAGCTTGGAGACGCTCTCCACAACGGCCAGGTACGCGCCGCTGTACTGCTTTTTCTCCATCAGATAGGGGTTGTAGCCCCAGGCCATACCGCTGCAGGTGGTGGTCTCGCCGGGCACCGGCAGCTTGGCTGCCATGGCCTGGGCGGGGGTCAGCTGGTACTTGCCGCCGAAGGGCATGAGCACGGTGGCCGCGCCGATGGTGGAGTCGAACCGCTCGGACAGGCCCTTCTTGCTGCAGACGTTCAGGTCGGTGACCAGATTCTGCATCTTCTCGGCCCAGGTGTCGCCCTTCCAGTCCACCTTGTAGTCCTGGCAGTCGTAGACCAGAACCCGGGCGCGCTTTTCGGCGCCGTTGGAGTTCAGGAAGTTGCGGCTGATGTTTACGATGGTGTTGCCCTTCCAGGTCATGGTCAGGCGGGGGTCCTCGGTGACAGTGGCCACCACGGTGGCGTCCAGGTTTTCCTCATTGGCCAGCTTTACAAAAGCCTCCACGTCCTGGGGCGCCAGCACAACGGCCATACGCTCCTGGCTCTCGCTGATGGCCAGCTCGGTGCCGTCCAGGCCCTCGTACTTCTTGGGCACGGCATCCAGGTCGATGGCCAGGCCGTCGGCCAGCTCACCGATGGCAACGGACACGCCGCCCGCACCGAAGTCGTTGCAGCGCTTGATCAGACGGGTGGCCTCGGGACGGCGGAACAGACGCTGCAGCTTGCGCTCGATGGGGGCGTTGCCCTTCTGCACCTCAGCGCCGCAGGTCTCCAGGCTCTCCAGCTTGTGGGCCTTGGAGGAGCCGGTGGCGCCGCCGCAGCCGTCGCGGCCGGTGGCGCCGCCCAGCAGCACCACGATATCGCCGGCAGCGGGCACCTCACGGCGCACGTTGGAGGCGGGAGCCGCGCCAACCACAGCGCCGATCTCCAGGCGCTTGGCCACGTAGCCGGGGTGGTACAGCTCATCCACCTGACCGGTGGCCAGACCGATCTGGTTGCCGTAGCTGGAGTAACCGGCGGCGGCGGTGGTGACCAGCTTGCGCTGGGGCAGCTTGCCCGCCATGGTCTCGCTCACCGGAACCAGCGGGTCGCCCGCGCCGGTCACGCGCATGGCCTGGTAAACGTAGCTGCGGCCGGACAGGGGGTCACGGATGGCGCCGCCGATGCAGGTGGCCGCGCCGCCGAAGGGCTCGATCTCGGTGGGGTGGTTGTGGGTCTCGTTCTTGAACAGATACAGCCAGTCCTGCTCCTCGCCGTCCACATCGCACTTAATCTTCACGGTGCAGGCGTTGATCTCCTCGGACTCGTCCAGGTTCTTCAGCTTGCCGATGCTGGCCAGGTACTTGGCGCCGATGGTGGCAAGGTCCATCAGGCACATGTTCTTCTTGCGGCCCGCATACACCGCCTTGCGCATGGCCAGGTAGTGATCGAAGGCCTTCTTCACCTGCACGTCCCGGATCTCGATCTCGTCCAGGATGGTGCCGAAGGTGGTGTGGCGGCAGTGATCGGACCAGTAGGTGTCGATCATGCGGATCTCGGTGATGGTCGGGTCCCGCTTTTCAAACCGAAAGTAGTTCTGGCAGAAGGCGATGTCCGCCTCGTCCATGGCCAGGCCCTTCTCCTTCACGAAGTTGGCCAGGCCCTCCTCATCCAGCTCACAGAAGCCGGTGAGGGTCTCCACGGTGCTGGGAGTGGGGTACTCCATCTGCAGGGTGTCCTTGCGGGAGAGGCTGGCTTCGCGGGCCTCCACCGGGTTGATGACATACTTCTTGATCTGAGCCAGCTCCGTCTCGGTGGGGTTGCCGGTGATCAGATACACCCGGGCGGTGCGCACGGTGGGGCGCTCGCCCTGGCTGATCAGCTGGATGCACTCGCTGGCGGAAGCGGCCCGCTGGTCGAACTGACCGGGCAGGTATTCCACCGCGAACACCACGTCCGCCTCGGGGCAGTGGTCGCAGGTGTCGTCCACAGGGGGCTCGCTGAACACGGTGGGGATGCAGCTGCGGAACAGCTCCTCGCTCACGCCCTCCACGTCGTAACGGTTCAGAATGCGCAGGCCGGTCACCGACTGGATGCCCAGCAGGCCGTGCACTTCGCCCAGCAGGTTTTGGGCCTCGTGGTCAAAGCCCTTCTTCTTTTCCACATAGATGCGGTATACCATGGGTTCACTCTCCTTTTAAGGCGTTCAGGGCACGGCGGCCGATGTCGGCGCGCTTGTGCAGCTTGTCAAAATGAATCTGCTCGCTGGCGGCGTAGGCCTTTTCCAGCGCTTTTTCCAGGGTGGGAGCAGTGGCGCTCACACCCAGCACGCGGCCGCCGCTGGTCACCAGCTTACCGTCCTTCTCGGCGGTACCGGCATGGTAGACCACCACGTCGCTGCCGGGCACCTGGCCGTTTTCCAGGCCGGTGATCTCCTTGCCCTTTTCGTAGTGCTCGGGGTAGCCGCCGCTGGCCAGAATCACGCAGGCGGCACTCTCGTTTTTGAACTTCACCTGGGTGTCCGCCAGGGTGCCGCTCGTGCAGGCCAGCATGATCTGGAGCAGGTCGCTGTCCAGAAGGGGCAGCACCACCTGGGTCTCGGGGTCGCCGAAGCGGCAGTTATACTCGATCACCCGGGGTCCCTTGGGGGTGATCATCAGGCCGAAGTACAGGCAGCCCTTGAAGGGGCAGCCCTCGGCCTGCATGGCCTTCATGGTGGGCTCGAAGATCTGCTTGCGGCATTCCTCGGCCACCTCAGGGGTGTAGCAGGGGTTGGGGGCGATGGTGCCCATGCCGCCGGTATTCAGGCCCTCATCGCCGTCCAGCGCGCGCTTGTGGTCCATGCTGGAGACCATGGGCTTCAAGGTCTCGCCGTCGGCGAAGGCCAGCACGCTCACCTCGGGGCCGGTGAGGAACTCCTCCACCACCACCCGGGTACCGGATGCGCCGAACTTCTTCTCGTCGATCATCTCGTGCAGGGCGGTCTCGGCCTCGGCCTCATTCTGGCAGATCAGCACGCCCTTGCCCAGCGCCAGACCATCCGCCTTGATGACCACCGGATAGCTGCCCTCGGCCTTGATGTAGGCCATGGCGGCATCGGCCTCGGTGAACACCTCGTACTTCGCGGTGGGGATGCCGTACTTCTTCATCAGGTCCTTGCTGAACACCTTGCTGGCCTCGATGCGGGCCGCGGCGGCGCTGGGGCCAAAGGCCGGGATGCCCGCCTCGGCCAGCTTGTCCACCAGGCCCAGGGCCAGCGGATCGTCCGGCGCGACCACCACGTAGTCAAAGCCCTCCTCCTTGGCAAAGGCAACCTGGGCCTCGATGTCAGTGGCCGGAATGTTCTTGCATTTGGCGTCGCAGGCGATGCCGCCGTTGCCGGGGGCCGCCCACAGCTCGGTGCAAAGGGGGCTCTCCTTCAGTTTTTTCACGATGGCGTGCTCGCGGCCGCCGCCACCCACAACCAATATTTTCATGCGCTTGATTCCCTCTTTCGTTCCATGCAGGCAAGTGTGGAGCATTCAAAAAGCCAGACGGCCTTTTCATGCTCTCTTATGGTCGTCTGGCTTTATTATAGCAAAATCCAGTCAGGGCCAAAAGCCCAATGCACAAATTTGTGCGGCGCGCAGCCGGTGCTCCTTAGTGGTGGAACAGACGGATGCCGCAGAAGGCCATGGCGATGCCGTATTTGTTGCAGGTGTCGATGACCTGCTGGTCCCGGATGGAACCGCCGGGCTGCACAATGGCCTCCACGCCGCTGCGGCGGGCGCGCTCGATGTTGTCGCCGAAGGGGAAGAAGGCGTCGCTGCCCAGCACCACGCCCTTCACCTGGGCCAGCCAGGCCTTCTTTTCCTCAGTGGTGAGGGGGGCGGGCTGCTCGGTGAAGGTCTCGGCCCACACGTCGTCGCCGATCACATCCTCGTACTCGTCGCTGATGTAAACGTCGATGGCGTTGTCCCGGTTGGGGTGGGAAACGTCCTCCCGGAAGGGCAGGGCCAGCACCTTGGGATGATGGCGCAGCTGCCAGATGTCGGCCTTGTTGCCGGCCAGACGGGTGCAGTGGATGCGGCTCTGCTGGCCGGCGCCCACGCCGATCACCTGGCCGCCCTGGGCGTAGCACACGCTGTTGGACTGGGTGTACTTCAGGGTGATCAGGCAGAGCATCAGGTCCCGCTTCTGCTCGGCAGTCAGGGTCTTGTTATCGGTGACCAGGTTCTCCAGCATGCTCTCGTCGATCTTCAGCTCGTTGCGGCCCTGCTCGAACACGATGCCGTAAACCTGCTTGCGCTCGATGGGCTCGGGCTGATAGTCCGGGTCGATCTGCACGATGTTGTAATTGCCCTTGCGCTTTGCCTTCAGGATGGCCAGGGCCTCGTCGGTGTAGCCGGGGGCGATGATGCCGTCGGTCACCTCATGCTGGATGACCTTGGCGGTGCTCTCGTCGCACACGTCAGACAGGGCGATCCAGTCGCCGAAGCTGCTCATGCGGTCGGCGCCGCGGGCGCGGGCGTAGGCGCAGGCCAGGGGGCTCAGCTCCAGGCCCTCGCAGAAGTACATCTTCTTCAAAGTGTCGTCCAGGGGCAGGCCCAGGGCCGCGCCCGCCGGGGAAACATGCTTGAAGGAAGCAGCGGCGGGCAGGCCGGTGGCCTGCTTCAGCTCCTTGACCAGCTGCCAGGAGTTCAGCGCGTCCAGAAAGTTGATGTAGCCGGGCTTGCCGTTCAAAACGGTCACCGGCAGCTCGCCCTCCTTCATGAAGATGCGGGCAGGCTTCTGGTTGGGGTTACAGCCGTATTTCAGTTCCAGTTCGGTCATGGTATCGTTCTCCCCCTTATTCTTCGTCGCAAACAGCGTCGTACTTGTTGATGATCACGTCTTCGGTCTCGCCGGTGGCCAGGTCGATGGCACGCACGAACAGGCTGACCTTGTTGTCCTCGTTCAGGTTCTCCCACAGGCGGGTGGCCAGCTCCTCGGCCTCCTCGGGCAGGGCAACCTTCTCGGGCTCGCCCTCAAAGCTGGGGATGGGGTTGCCATCGCACTTATAGGTGTGGATGAAGTGGCCCTCGCCCGCCACCGGGATGGGGTACTCGAAGAAGTAGCGGCGGCAGCTTTCGCCGTTGCCATCGGCGCTCTTCAGGATGGACAGCTTGTAGCTGCATTTGCCGTCCTCCAGCTCCACCAGGCCGCTGATGCGGGGGGTCCAGTTGGGGCCGTCCGGCTCGAAGGTGCGGGTGCGCAGGGCATCCTCAAAGCGCTCGCCCCGGGCCATGAACTCATACACGGTGTCGGTCTGGTCGCCGTTGGTCACGATGTGGGCATTCGCCACGGTGCGCACCGGGTTGTAGATGATCAGGCTGGGGTCCTCCAGCTTGGCGGGGTCGGCCGCCAGGGTGCGGATGCCGCCGATCTCGGGCACCGGGTCAAACACACGGTTGCGGCTGTTGGCGCTGCGGCCCATGATAAAGTAGGCGATCAGCGCCTTCTTGCCGCTGGGGGCAAGGCCCAGCACGATGCCCCGACCGGGGTAGGCATTTTCGTTCACCAGTTTGTACAGATCCAGCTGTTCCATCTTGGCCTCCATATTCCAAATCGTATGATATAGACTAAATTTACTTATCGTATTCCTCACAGACCTCTGCGATAGCGGCGGGCAGGATGATCCATTCCGCCTGCTCCATCACCCGGCGCTGCAAAATCTCCGGGGTATCGCCGGGCTGCACCTCCACGGCCTTCTGCTTGAGGATGCGGCCGCCGTCGCAGATCTCGTTCACGAAATGCACGGTGGCGCCGGTCACCTTCACGCCCTTGGCAAGGGCCGCCTCATGCACCCGCAGGCCGTAGAAGCCCTCGCCGCAGAAGCTGGGGATCAGGCTGGGGTGCACATTCAGGATGCGCTCCGGGTAGGCGGCGATGACACTGGGCCCCAGAATGGACAGAAAGCCCGCCAGCACCACCAGGTCAATGTGGTTTTCCTTCAAAACGTTCAGCAGGGCCGCGTCGAAGGCCTCGCTGCTCTCGTAATCCTTGCGGCGTACCACCACGCCGGGCACGCCGGCCTTTTCGGCCCGCTCCAGCGCGTAAACGCCGGGCCTCGATGCAACCACCAGGCTCACCCGGCCGTGGGGGATGTCCCCCCGGGCCTGGCTGTCCAGGATGGCCTGCAGGTTGGTGCCGCCGCCGGAGACCAGAACCGCGATGTTCAGCATAACTCCACGCCCTCGCCTTCGCCGATCACGCCCAGGATGTAGGCGTCCTCGCCCTGCTTCTTCAGGATGGCCAGGGCCTTGTCCGCGTCTTCCTTGGCTACGGTCAGAATCATGCCAACGCCCATGTTGAAGGTGTTGAACATGTCACGCTCGGGGATGTTGCCCGCCTTCTGGATGAAGCCGAACAGAGCGGGAGTGCGTACGTCTTCCTTCTTGATGACGGCCTTGCAGCCCGCCTTCAGGCTGCGGGGGATGTTCTCGTAGAAGCCGCCGCCGGTGATGTGGGACACGCCCTTCACGGCGATCTGGTCCATCACGGCCAGAACCTGCTTCACGTAGATGCGGGTGGGCGCCAGCAGGGCCTCGCCCAGAGTGCAGCCCAGCTCCTCGTGGTACTCCTTGAGCACCTCGGGATGGTTCTCCAGATCAAAGACCCGGCGCACCAGAGAGAAGCCGTTGGAATGTACGCCGGAGGAGGGCAGAGCGATGATCACATCGCCGGGGACCATGGCCTCGTTGGACAGGATCTTGCTCTTGTCCACAGCACCCACGGTGAAGCCCGCCAGGTCGTACTCGTCCTCCGGGTAGAAGCCGGGCATCTCGGCGGTCTCGCCGCCCACCAGGGCGCAGCCTGCCTGTACGCAGCCCTCGGCCACACCGGCCACCATCTGGGCAATGCGCTCAGGCACGTTCTTGCCGCAGGCGATGTAATCCAGGAAGATCAGGGGCTTGGCGCCGGCACAGACCACGTCGTTCACGCACATGGCCACGCAGTCGATGCCCACGGTATCGTGCTTGTCCATCAGGAAGGCGATTTTCAGCTTGGTGCCCACGCCATCGGTGCCGGAAACCAGTACCGGGTGGGGCATGTTGGTGCAATCCAGCTCAAACAGACCGCCGAAGCCGCCCAGACCACCCATCACGCCGGGGATCACGGTGCGGGCCACATGCTGCTTCATCAGTTCCACGGCCTTGTAACCGGCGGTGATGTCCACACCGGCGGCAGCGTAGCTGGCAGAAAAGCTCTTTTCCATTTGTTCCTCCTTATACCGCCCATTTCACGGGCAAGGCCGGGGCCACGGAAAAATGGCCCCGGCGATTCATTCATTAGTCGTTGCTGTTCAGCTTCTGGGAGTATTTGTCCTCAAATTCCCGCTTGGGGGGCTCCACCGGGTATTCGCCGGTAAAGCAGCCCACGCAGAAGTCCAGCTTGCAGCCCTCGGCAATCTTCTTCACGCTCTCGATGCTCAGGAAGCCCAGGCTGTCCACCCCGATCTGCTGTGCGATCTCTTCGGTGGTGTAGTTGGCAGCAATCAGGTTTTTCTGGCTGTCCACATCGGTGCCGAAGTAGCAGGGGTAGAGGAACTTGGGGCTGGAGGCCCGGAAGTGTACCTCGGTGGCGCCCGCCTCACGCAGCAGCTGTACGATCTGCTTGGAGGTGGTACCGCGCACGATGGAGTCGTCCACCAGCACCACACGCTTGCCGGCCACGGTGTCCGCGATGGGGTTCAGCTTGATGCGCACGGTGTTCTCCCGCAGCTTCTGGCTGGGCTGGATGAAGGTGCGCCCGATGTATTTGTTCTTCAAAAAGCCGATGCCGTAGGGGATGCCGCTCTGCTGGGCGTAGCCCAGGGCAGCGTCCAGGCCGGAGTCCGGCGCACCGATGACCACGTCCGCCTGCACCGGATGCTCCAGCGCCAGGAAGGCGCCCGCACGGCGGCGGGCACGGTGGACGGAAGCGCCGTCGATCACGGAATCGGGCCGGGCGAAGTACACATACTCAAATACGCACAGGCCGGTCTTCTGGCCGCAGGCATGGGCGATGCTGTGCACGCCCTCCTCGTCGATGACCACAATCTCGCCGGGGGCGATGTCCCGCACGAACTCGCCGCCCGCCGCGTGGATGGCGCAGCTCTCGCTGGCGATCACATCGCTGTTGCCAATCTTGCCCAGGCACAGGGGGCGGATACCCTGCGGGTCGCGGGCCGCCACGATCTTGCGGGGGCTCATGACCACCAGGGAGTACGCACCGGTGAGCCGGTCCACCGCTTTTTCCACCGCCTCCTGGATGCTTCCGGCGTTCAGCCGGGCCCGGGTGATGGCGTAGGCGATGACCTCAATGTCACTGGTGGTGTGGAAGATGCCGCCCTTCAGCTCCAGCTCTTCCCGCAGCTCCACCGCGTTGGTGAGCTGGCCGTTGAAGGCCAGAGCCATGGTGCCCTTGATGTGGCGGACCAGCATGGGCTGGCTGCTGGAGCGGGTGCGGTCCTTGTAGGGGGCGTAGCGGCAGTGGCCCAGGGCCATCTGACCCTTGCCCAGGCGGCGGATCACCTCGGGGGTGAACACCTCGTTCACCAGCCCCAGGTCCTTGTGGCTGCGGATCACGCCGTCCTCATTCACGGCGATGCCGCAGCTCTCCTGGCCGCGGTGCTGCAGCGCGTACAGGCCGTAGTAGGTATCGGCTACCACGTCCATGTCCTCGTCGCGGCTGTAAACGGCGAACACGCCGCATTCATCGTGGATTTTGCTTTCCAGGTAATCGAACATCGGCCTTTCCTTTCTCTTGGGCAATACCGCAGCCTTTCCGGTGGCGGTAGCGGTGAATCGTGCGGTGCTGCCTTAGCCCAGCAGGCGCTTCATCACTTCCTGGTAGGCCTCTTCCTCACCGCCCAGATCGCGGCGGAACAGGTCCTTATCCAGGTGAGCGCCGGTGGTGGCGTCCCAGAAGCGGCAGGTGTCGGGGCTGATCTCGTCGGCCAGCACGATGGTGCCGTCGGCCAGACGGCCGAACTCCAACTTGAAGTCGATCAGGCGGATGTTGAACTGCAGCAGGTACTTGCTCAGGATCTCGTTCACCTTGAAGGCGTAGGCGGAGATGGTGTCGATCTCCTCCTGGGTGGCCAGCTCCAGAGCCAGAGCATGGTAGTGGTTGATCAGGGGATCGTGCAGATCGTCGTTCTTGTAGCTGAACTCCAGGGTGGGAGCCTTGAACACGGTGCCCTCGGCAACGCCGTAGCGCTTGGAGAAGCTGCCCGCGGCCACGTTGCGCACGATGACCTCCAGGGGAACGATGGAAACCTTCTTCACCAGGGTCTCACGGTCGCTCAGCTCCTCCACAAAGTGGGTGGGCACGCCCTGCTCGGCCAGCATCTTCATCAGGTTGTTGGACAGCTTGTTGTTCACAACGCCCTTGCCGCGGATGGTGCCCTTCTTGGCGCCGTCGCCTGCGGTGGCGTCATCCTTGTAATCCACGATGACCAGGTTGGGGTCCTCGGTGGCGAATACTTTCTTGGCTTTACCTTCGTACAACTGCTCCAGCTTGTTCATGATTCTCTGCTCCTTTTGATACAATCAATTAAAAATAAAATAATAAAAGCGTTTTGAAAAAGCTCCGCCTTACAGCGCGTCCAGCTCGGCCTGCAGCTTCTCTTCCTTGGCGGCGATCTGCTGGGCCATGGCGGCCCGGTCGGCGTCCAGCTTGGCGGCCAGGGCTTCGTCGGTGATGGCCAGCATCTGAGCGGCCAGGATGGCGGCGTTCTTGGCACCATTCAGGGCAACGGTGGCCACCGGGATGCCGCTGGGCATCTGTACCGTGGCCAGCAGGGCGTCCAGACCGTCCACTGCGCCGCCCTTCATGGGAATGCCGATCACCGGCAGGGTGGTGTTGGCGGCGATGGCGCCCGCCAGATGGGCGGCCATGCCTGCGGCGCAGATGATGGCGCCGAAGCCCGCGGCACGGGCGTTTTTGGCAAATTCAGCGGCAGCCGCCGGGGTGCGGTGGGCGCTGAGGATGTGCGCCTCGCAGGGGATGCCCAGGCGCTTGAGCTCGGCTGCGGCGGCCTTGACCACCGGCCAGTCGCTGTCGCTGCCCATCAGGATCGCTACTTTTTTCTGTTCCATGTTTTGAAACCCTCCCAGGTGAAACGCCAACGAAAAAGACCGCAGTGCGCATGCACTACGGCCCTTTATTCGGCAAGGATTGCGTTATGGGTGCTTTTCTCCCCAAACAGCGCTGCAAAACCGGCTTTGTAACCCTTCATCTCAATGAATCCGCGCTTCATGGGTGCACCCCCTAACAAGAATTTTACAATCCTAGTTTAGCAGGCCCGGCCGACAAAATGCAACCGCTTTGCACCCCGTGATTCCATTTTCAGAAGTTTCGCCGGGTTGTTGAATATTCCCCATTGTTTTTTGGCGTATTTACCAATTGTCAACCGTCGTAGTATTACTTATGCTGTATTATTTTCACGCAAATGTAATACTTTCAAAGCGAGCTTTGGTCACCCGGGCCAGATCGGCGGGGGCCAGCTCCACCTGGGCGCCAATGCGCCCGGCGCTCACCATCACGGTGGGCTTGTCCTGAGCGGAGGCGTCGATCACGGTGACAAACTGCTTTTTCATGCCCACCGGGCTGCAGCCGCCCCGGATATAACCGGTGGTCTTGAGCAGGTCCGCCACGTGCAGCATGGCCACGCTCTTCTCCCCCACCGCCTTCGCGGCCTTTTTCAGGTCCAGCTCGGCGGCCACCGGGATCACAAACACATAAAAATTCTTGCTCGCCCCCTGGGTGACCAGAGTCTTGAACACCCGGGCCGGGTCCTGCCCCAGCTTGCTTGCCACCGACACCCCGTCGATGGCGCCGTCCTCGTGGTCGTATTCATGGAAGGTGTAGGCCACCTTCTCGGTTTCCAGCTTGCGCATGGCGTTGGTTTTGGTCTGCTTGGCTGCCATGGCTCATGCCTCCTTTTGGCGTTTGGGCAGCACCGCCCGGAATGATGCGGAATCGCCCTTGTTTTTCACCTATTATAATGCGTTCGCTTTTTTCCCGCAACCGCCCCGCGCCGCTTTAGCCGGATAAATTTTTTCTTGACAACCGCTTTTCCCGGTGGTATGCTAGGCCTAACTTAACCAAATGCGAGGATATTTTCTTATGGCTCGACTGTTTACCGCAAACTATTATTATGGCTTTGCTTTTTATGGCAAGGTCTTGGTTTGCTGTGAACATTCCCGGGCGGTATAACGCGCCTCGCATCGGTTTTGCCGGTACGACCCAGCCGGGGGCTTGCAGCAAGCAGGCCCCCGGCTTTTTTCTTTTCGGGCCTGCCCCTTTCATCTTACATAGAGGAGTGTTTGACATGATCATCATTTTGAAAAAGGACGCAAACGAATCCGCGGTGCGCGCGCTCCGCGCCGAGCTGGAGGCCATGGGCCTTTCCATCCACGAAAGCCTGGGTGAGCAGGAGCACATTCTGGGCCTGGTGGGCGACACCAAGGCCGTGGCCGAGAGCTGGGTGCTGGCCAACCCGGCGGTGGACCAGGTTCGCCGCATCTCCGAGCCCTACAAAAAGGCCAACCGCAAGTTCCACCCCCAGGACACCGTGGTTCAGATCGGCGGCACCAAAATCGGCGGCGGACACTTCGCGGTGATCGCCGGCCCCTGCAGCGTGGAGAGCGAGGAGCAGATCTGCCTGGTGGCCAATGAGGTGAAGGCCAGCGGCGCGAGCCTGCTGCGCGGCGGCGCCTTCAAGCCCCGCACCTCCCCCTACTCCTTCCAGGGCATGCGGGCCGAGGGCCTGGAGCTGCTGCGTCACGCCCGGGCCAAGACCGGCATGCCCATCGTGACCGAGATCATGAACACCGAGCACATCCCTCTGTTCGAGGACGTGGACCTGATTCAGGTGGGCGCGCGGAACATGCAGAACTTCGAGCTGCTCAAGGCGGTGGGCCGCATGGGCAAGCCGGTGCTGCTCAAGCGGGGCCTTTCCGCCACGCTGGAGGAGTTCGTGATGAGCGCCGAGTACATCATGGCCGAGGGCTGTGAGCAGGTGATTTTGTGCGAGCGAGGCATCCGCACCTTCGAGAACAGCATGCGCAACACCCTGGACATCTCCGCCGTGCCCATGCTCAAGCACATGAGCCATCTGCCGGTGGTCATCGACCCCAGCCATGCGGCGGGCATCAACTGGATGGTGGAACCGCTGGCCAAGGCCGCAGTGGCCGCCGGTGCGGACGGTTTGATGATCGAGGTACACAACGACCCGGCCCGGGCCAAGTGCGACGGCGCCCAGAGCCTGACCTGCCCCCAGTTCGATGCCCTGATGCAGGACATCAGCCGTGAAGCCGCCTTCTTCGGCAAGGAAATGAACTGAGCGCCCCGCATAAACGCCCCGTAACCCACACAAACTATGTTTGAAGCCTCCCCGGAGGCGAAAGGAGCCTTTCATGAAAGCACGCATCCGTCCGCTGGCGCCCTGTGCGCTGGTTTGGAACTACCCCGACACCGAACCCGGCTTTGCCGCCCTGGCCGACGCCTGCCGGGCCGAGGGTCTGACCCTGACCCCGGTGACCCCCGCCGACACCGGCCGCACCATTGCAAGCCTGTGCGGCGGCCCCGGCCCCGCCAGCGCGCCCGCCCTGACCGGAGACTGGCCTGCCGCCCTCATCATGAACGGGCTGGACCGCTCCCGGCTGGATTCCTTTCTGACCCGGCTGCAGGCCGGGGGTGTTTCCATCCCTTTGAAGGCGATGGTTACCCCCACCAATCAGGGCTGGACCCTGGCGGCTCTGCTGGCCGAACTGGTTCGGGAACGGGAGGCCTTTGCCGCCCGCGCTGCCGCAGAAGTTGCACAAAAAGAGCAATAATCTTATATTTTATGCAAAATGCGCATGGTTTTATGCATTTTGCAACCAAACTGTCATTTTTTACAGTGCCCTTTTACATTGACAAACATCTATCAGGAAATTATAATAAAGCTGTTTCCCGCCACAGTACAGGCGGGGCGTGTTTGTGCGATTTTATTATCGAGAGGAGTAACAACATCATGAAAAAAGCTATTGCTTTGGTCATGGCTGCCTGCCTGGCTTTCAGCCTGGTAGCCTGCGGCGGCGCTTCTTCCAGCACCGCTACTTCCACTTCCACCGCTTCTTCCACTGCTGCTTCTTCCGAGGCCGCTTCCTCCGAGGCTGCTTCCTCTGAGGCTGCTGCCACCGAGGCTGGCGTGAAGACCGGTATGGCCATCGTTTCCAACACCACCGTGGCTGACGCTGACGCCGACGCTGCCGGCAACGCTCAGGTGGACAGCACCGCCGCCGCCGTTCTGGTTGGCGAGGACGGCAAGATCATCAGCTGCAAGCTGGATGTTGCCCAGAACAAGGTTCCCGTTAATGCTGACGGTTCCTTCGACACCACCGCTACCTTCAAGTCCAAGCAGGAGCTGAAGGAAGAGTACAACATGAAGGGCGCTTCCCCCATCGGTAAAGAGTGGTACGAGCAGGCCAACGCCTTCGCTGAGTACGTGGTTGGCATGACCGCTGAGGAAGTTCGCGCCATCGAGACCAATCCCGATGCTCACAACGGCCCTGTTGACGCCGACATCGCTGCTTCCTGCACCATGAGCGTGACCGACTTCATCGAGGCCATTGCTCAGGCTACCGAGAACGCTCAGGTTCTGGGCGCTTCCGCTGACGACACCCTGGCCCTGGGTCTGTCCACCAACATGGACTCCTCCAAGCTGCCCGCCGACAACGAGGGCGAGGGCCTGGTTCAGACCGATACCACCTACGCTGCCGTGACCACCGACGCTGACGGCAAGATCACCAGCAGCATCTGGGATTGCACTCAGGCCAAGTTCGACGTGACCGAGGCCGGCGAGGTTACTTCCAAGGGTGACATCGTTTCCAAGCAGGATCTGAAGGAAGAGTACAACATGAAGGGCGCTTCCGGCATCGGCAAGGAGTGGTACGAGCAGGCCAACGCCTACGCTGCCTGGCTGGTTGGCAAGACCGCTGCCGACGTGGCTGCTGTTGAGACCGACGCTGAGGGCCACAATGGTCCCACCGACGCCGACATCGCTGCTTCCTGCACCATGAACGTGCTGGACTTCAACGCTGCTGTGGAGAAGGCTCTGGCCTGATCAACAGCTTGCGCATCACGGCGTGATCTGCTAAAATGAAAAAACGGCCAGGCCCCGGCGGTCTGGCCGTTTTCTGTTTTTCTGCCCGGGCCCGCTTTTGGACGCACGGCCCGAATCTTCACACGGAGGATCTTTTGTTGCTATGGTAAAACGCCTTCTCTGCGCGGGATGCGCCGCCGTGCTGCTGGCTGCTTCGCTGGCCGGCTGCGGCAGCCCCGCTTCCACGTCCGCTTCCGCCTCCCAGGCTGCTTCGGCCAGCGCCGACCCGGCCATGGCCGGCTGGGAGAAATACACCGCCAGCTGGTATGATGTGTTCGACACCGTGACCACCGTGATCGGCTACGCCCCCAGCGAGGAGGAATGGGACCGGCAGATGAACGCTTTGCACCAGGATCTGGCCGAATACCACCAGCTGTACGACATCTACAACCACTACGAGGGCGTGACCAACCTGTACGACCTGAACCACAGCGCCGCCCAGGGCCCGGTGGAGGTGGATGACCGGATCATGGACCTGCTGGTGGAATCCAAGGAGATGTACAAGACCACCAGCGGCCAGATGAACGTGGCCTTCGGCGCGGTGCTGAGCATCTGGCACGACTACCGGGAGTCCGGCCTCAACGACCCGGACAGCGCCCAGCTGCCCCCTATGGACCAGCTGACCGCTGCCAACGAGCACTGCAGCATCGACGATCTGGTGCTGGACGAAGAGGCCGGTACCGTTTACTTTGCCGATGACCAGCTGCAGCTGGACGTGGGCAGCGTGGGCAAGGGCTACGCGGTGGAGATGGTAGCCCGGGCCGCCGAGGAGCGTGGCCTTTCCAGCGCCATTCTGAGCGTGGGCGGCAACGTGCGCACCATCGGCCACAAGCCGGATGGCTCCCGCTGGACCGCCGGTATCCAGGACCCCTGGGCCTCGGCGGAGCTGGCCGGTCAGGTGGTGAACGACGCACCCTACCTGGTGTCCGTTTACATGGAGGACATGGCCCTGGTGACCAGCGGCGACTACCAGCGCTTCTATGAGGTGGATGGCGAGCGCTACAACCACATCATCGACCCGGACACCCTGATGCCCGCGGACCACTTCTCCGCCGTGGCGGTGCTGGTGCCGGACTCCGGCCTGGGCGACTGTTTGTCCACCGGCCTGTTCTGCCTGACTCTGGAGGACGGCCAGGCCCTGGTGGAAAGCCTGGACGGCGTGGAGGCCATGTGGATGCTGAAGGACGGCTCGGTGGTCTACTCCTCCGGCTTCGGCGATTCCATCAAGGCCACCCTGGAGGGCTACGAGCCCTGATCGTTTCCAACAAAAATCCCCCTGGAACTTTTGGTTCCAGGGGGATTTTCTGTTATGCTTATTCGCCGGAAAGCAGGATGCGGTCGTCGTCCAGCTGCTTTCCCGCGTTCTCCCGGAACAGACGCAGCAGGTCCTCCACCGACAGCCCGGCCCGCTGCTCTCCCTTCAGGTCCAGCACGATGCGGCCAGAATCCATCATCAGGGTGCGGTTGCCCAGCTCCAGGGCGCTTTGCATGTTGTGGGTGATCATCAGGCAGGTGATCTTGTTTTCCGCCACAATGCGCCGGGTCAGCTCCAGCACCTTGTCGGCGGTGGCCGGGTCCAGCGCGGCGGTGTGCTCGTCCAGCAGCAGAAGCTTCGGGGTGACCAGCGTTGCCATGAGCAGGGTCAGCGCCTGGCGCTGGCCGCCGCTGAGTAAGCCCACCGGCTGGCTCATCCGGTCCTCGAGACCCAGGCCCAGACCGGCCAGCTTTTCCCGGAACAGGGCCCGCTCGGCCTTGCCGATGCGGCCGAAGCTGGCCCCCTTGCCGCTGGCCCGCAGATAGGCCAGAGCCAGATTTTCCTCGATGGTCATGCGGGGCGCGGTGCCCCGCAGCGGGTCCTGAAACAGGCGGCCGATCTGTCGGCTGCGCCGGTGCTCCTTTTCAAAGGTGATGTCCTGGCCGTCCAGCACAATGCGGCCGCTGTCGGTGAAGAAGCTGCCCGCGATGGCGCCAAACAGGGTGCTCTTGCCCGCGCCGTTGGACCCCACAATGGCGGCAAAGTCCCCCGGCTCCAGATGCAGGCTCAGCCCGTTCAGCGCATGCTTTTCATTCACGGTGCCGGGCGCAAAGGTTTTGCTCAGATTTTCCAGATACAGCATCTCAACGGCCCCCTTTCTGTTTTGCGGCGGCTTTGCGCTTTTCCAGCCGCAGCCGGTCCGCCAGGGCGGGCCAGCCGATGGCCACCGCCACGATCACCGCGCTGATCAGCTTCAGGTTGGCGGGATTGGCGCTGGCGCGCAGCGCGAACACCATCAGCACCCGGTAGATCACCGAGCCCACGATGGCCCCGGCGATGCAGCGGCCCACGCCGCCCCGGCGCACCACCACCTCGCCGATGATCAGGCTGGCCAGACCGATAACCACCACGCCGGTGCCTAGGCTCAGGTTGCTGGACATCTGGTACTGGGCCAGCACGCCGCCCGCCAGGGCGGTGAGGCCGTTGGCCAGGCACAGACCCACAGTAATGGTAAAGGAGGGGTCAATGGAGGAGGCGGAGACCATGTCCCGGTTGTCGCCGGTGGCACGGATGGAAAGGCCCAGCTGAGTCTTCAAAAACAGCGCCAGCAGCACACCCACCACACAGGTGATGAGGGCCACGGTGATCAGCTTGCCGTAGCTTTCGCCCAGAAGGCTCTGGGTGTAGGTAAAGATGGTATCCACCTTCAACAAAGGCAGATCCGCCCGGCCGCCCATGACCCACAGGTTCACGGTGTACAGGCCGGTCATGGTGATGATGCCCGCCAGAATCGCCTGGATCTTGAGCCGGGTATGCAGAAATGCGGTGACAAAGCCCGCCAGAAGGCCTGCGCCGAAGCCGCCCACCAGGCCCAGCACCGGCTGGCCCAGGCTGGCCAGCGAAGCGCTCACCGCGCAGCCCAGCACGAAGGTACCGTCGGTGGTCAGGTCCGCGATGTCCAGCGTCCGGTAGGACAGATACAGCGCCAGGGCGACCAGCGCATAGATAAAGCCCTGTTCCACCGCCCCCTGCAGCAACATGATGCTCATAATGATTTCTCCTTTTCAACACACGGATGGCCCGCCGCGGACTGCGGCGGGCACAGATCATTCCGGTTTTATTCCACGCTCACGTAACCCTCGCCGGACAGATCGAACACATCGGGGTCGATGCCCAGGGCGGCGGCGGTGGTGGTGTTCACGGTCACGATGCCGTCGTTCAGCACCTGCACCGGCATGGTGGCCGGGTCTTCGCCCTGCAGCACCTGCACGGCCATCTGGGCAGTCAGCTCGCCCAGCTTGGTGTAGTTCACACCGGTGGTGGCAAGGCCGCCGTCCCGCACCATGCTGTCCGCTGCGGTGTAAACCGGCACGCTGCCCTTGATGGCCTCATCCGCCAGCACGCTCATGGCGCTGGCCACCGTGTTGTCGATGGGCACGAAGATGGCGTCCACGCCCTGGCTGATCAGATTCTGGGCGGCCATCTGTACCTCGCCGGGAGTGGTGACGGTGCTCTCCACTGCCTGGATGCCCTTCTCCTCCAGCACCGGGCGCAGGTCCTCGATGGTGGTGGCGCTGTTGGTCTCGCCCAGGTTATAGATAAGGCCCAGGGTCTTGGTGTCCGGGTTGTTGGCCAGCACCAGGTCCAGAATCTTGGCGGTGTCGATGTAATCGGAGGTGCCGGTCATGTTCTCGCCGGGGGCCTCCATGCTCTGGGCCAGCTGGGCCTCCACCGGATCGGTGACCGCGCTGTAGACCAGAGGAATGTCGGTGCCCTGTACCGCCGCGGCGGCAGCGGTGGCGGCCGGGGTGGCGATGGGAATGATCAGATCCACCCCGTCGGACACGAACATCTTGCAGATATCATTGATGGTGGCCGCGTCGCCCTGGCCGTTTTTCAGCTCCACGCTGATGGTGACTCCGGCGGCCTGCGCCTGCTGCTCCAGCTCGGACTGGATGGCCGCCGCAATCTCGTCCAGACTGGAATGGCTGGTGTACTGCAGAATGCCCACGGTGTAGTCCGCCTGCTGGCCGCTGCCGGAGGCTGCGGCGGAAGCGGAGGCGGTGGAGGAAGCGGCGGAGCCGCAGCCCGCAAGGCTCAGGGCCATGGCAGCGGCGGCAAACAGGGCGGTCAGTCTGGTTTTCATATGTTTCATCATCGGTCTTCCTTTCGTTGTGTGGTCATGGGTGGATCGGCGTACTCTTTTCAACATCCTGCCCGCCATCGTGTGGAAAACCGGTTGTTTTCGGCATAGCGTTTCATGCGTGTGCCCTCCTTTGGTGCATCGTTTGGTGTACTCGCCGGGCAAAAACAAAAGGACCCGCCTTTGCCCATGGCGATGCCATGAGCAAGGACAGGTCCTGAATTTCTTCAAAACTTGCGGTGCCACCTTGCTTGCTTCCCCAAAAAATGGAAGCCACCTCACCGGGCGCCAACACGCCCTGCCTCTGTAACGGGAGGTACCCGGCTCAGGCTACTGAAAGCTTTTTGCTTTGTTCGCCCTGCCCTCGGCGGTCCATTTCAGGCCTTTTGGCCCCCTGCCCCGCTCTCTGCCCGGTTCCCAGCAACCCGGACTCTCTGGAAGTGCGCTGTGCAGTTTTATCTCCGCCTCATCGGTTTAGGCTCATTAAACCACAGGGCGGCCGGTTTGTCAAGAGCATTTTAACAATTTACTGCAAAAAAGTGTTTTCTGTTTTTTCTTTCCGTAATATTACAAATCGTATAATAATACAGATGTGTAAATTTTGACGCAACCACTGGCCCTGGGGCCTTGGGTGGTGTATAATAGAATCATTCTGTGGCAAAACACAAACAAAGGGGAGGCCTTTCTCCCCTTCAGAATTAGGAGGAAATCCCTTTGAAACATGCAATGATCCGTTTGGCCGCGCTGGCCCTGGCCATTTCCATGGCCGCCGGTCTTGTCGCCTGCGGCGGCACCGCTTCTTCCGGCAGCACCAGCACTTCCGCTGCGTCCGATTCTTCTTCCACCAGCGCCGCTTCTCAGGCGGAAATCGACTTTTCCAAGAACCTGACCGAGGACGGCAAGTGGGTGGACGTGAACCTGACCGACTACGTGACCCTGCCCGACTACAAGAACATCACCATCCCCACCGACGAGATCACCCCCACCGAGGAGGACCTGGAGAGCCAGCGTCAGGCCTTTGTGGAGCAGTACGCCACTGCCACCGAGATCACCGACCGTGCCGTTGAGGACGGCGACCAGGTGAACATCGACTACGTGGGCAGCGTGGACGGCGTGGAGTTCACCGGCGGCAACACCAATGGCGCCGGCACCACCGTGACCGCCGGTTCCACCGCTTACGTGGATGATTTCCTGACCCAGATCATCGGCCACATGCCCGGCGAGACCTTCGACGTGGTGGTCACCTTCCCCGATGACTACAACGACTCCACCGACGCCGACGGCAACACCATCGTGCTGGCCGGCAAGGAAGCCGTGTTCAAGACCACCATCAACTACATCGAGGGCGATCCCATCTACCCCGAGTTCAACGACGCCTTTGTGGCTGAGAACCTGCAGAGCCAGTACGGCTGGACCACCGCCGACCAGGCCAACGAGGAGATCAAGAGCACCCTGACCGAGTACAACAAGGCCCAGTACCTGCAGAACTATCTGCTGGAGAACGCCGAGGTGAAGGAAGTTCCCGAGGTCATCATGAACACCCTGCTGGAGCAGGAGGAGGCCAACCTGAACAACACCGCCGCCACCAACGGCCTGCCCGTGGACTACCTGCTGATGATGTACGGCTACGAGAGCCTGGACGCCTTCCGTGAGGACTTCAAGACCCAGTACACCGATCAGATCAAGCTGCAGATGATCTACGAGGCCATCGCGGATGCCGAGGGCCTGCAGCCCACCGATCAGGACCTGAAGGACGTGTTCGGCGACAACTACGACACCGCCCTGGAGACCTACGGCGGCACTGCCTATCCCCTGCATCAGCTACGCATCGACAACGGCTACAACTTCGTGATGGAGAACGCCACCGTGGCCTGATTTCCCTCTGATTGTTTCACACAACAACAAGACCGCCCGCCGGAAGCGTTCCGGCGGGCGGTTTTTTGTTTTTTAAGGCGAGGCCTCAATGCTCCTCCACCCGGGCCAGCTGGGTCAGGTCGTAGGGGGTATCCTGATAGACGTAGTAGTTCAGCCAGTTGGTGTAGAGCAGAAACGCGTGGGCACGCCAGCGGTAAACCGGCTCCTTGGTGGGATCGTCGTCCGGGTAGTAGTTTTTGGGCGGCTGGATGGGCAGGCCCTTGTCCACATCCCGGCGGTACTCCGCGTCCAGGGTGTACTTCTCGTACTCCGGGTGGCCGGTCACAAAGATCTGACGGCCGGACTCGGTGCTCATCAGGTATACGCCCGCCTCGTCGCTCTCCGCCAGCACCCGCAGCGCACCGCAGGCCTCAATCTGGTCCCGCCGCACCCCGGTGTGCCGGGAATGGGGGGCGTAGAACACCTCGTCGAAGCCCCGCACCAGCGGATTGGAGGGCCGGGTCACCCGATGGGGGAACACGCCGAACATCTTCTGAGGCAAAAGCTCCTTCTGGATACCGAAGTGGTAATACAGCGCCGCCTGTGCACCCCAGCACACATGCAGGGTGGAGTACACATTGGTTTTGGAAAATTCCATGATGCGGCACAGCTCGGGCCAGTAGTCCACCTCTTCAAAGGGCAGCTTCTCCACCGGCGCGCCGGTGATGATCATGCCGTCGAACCGCTGGTCCTTCACCTCGTCGAAGGTCTTGTAAAAGGCGGAAAGATGCTCGCCCGCCACATGGGTGGCCGCGTGGCTGGCGGTGTGCAGCAGGGTCAGCTCCACCTGAATGGGGCTGTTGGCCAGCAGCCGGGCCAGCTGGGTCTCGGTGGCGATTTTGGTGGGCATCAGGTTCAGCGCCAGAATCCGCAGCGGGCGGATCTGCTGGCTCTCGGCCCGCTGGCAGTGCATCACAAATACGTTTTCCTGCCCCAGCGCGGTATAGGCGGGCAGGTTCTGCGGGATGATCAGCGGCATGGCTCGCTCACTCCTTTGGTTTGATGGTCTGCCCCGCCGGCCTCCAGCGCAAAGAACAGCGCACAGGGCACAGCCAGCAAAAAGGTGGGCAGCAGATAACGGATCTCATTGGTGGAGGCGGCAACAATCACCGAGGCAATGTTGCACGCCAGCGGCAGCAGCGCGGGCCAGCGGCGCAGCATGCCCCGCCCGCTGCCGCAGAAAAAGGCCAGTGCCACCGCCGCCAGATAAAACACATGGCTGAAGGGACCGAGACCCCGGTCCAGCCGCCACACATTGGTGTTGTTGCGCAGAAGCTCGGTGGTGCACAGCCAGGGATTTTGCAAAAACAGCTCCAGATACAGCCGCAGCAGCTCCGCTTTGTTCTGCCCCGTGGCCAGGATAAACAGGTTGTTGAACACGTCGTTCACGCCCGCGCTGTCCTCCAGCAGGGGCACAAACTGCTGCTCCCGCTCGCTGGGGGTATAGCTGCCCAGGTCCCGGGTCCAGCACAGGCGCTGGGCGCGGGTGAAGTGGGCGGTGTCCGGGTTTTCCAGGCACTGGGCCACATAGTCCATGGGCAGCAGCTCTTCCATGCGGCGGCGCTGCTCGTCGGTGATCTCGCCGCCCCGCTGGTCCACCGCCACGATGCCGGTGGCGTACACCTGCACCGCAAAGCCGTTGGCCGGGTGCTGCACGTTTAAAAGAGGCGCGGCCACACCGTCCACCAGAAGGATGCAGACGGCGCACACCGCCACAGCGGCCAGCAGGCACTTCCGACGGCGGTAAATGCCCCGGGCCAGCAGCCACAGCCCCGCCGCCAGCACCAGCACCAAACCGTTGTGGCGGAAAAGGCCGGTGAAGGCCAGCGCCGCGCCAAAGGCAATTCGATGGGGCCAGGTCAGGCGCAGGTCTTCTGCCAGCAGCCGCATGATGTAATAGAGCACCACACCGGTGCAGAGGGCGGCGGGCATGTCCTTGATGGGGCTTGCCGCCGCCTGCCCCACCACCGGGCCCAGGCTGCCGCCGCACAGGCAGGCCGCCAGAGCAAACAGCCCCATGCCCCGCCGGTAAAACCAGGCGGCAAAGGCGGTGAGCAGCCCGGCCAGCGCCAGCAGCTGCACCGCCACCAGCAGCCCCGGCTGCCCGCCCAGCACGCCCAGCAGCAGGGTGTGGGCCAGGGTGTGCACGTCGTTCAGCGGAATCTCGCCCCGCAGCATCTCCAGCTGATATTCCAGGTCAAAGCTGCTCTCGTAGGGGAACACCCGTGCCCAGTACACTGCCAGTGGCAGCAAAACCGCCAGAAAGAACCACAGCCCCGGGAAGGGCGGGCATTCCTCGCTGCGGGCGGCCCTGGCCTTTTGGGCCATTCGGCGCAGCGCGCAAACCAGCGGCGGACCGGCCAGCACCCCCAGCACAAGACCGAGGGCAAGGCCCTTGTATACCGGCCAGTACCAGGCGGCGTACCAGGTATCCGCGATGGGCTCCAGCAGCATCACCGCTGCCAGAATCACGCCCAAGCACAGGGAGGGCAGCACCCAGCCCCGGCCCCGCCAGCTCTCGGCCCAGAAGGAGGGCTTCCACCAGCCTCCGGCCACCGCGGCCGCCGCCAGAGCCAGCGCTCCGGCCAGCCAGGGGTGGCCCAGCGCCAGCAGCCCGGCGCAGCCCCAACCGCACAAAACGCCCGGCACCATCGCCCGGAGAGTTCCGGGCGACGGCGGGGCGCAGTGCGCTGCCATTCTTTGCAGCATTTGTTTCATCTTATACCTGTTCCAGGGCCTGGGCGATGTCATCGATCAGGTCCTGAGCGTCCTCCAGACCGCAGGACATGCGCACCAGATCGGCGCCCACACCGGCAGCGGCCAGCTCGGCGTCGTTCATCTGGCGGTGGGTGCTGCTGGCGGGATGCAGGATGCAGGTGCGGGCATCGGCCACATGGGTCTCGATGGCGCCCACCTTCAGGTGCTTCATGAACACCTCAGCGGCGGCGCGGCCGCCCTTGATGCCGAAGCTCACCACGCCGCAGCTGCCGTTCGGCAGGTACTTCTGGGCCAGGTCATAATACTTGTTGCCGGGCAGGCTGCAGTAGTTCACCCAGCTGATCTTGGGGTGCTTCTCCAGATAGGAGGCCACGGCCAGCGCGTTCTCGCAGTGGCGCTTCATGCGCACATGCAGGCTCTCCAGGCCCAGGTTCAGAATGAAGGCGCTCTGGGGGCTCTGCACGCTGCCCAGGTCACGCATCAGCTGAGCGGTGGCCTTGGTGATGTAGGCACCGGCCAGGCCGAAGCGCTCGGTGTAGGTCACGCCGTGGTAGCTCTCGTCCGGGGTGCACAGGCAGGCAAACTTCTCGGGATAGGCAGTCCAGTCGAACTTGCCGCTGTCCACGATGCAGCCGCCCACGGCAGCGCCGTGGCCGTCCATGTACTTGGTGGTGGAATGGGTCACGATGTCCGCGCCCCACTCGAAGGGCCGGCAGTTCACCGGGGTGGCAAAGGTGTTGTCCACGATCAGGGGCACGCCGTGGGCGTGGGCCGCCTTGGCGAACTTCTCAATGTCCAGCACGGTCAGCGCGGGGTTGGCGATGGTCTCGCCGAACACAGCCTTGGTGTTGGGCCGGAAGGCAGCATTCAGCTCCTCCTCGGTGCAGTCCGGGTCCACGAAGGTGACCTCGACGCCCATCCGCTTCATGGTCACCGCGAACAGGTTGTAGGTGCCGCCGTAAATGCTGGCGCTGCTCACCACATGGTCGCCGCAGCCCGCGATGTTGAACACCGCATAGAAGTTAGCAGCCTGGCCGCTGCCGGTGAGCATGGCGGCGGTGCCGCCCTCCAGCTCGCAGATCTTGGCCGCCACATGATCGCAGGTGGGATTCTGCAGGCGGCTGTAGAAATAGCCGGAGGCCTCCAGGTCAAACAGCTTGCCCATATCCTCGCTGGTGTCGTATTTAAAGGTCGTGCTCTGGATGATGGGAATCTGGCGAGGCTCGCCGTTGCCGGGGGTGTAGCCGCCCTGGACGCATTTGGTATTGAAACGAAGATCCATGATCGTTTTCCTCTCTTTTTCTTGGAATTGCGGCGCCGAAAAACAGACCGTATATTCAGTATTTTACTGGATTAAAGCACATCTTGCAAGAGCCTCGCCCCCTGCCGGGCAAAAAACCTTTGGCCGAATGGGAATCGCCTTTCTGAACAATGTTCACAATCGTGCATTCCTTGTGTCTTTTCCCCTTCTATGCCTTGACAATGGCCTGCCGCCCGGCTATAATGAACATCGTTCAGAAACAAATCCGGGCCGTTCCGACCGGTCCCCTGAAGTTCAGAGAGGAGCATCTTTTATGACCACTCAGCTGATCGCTGCGATCATCACCATTACCCTGGCGCTGTGCTTTTACACCGTGGGCGTGTTTTCCGAGCGCCGGGCTCACACCCTGCAAAAGCGCCATGTAATCCTGTTCTGGTGCGGCCTGGTGTTCGATACTACCGGCACCACCATCATGTCCACCATGGCCCACGGCTCCGGCCTGCTGAGCCCTCACGGCATCACCGGCGCGCTGGCCATCGTGCTCATGCTGTTCCATGCGGTGTGGGCCACCCTGGTCTACACCCGGGGCAACGCGGAAAAGCAGCAGAGCTTCCACCGGTTCAGCATCGTTGTGTGGCTGATCTGGCTGATCCCCTACGTGCTGGGCATGTTCCTGGGCATGCAGGGCTGATATCGAAGCACCCCAAGGCAAAGCAAAAAGCAGCCGTGCGGATTTTCCGCACGGCTGCTTTTGTTTTATCCGCTTGCTTTGCTCTCCAGCAGCTCGTTCATCTGGCGCAGAGTTTGCAGGCAATTCACCGCCAGGGTGTTGAAGTAAAGGCTCTCCTCCAGGCGGCCGAAGGCCTGGGGGCTGCGGCCGGTGTCGAAGAAGGGCACCAGCTCGTTTTTGGTGTAGCTCAGCTTGATGCGCAGGATTGCGTCCTCCAGGTTGTCCAGCACTTCGGCGGCCATCCGGCTGTGGCCGGTGCCCAGCAGCTGGGGGCGGCTGCGCAGATACGCGTTGATCTGCTCCAGCTCGCTGACCAGCTGCCGGTTCATGGGCAGCATCTGGCTGTAGAATTCCTGCTCGGCCTTGCTCATCCCCTTCAGGCTGCTCTTGATCTCGTTTTCCACAAGATGCGAGCGCACCAGCCGGTCCCGCATCTGGTTCAGGTCCTGGCTGCCGGTGCGGCAGTATTCCCGCACCTGGCCCAGCAGGCTCAGGTCCAGCTCAAACAGCTCCTCCACGCTTTTGCGGAATTCCCGTCCGGCAGTGTTGGGCAGCAAAAACCGGTTGGCCAGCGCGGCGGTCAGGGCCGCCAGTGCCACATAGGCCAGGCGCAGCTCCACCGATTCCATCAGCCCAAGCCGCAGCTGGGCCAGGGTCATGCCGTAACAGGTGGAGTAGACCGTCATGGTCCAGGATGTGACCGGCACATAGTACATAAAGCAGGTCATCACCGCCATGATGACAATGTATTCCGGCATGGTATGGAACAGCGACATCAGCAGAATGGACACCACCGCCCCGCCCAGCGTGCCCAGAATACGGTTGCCGATCTTCATCCGGCTCTCCTCCGCGTAGGGCATCAGCATCAGAAAGGCGGTCATCGGGTACCAGTAGGCATGCTCCAGCCCGGTGAGCCAGACAAAGCCGAAGCCCAGGCAGAGCACCGCCGAAAGCCGCACCGCAAACCGGGTGGTGAACTGGTCCAGCCCGAAGGCGTACCGCACCCCCTTTACCTTGTTCTGGTCGCCGGGCAGCTTCCAGTCCTTCAGGGGGCGGGCCGGGTGTACCTGCTCCAGGGTCTCCAGCGCCGCGCCGAACACCCGCAGAATCTCGCCCATGGCCTCGTTCTGCTGCCCGTCGCTTAACCCCGGACCGGTCCGCAGCTGGTTCAGACGGCGGCGCAGCTCCGGATGCTCCGGCCCATTCAGCTCCCGCTCGGCCCGGCGGAACAGCTCCGCCAGCTGCAGCAGCCAGGCGGCATCCTCTTCACCGGGCTGCCAGCCCCGGGGCACAAAGTGGTCGGTGAAGTAGTAAAACCGCTGGAACAGCAGCATGAACAGATAATTCACCTTGCCGTAGCCGTTGGCCAGGTAGGTATATCCCCGGCTGCCGTAGATGACCTGGGTCATGTGAATCATCATGGGCGGCAGCGCGGCGTGCTCGGCGCTCACATCTTCGCCCCGGGCCAGCTTTTCCAGCTGGATACACAGGTTGTCCATGCCCTTGCGCACGGTGCCGAAATGCCTGCGCCGGTGAATGATCTTTGCGTGAATCCACAGCGCCGCCGTGACCACCACCAGACCATAGGCCAGCACCGCCAGCTGCACCGGCAGCTGGGCGGGCGTGATGGGCATCAGCTGCAAAAAGACAAACTCCATGCCATAAACGAAATAGGCCTTGGGGCTGAATTTGGAGCTGAGCAGATAGACCAGCACAAAGGGTACCACCAGATTCAGTGCCAGCGCCCACCAGAGCCCCCGCCCGGCCGCAAAAGCCGCCAGGCACACCGCCGCCATCATCACCGCCGTGCGCACCAGCTCCCGGGGGCGAAAATCCTGCCGGTGGCGGGTGCGGAACACCAGCGTCAAAAAGGAGGTCATGACCACGTACCGCACCCCGAAGATGCCCCAGATGCTGAACAGCAGGGTCAGCGATACCAATATGGTGGGCAGCGCCGCCGCCCACTTACCCCGTACCGACGGCAACTTTTTCTGGGTAAACTCGGCCCAGGCGGCCGACCATCTGCCCACGCTCATCGCATCAGGCGGCGCACCATGCGCTCGCTGGCCTCGCTGAAAGGCGGGAAGGCGGTGCGCATGGGGAAAAGGCCCCGCTGCAGCACACTGCGCCGGTGGGAGAAGGTGAGGAAGCCCTCATGGCCGTGGTAGGCCCCCATACCGGACTGTCCCACCCCGCCGAAGGGCAGATCCGGGTCCAGAATATGGCCGATGGTATCGTTCACGCTCACGCCGCCGCTGGCGGTGGAGTCCAGCACCCGGCGCACCAGGGCCTTGTTCCGGCTGAACACATACAGCGCCAGCGGCTTCTCGCCCTTGTTGATGATCTCCAGCGCCTCGTTCAGGTCATCGTAGGCAAATACCGGCAGCAGCGGGCCGAACAGCTCCTCCTGCATGCAGGCCGCGTCCATATTCTCCGGGCAGAGGATGGTGGGCTCGATGTACCGGTCCGCCGCATCCACCCGGCCGCCGCACCGGATAAACGCCCGGTCCTCCTCCAGAATACGGCTCAGCCGCCGGATGTGGCCCTCGTTCACAATGCGGCCGTAGTCCGGGCTCTTCTGTGCGTCCTCGCCGTAAAAGCGCCGGATGGCCCCTTCCAGCCCCTGCAAAAATTCCTCCTGGATGCTCCGGTCCACCAGCACATAGTCCGGGGCCACGCAGGTCTGGCCCGCGTTCATCAGCTTGCCCCAGACAATGCGCTCGCAGGCGGTGGGCAGATGAGCGTCCTTTGCCACGATCACCGGGCTTTTGCCGCCCAGCTCCAGCGTCACCGGCACCAGGTTTTCCGCCGCGGCCTGCATCACAATGCGGCCCACCCGGGGGCTGCCGGTAAAGAAGATGTAATCAAAGCGGCTGTGCAGCATCAGGGTATTGTTCTCGATGCCAGCGGGCACACAGCACACGTATTCCGGCGGGAAGACCTCGGCCAGCATGGTGCTGACCGCCTGGGCCACATGGGGGGTGAGCTCAGAGGGGCTGACCACCGCACAGTTGCCCGCAGCCAGCGCCTCGGCCAACGGCTCCAGCAGCAGCTGCACCGGGTAGTTGTAGGGTCCCAGGATGTACACACAGCCATAGGGCACCAGCTCCACCCGGCCACGGCCGGGAAACAGCTGCATGGGCGCAAGCTTGGTGCGGGGCTTCATCCAGCGGGCCAGGTGGCGGCGGATGTGGGAAATGCCCGCCAGCACCATGCCGATCTCGCTGGCGTAGCTCTCAAACCGGCTCTTGCCCAGGTCCTGTGCGAGGGCCGCTTCCAGCGCCGGGGTATGCCGCTCCAGCGCCTTGTACAGGGCTTCCAGCTGCCCCAGCCGAAACTGCAGCGACCGGGTTGCCCCGGTGGCAAAGTATTCCTTCTGAGCGGCCAGCAAAGCGCGGGCGAATGTTTCGTTCAATCGTTCGGTTTTCATGAATATCTCCTGATTCCTGTCTGTTTTGTATGGTTATTGTCCTCTTTACTATACCATAAACATCCGGTTAAGACAAAACCTCCTGCCTTTCCCGCCCCGTACGCGGCAAAAAGTCGTTCTTTTCGTTATTTCTCTTGTGAAACAACGCTCACTGTGCTAAAATCAGAGCAGAGTCAATTGGCGGCCTCGCGCCGCCTCGGGCAAAGGAGGGCAAGCGACGGCATTCGGTGCACTGATCCCCGCCGCCGGGCTTTCCTCCCGGATGGGCCGGTTCAAGCCGCTGCTGCCTCTGGGCGGCAGCACCTTTCTGGACCAGCTGCTGCACACCATGCGCGCCGCCGGTGTGGGGCCGGTGGTGATTGTGACCGGCTGGCACGCAGAGGAGATCGAGGCGCATCTGGCAGGCCAGCCGGAGGTTTTTCTGGTTCACAACCCGGAGTACGCCCGCACCCAGATGTTCGATTCCATCCGGCAGGGCCTGCCTCTGCTGCAGGGCCGGTGCAGCCGGTTTCTGGTTGCTCCGGCGGACGTGCCCCTTCCCCTGCCTGACACACTGCGCCGCCTGCTGGAGCATCCGGCCCTCTTTGCCCGGCCGGTTTACGGGGGCCGCCGGGGCCATCCCGCCGCGCTGGATGCGCATCTGATCGAACCCCTGCTGGCCGCACCGCCGGGTCTCAGCCTGAAAACCGCGCTGGCCCGGGCCGGGGTGCTGCCCGCGGATCTGCCGGTGGAGGACGAGGCCGTGCTGCTGGATGCCGACACCCCGGAGGACTACGGCCTGCTGCTGAGCTACCTTGCCCGCCGGGAGCACACTGCCCGCCCTCTCTGGCCGCAGCTGCGGCTGCAGCTGTGGGGCGAGCAGCCGTTGTTCGACGAGGAGATGGTCCGCTTTCTGGAGCTGGTGGAGGCCTGCGGTTCGATGCAGCACGCCTGCAAGGGAATGCACATCTCCTACACCACCGCCTGGCGGCGGATCGCCGCGGCGGAGCGCACGCTGGGCTTTGCCTTGCTGGAGCGGGAGAGCGGCGGCGCACAGGGCGGCGGTTCCCGGCTCACCGAAGAGGGCCGGACGCTGCTGCATCGGTGCAGCGCCATGCAGCGGGAGCTGCAGGCTTGCTGCGACCGGATTTTTGAAAAACATTTTTCCGATTACACCCTGCCTGTGCAGGACTGAGGAACGTTATTAATGGGAGGAACCGTTATGAAACTGATGAAGACCGAGGATGCGGTGGGCCAGGTACTCTGCCACGACATCACCCAGATCATTCCCGGCGTAAAGAAGGGCCCCGTGTTCAAAAAGGGGCACGTGATCCAGGCCGAGGACGTGCCGGTGCTGCTGAGCGTGGGCAAGGACCACATCTACATCTGGGAAAACGATGAAAACCATCTGCACGAGAACGACGCGGCCGAGATCCTGCGCCAGCTGTGCCAGAACGAATATATGAGCGCAAGCGAGCCCAGCGAGGGCAAGATCAAACTGACGGCCGAGGTGGACGGCCTGTTCCTGGCCGACACCGAGCGCCTGTTCCGGCTGAACCGGCTGGGCGAGGTAATGGTGGCCTGCCGTCACAGCGGCTTTGCGGTGAAAAAGGGTGACAAGCTGGCCGGCATGCGGGTGATCCCGCTGGTGATCGAGGCCGCCAAAATGGAGGCCGCCCGCGCCGCTGTGGGCGAGGAGCCTCTGTTCCGTCTGGTACCCTTCCGGGAGCTGAAGGTGGGCGTGGTGACCACCGGCAACGAAGTGTTCTACGGCCGCATTCAGGATTCTTTTACTCCGGTGATTGAGAAGAAGCTGGCGGAGTACGGCTGCCGGATGGCCTGGCACACCGTGCTGAACGACGACCACGAGAAGATCACCGCCGCTGCCAACGAGATGCTGGCACAGGGTGCGGACATGGTGCTGTGCACCGGCGGCATGAGCGTGGACCCGGACGACAAGACCCCTCTGGCCATCAAAAACACCGGCGCCAGCGTGGTAAGCTACGGCGCACCGGTTCTGCCGGGGGCCATGTTCCTGCTGGCTTACGCCGAGGGAAACCGCCCGGTGTGCGGTCTGCCCGGCTGCGTGATGTACGCCAAGCGCACCATCTTTGATCTGGTGCTGCCCTATCTGGTTGCCGGGGTTCCGGTCACCGCCGACCAGCTGGCCGCCTACGGCAACGGTGGGCTCTGCCTGAACTGTTCGGTGTGCACCTTCCCCAACTGCGGCTTCGGCAAGGCCTGACCGCCAATCAAAAACAAAGGAGCATTCTTATGCCGTTTACTCATCTGAATGAAAAAGGCGAGGCCATCATGGTGGACGTGACCGAAAAGGCCGTGACCCACCGCACCGCCATCGCCTCCGGGCGCATCTCCATGAGCGCCGCGTGCTACCAGGCCGTGAAGGAAGGCAGCGCCAAAAAAGGCGACGTGCTGGGCGTGGCCCGGGTGGCGGGCATCATGGCCACCAAGCGCACCGCCGACCTGATCCCTTTGTGCCACGTGCTGGCGCTGACCAAGTGCGCCGTGGATTTTACACTGGAGGACGAAAGCCACTCCATCACCGCCCGCTGCACCGTGCAGTGCGAGGGCAAAACCGGCGTGGAGATGGAGGCCCTCACCGGCGTTTCCACTGCGCTGCTGACTGTGTACGACATGTGCAAGGCCATGGATAAGCGCATGGTCATCTCTGACATCCACCTCTGCGAAAAGCAGGGCGGCAAAAGTGGCGACTTCGTGTTCTGAGCCGCGCAGCTTCCCCCGCGATTGTTCCTTTTGCTTCAACTCCGTGTAAATCCACGGAGATTGAAAACAAATGTCCCTGAAATACGGGAAAAGGAGTTTTATCCATGAAAAAGGCATTCGCACTGGCCGCAATCTTCGCGCTGGCGTTCTCGCTGGCAGGCTGCGGCGGCGCATCTTCCGCCGTTTCCCCCTCCTCTGCCGCGTCCGCCGGTTCCGGCGCGGCGTCCGCATCCGCTTCCCAGACCGAAACGGAAGCCGAACCGGTGGAGCTGACGGTGTTTGCTGCCGCCAGTCTGACCGAGACCCTGAACCAGATCGCCGAGGACTACAAAGCCGTGGCCCCCAATGTGACCCTGACCTTCAACTTTGATTCCTCCGGCACCCTGAAGACCCAGATCCAGGAGGGCGCAGTCTGTGACCTGTTCCTCTCGGCCGGGCAGAAGCAGATGGACCAGCTGGACAAGACCGCCGACGCCAGCGTAAACACCGAGGGCCTGGACTTTGTGGCCGAGGGCACCCGGGTGAACCTGCTGGAAAACAAGGTGGCTCTGTGTGTGGCCGAGGGCAGCGACGCCTCCATCGCCAGCTTTGACGACCTGGCCAAGGCTCTGGAGAGCAGCGACATCCTGATGGCCATGGGCAACAGCGACGTGCCGGTGGGCCAGTACACCCAGCAGATCCTGGCCTACTACGGTCTGGACGAGGAGGCCCTGGCAAACGCAGGCAAGATCACCTACGGCTCCAACGTGAAGGAGGTCACCACCCAGATTACCGAGGGCAGCGTGGACTGCGGTGTGGTCTACTGCACCGACGCCTACAGCGCCGGAATCACCCCGGTGGATTATGCCACCGAGGAGATGTGCGGCCAGGTGATCTCCCCCGCCGCCGTGCTGAACATTTCCCAGCACAGCGAGGAGGCGCAGGCCTTCCTGGACTATCTGCAGACCGACGCGGCCATGCAGGTATTTGAGGAAGTGGGCTTCTCTCCCGTCGAATAATCACAAAGAACGGGGCAAGGCAGGCTGCCTTGCCCCGCTTTTCGGATTGGAGTTTTCCACATGGACTGGTATCCCCTGTTGAATTCCCTGCGCATCGCCGCCATCAGCAGCGTGCTGGTGTTCTTTTCCGGCATCTTTGCCGCCTATTATGTGGCCCGGCTGCCCCGGGCGGTGAAGGGCCTGCTGGACGTAGTGCTCACCCTGCCGCTGGTGCTGCCGCCCACCGTGGTGGGCTATTTTCTGCTGCTGGTGTTCGGGGCCAAACGGCCGCTGGGCATCTTTCTGGCAAACTTCGGCATCAAGTTCGTGATGACCTGGTACGGCGGCATCCTCACCGCCTCGGTGGTGGCCTTTCCGCTGATGTACCGCACCGCCCGGGGCGCGTTTGAGAGCTTCGACGAGCGGCTGGCGGACGCGGGCCGCACGCTGGGGCTTTCCAACACCTACATCTTCTGGCGGGTGCGCATGCCCGCCTGCCGCCAGGGCATTCTGGCTGGCGCGGTGCTGGCCTTCGCCCGGGCGCTGGGCGAATACGGCGCCACCAGCATGCTCATCGGCTACACCCCCGGGCGCACCGCCACCATCTCCACCACCGTGTACCAGCTCTGGCGCACCGGCGATGACGCGGGCGCCTTCGCCTGGGTACTGGTGAACCTGGCCATCAGCGCCGCGGTGCTGCTCACCGTGAATCTGCTGGAGCAAAAGCAAAGGAGGCGCGCCCCATGAGCCTGTTTGTGGACATTGAAAAGGACCTGGGCTCCTTTCAATTAAAGGTAAAACTGGAGACAAACGGCGGCATTACCGGCCTGCTGGGCGCCTCCGGCTGTGGCAAGAGCATGACCCTGCGCTGCATCGCCGGAGTGGAAACGCCGGACCGGGGCCGCATCCTGCTGGACGGCCGCACGCTCTTTGACTCCCAGCAGCGCATCAACCTGCCCCCTCAGCAGCGAGGGGTGGGGTATCTGTTCCAGAGCTACGCCCTCTTCCCCACCATGACCGTGCGTCAGAATCTGCTGGCGGGCCTGCACCGGGAAAAGGACAAGGCAAAAAAGCAGGCCCTCTACCGCCAGGCGGTGGAGCTGCTGGGCCTCGCCGGGCTGGAGCAGCGTCGCCCGGCTGAATTGTCCGGTGGGCAGCAGCAGCGGGTGGCGCTGGGACGGATTCTGGTGAACCGGCCCCAGGTGCTGCTGCTGGACGAGCCCTTCTCCGCGCTGGACAGCCATTTGAGAGAACAATTGCAGCTGGACATGCTGCGGGTGCTGAAGGAATTCTCGGGCGATGTGCTGCTGGTGACCCACAGCCGGGACGAGGCCTACCACATGTGCGGCCGTCTGGCCGTTCTGGACGAGGGCCAGGTGCTGCGCTGGGGAGCCACCAAGGAGGTATTTGCCGACCCGGGCAGCCGGGCGGCAGCCCGCCTCACCGGCTGTAAGAACATTGCGGCGGCCCGGCGCACCGGCCCCAACACCGTTCTGGTGGAGGACTGGGGCGGCCTGGAATTCACCACCGCCCGCCCTGTGCCGGAGGAGCTGTGCGCCATCGGCATTCGGGCCCACTACTTCCACCCCAAGGCCCCGGCCAACCGCTTTGACGTGGAATACACCGGCCAGATCGAGGAGCCCTTTGAGTGGATCATCCAGATGCGCGCCGTGAACCAGACCCCCGGCACGCCGGACATCTGGTGGCGCATGACGAAAGACAAGCGCCCCAATCCCCTGCCCGGTCAGCTAGGCATCGCGCCGGAAAATATTTTGTTGCTCACCCGCTGAGCGATTGCATCAGGCTTTGCCCGGCCATCCTGTTGTGAAACAGGATGGCCGGGCT
>NZ_JAPNNW010000059.1:0-254 GCF_027853465.1 Allofournierella sp. CML151 | reverse complement strand
CGATTTAATTCAGAGTAATCTGGTTTAAATACCATTTTATGAAGAGTTTGATCCTGGCTCAGGACGAACGCTGGCGGCGCGCCTAACACATGCAAGTCGAACGGAGCTTGTTTGTTTGATTCTTTCGGGATGACGACTTATAAGCTTAGTGGCGAACGGGTGAGTAACACGTGAGTAACCTGCCCCAGAGTGGGGGACAACAGTTGGAAACGACTGCTAATACCGCATAAGCCCACGGTGTCGCATGACACAGA
>NZ_JAPNNW010000058.1:0-254 GCF_027853465.1 Allofournierella sp. CML151 | reverse complement strand
TGATTTAATTCAGAGTAATCTGGTTTAAATACCATTTTATGAAGAGTTTGATCCTGGCTCAGGACGAACGCTGGCGGCGCGCCTAACACATGCAAGTCGAACGGAGCTTGCTTATCTGATTCTTTCGGGATGACGATTTGTAAGCTTAGTGGCGAACGGGTGAGTAACACGTGAGTAACCTGCCCCAGAGTGGGGGACAACAGTTGGAAACGACTGCTAATACCGCATAAGCCCACGGAACCGCATGGTTCTGG
>NZ_JAPNNW010000057.1:0-301 GCF_027853465.1 Allofournierella sp. CML151 | reverse complement strand
GTCTTCAACTCACAGACCAAACAATTTAATATGCACTTCTAGCTCAGTTGGTGCCCCGGAGGTGAGCGCCGCCAGTGGCGGATGCAGCGAACCGGAGCGGGCTGGGCAGCGGCGCAGAGCGATGCGAGCGCATAACCATGCGCGAAGTCAGCGCGACACGCCGCAACCGGAAGAGCAGCGCAGCGGCTCGGATGGCGAGCGGCAGGGCCAGATGGTTTTGCAAGGCCAAAAATTTAATACATGCACTTCTAGCTCAGTTGGTAGAGCAGCTGACTCTTAATCAGCGGGCCCAGGGTTCGAG
>NZ_JAPNNW010000056.1:0-312 GCF_027853465.1 Allofournierella sp. CML151 | reverse complement strand
TCCCTGGAAGTGCACCAAACAAAGAAAGGGCACCCGTTTGGGTGCCCTTTCTTTGTTTCGATGGAATTTGAGAGACTCGGACTCCATGGGGCATCTGATGCGGGTCCTGGGTGCCCCGGAGGTGAGCGCCGCCAGTGGCGGATGCAGCGAACCGGAGCGGGCTGGGCAGCGGCGCAGAGCGATGCGAGCGCATATGATGCGCGAAGTCAGCGCGACACGCCGCAACCGGATGAGTCCCTGGAAGTGCACCACAAAAAGGCAGGACAAACGTCCTGCCTTTTTTGTTGCACTTCCCCCCTTCGGGGGCGGCTT
>NZ_JAPNNW010000055.1:0-335 GCF_027853465.1 Allofournierella sp. CML151 | reverse complement strand
CGGAACACATATTAAGGCAAGTGCCAATCTGAAAAAGCAGGCCAAAAAGGCAGTTCCCAAACAGGCAAAACGGTATACGAAAGAGCTGTTTGACGAGGTAAACAAAGACCGGGAAGAACACGGGAAAAAGCCTTTTTCGGATGACAGCGACAAAAAGCCGCCCCAAGAGAAGGAAACAGTGGTATCCACCACCGACCCGGAAAGCGGCGTGTTCCACAAGGGGGAACACAAAAAATGCTTTGCCTACGAAGCGCACACGGCTTGCGACAAGCACAATTTTATCCTTGGTGTTCACGTCACTCCCGGCAATGTCCACGACAGCGTAGCTTTTGATT
>NZ_JAPNNW010000054.1:0-341 GCF_027853465.1 Allofournierella sp. CML151 | reverse complement strand
AAGGTGATTTACGGGAAATTAAGAAAAGATATTGGAAAAATCCTGAGGATGCTTTGTGATTACAAGCATGTGGAAATCATTGAGGGGCATGCAATGCCAGACCACATTCATATGCTCGTATCGATTCCGCCGAAATTGGCGGTAGCAGATTTTATGGGATACTTGAAAGGCAAGAGTACGTTGATGATTTTTGAGAGGCATGCGAATCTAAAGTACAAATATGGAAGGAGAGTGTTTTGGGCAAAAGGGTACTATGTAAATACGGTTGGAGGAAATGAGGCAAAGATCCGCAAGTACATCCAAGAACAGGAAATGCAAGATCAGATGAGCGATCAGCTGAG
>NZ_JAPNNW010000053.1:0-355 GCF_027853465.1 Allofournierella sp. CML151 | reverse complement strand
CACCGTTCGCGCTGAGGCGCTCCGGTTCAGCGCGCAGGGCCTCTCGGGCTAAACAATATGCCACCGGCATATTGTTCTTAACGCCCTCGTCTAGAAGTGCACCACAAAGAGGCAAACCACAGTTGATGCTCACTTTTCTTTTGCCGCACTTCCCCCTGTGGGGGCGGCTTCACCGTTCGCGCTGAGGCGCTCCGGTTCAGCTCGCAGGGACTCTCAGGCTAAAAAACATGCCACCGGCATGTTTTTCTTAACGCCTTTGTCTAGAAGTGCACCACAAAGATGTGGGCATTGAAAGATGCTCGCTTTTCTTTTGGTCCACTTCCCCCTACGGGGCGGCTTCACCGTTCGCGCTGTT
>NZ_JAPNNW010000052.1:0-388 GCF_027853465.1 Allofournierella sp. CML151 | reverse complement strand
TGGAACCCATATTAAGGCAAGTGCCAATCTGAAAAAGCAGGCCAAAAAGGCGGTTCCCAAACAGGCGAAGCGGTACGCAAAAGAGTTGTTTGCTGAGGTAAACAGAGACCGGGAAGAACACGGCAAGAAGCCCTTTTCCGACGACAGCGACAAAAATCCGCCCCAGGAGAAGCAGACGAAGGAAACGGTGGTATCCACCACCGACCCGGAAAGCGGCGTGTTCCACAAGGGGGAACACAAAAAGTGCTTTGCCTACGAGGCGCAC
The DNA here is from genome assembly GCF_027853465.1 of Allofournierella sp. CML151. Taxonomy (NCBI): domain Bacteria; kingdom Bacillati; phylum Bacillota; class Clostridia; order Eubacteriales; family Oscillospiraceae; genus Allofournierella; species Allofournierella sp. CML151. The sequence goes on along the minus strand of NZ_JAPNNW010000052.1, from coordinate 123 downwards.
ACGGCCTGCGACAAGCACAATTTTGTTCTTGGTGTTTACGTCACTCCCGGCAATGTCCACGACAGCGTAGCCTTTGATCCTTTGTATGATGAAGTGTGCAGAAACTACCCCGAGCACAAAACC
>NZ_JAPNNW010000051.1:0-421 GCF_027853465.1 Allofournierella sp. CML151 | reverse complement strand
ACCGGTGCGCTTTCGCCGCCAGTCCATTCAATATTCAGGGTGGCCGCCGCCAGAGGCGCCGTGACCGGGTTCTCCGCACTCGCCTGGCCTGCCGCCAGGGAGCCGCCCACGACTGCGCCCATGACCATGACTGCTGCCAGACCCATCAGCAAAACTCTTTTCTTCACTTGGAACGCTCCCTTTTCTTTGTTTTGTCTGCAAGTGTCCATAGGATGATCGCCAGGGCAAAAATCGCCACACAGGCCGTGACGCCTGGCCCGGAATGGAGCATCTCCGACACTGTGCCCAGCACCGGGATGCACATGACCACTTTTCCGACCACACGCTCGTAGCTCACCGGGTCCACATCCGGCAGGGCGTTTGCGTCGCCCTTTGTGATCAGCTGCTTCGCCTGCGTGTCGTTCTCCACCACCCGGTGCGT
>NZ_JAPNNW010000050.1:0-521 GCF_027853465.1 Allofournierella sp. CML151 | reverse complement strand
TTCCAGGTGGCCAGCTTTTTCAGATTCATGGCAGCAAATTTAAGCTTCACCCAGTTTGTCACCTGGGCCAAGCCTCTGTACTGGGTGTAACGCATGCCGTGCTTTTCTTTCGCATCGGCAAATACACGCTCGATCTTCTCTTTTCGCAGCCGGTACAGTTCTTTGTACACCGGCATATACCGGACATGCTCCGCCATCTCCACATAGTCCTGCCAGATATGGCGCATCACCGTTTTCTCGCACCTGGAGCTTTCGGTACATATCCCTCTGGTAGGACAGCTTTTGCAAAGATAAGCCCGGCTTTTGTATTCCCGGTAGCCCTCCCGGTTTGTGGTGGAATAATGCAGCGCACGGTACTCCGGGCAGATCACATCATCAAAGTACTCGTCATACACATACATCCACCAGGGATGGCCGTTCTCTTTGGTCTTGGGACGGGTATAGCAAGTGGAAAGAACGCGGCCGCTCCCGAAGATCCTTTTGCAGATCCAAGGCGTTTTGTAGGCGCTGTCCGCCACCAC